>JBBRBM010000359.1:0-1567 GCA_038205745.1 Verrucomicrobiota bacterium | reverse complement strand
GCCTGGCGCAGTTCGCCGCCTCAATCTGACAACTTTGCAGAAAGCGGCGCTGGTGGCGTTCCTCAAGACCTTGAGCGACACGAATCTGACGAGCGACGTGCGGTTCTCTGACCCGTTCAACTACGGAGATTGAGCGAAACGCAGCGTCCCGCACGCGACGGTTTCTAAGGCTGGACGAGATGCATCTCCGAATCGCGCGCAGGCTCAGGCGTCCGCCGTTCCCGAGCGGGCTCTGCCACGCGCCGCGGGCCGAGTTCCGTCACGTTGTTTTTCGGAAGAAGCCGCTTCTGGTACCACGCGATTGCAAACAGATCGTAAATTCCGCGCCAGAGCCGATTCCACAATCCGTATTTCGATTGCCCGGCGACACGCGGACGATGGTTGATGTCGATCTCCGTCGTCATCACTCCATTGGCATGGACGAGCACAGGGAGAAACCGATGCACTCCATTAAACGGAAATATCCCATCCAGACATTCACGCTTGAAAGCGCGGAACGCGCAGCCGGTATCGCAAAAGTCGATTTTCAAAACGCTTCGACGCGCCGAGCGGGCCACCTTCGCGGAAAAGCGCCGCAGCCAATTATCGTGACGCTTTGCGCGAACGCCGCATACGAAATCGCACTTGCCTAAGGACTCCAGCAGTCGCGGTAAATCTGCCGGGTCATTTTGTCGGTCGCCATCCAGCGTGACCAGAATCGTGCTTTGCGTATTGGTGATCCCTGTCCACAACGCGGCGCTTTGACCGGCGTTGCGCTCGTGCCGCAATCCCCGCACGCGCTCATCCCGCCCGCGAGCGGTGCTGATTTGTTCCCATGTTCCGTCTGTGCTCGCATCGTCCACGAAGACCAATTCGTACCGGCGCGGCACATGTTCCATCGCGCTGTGAATTTCTTCCGCCAGCGCGAGGACGTTTCCCTCCTCGTTGTAAACCGGAACGACGATCGCGATTTCCGCGGCTGCCAGCGTTGTTTTCATTTGGTCCCTCGCAAAGCACTGAGCTTCCAATGTGCCGGACTCATTAAAGCCAATCCAGGGCAAGAAAGGGAACGCAATTGTCAGCGCATCACGGGCTTGTTGCAGGATGTGATCCGGGCAACTGCACGGAAAAGTCTTGTGGATCGCACGTATCTCGTTGACCGAAATCAACGCGATGCGCACGCATCTCAGTCACGCTCTCGAAAACAACACGTCGGTTCATGGGCGAATTTCAGGAACTCTACGATGCGGTGGTGCGCGGGCTCTCGTTGCCGCGATGCTCGAAGGCGGCGGCTTCGAAGTGACCGACCTCGGCACGAATGTCGGCGCGGAAAAACTCGTCGCCGCGGCGCGCGAGAAGAACGCGCAGATCGTCGCGATGTCTGCCCTGCTCACGACGACCATGATCGGCATGAGAGCGGTCATCGAAGCGCTGGCGCAGGCTGGGTTGCGTCCTGGAGTGAAGGTTCTCGCTTGGCCAATTCAAGTTGGTATTGCACCTCGGCGATGTTGCTCACCTTCAACTGGCTTTTCAATTTCTCCACCGGGTCCATTGCCTCGCGTGCTGCCCGCACAGCCCAGTCGTTGGC
>JBBRBM010000358.1:0-1769 GCA_038205745.1 Verrucomicrobiota bacterium | reverse complement strand
TGACGTGCTCGATTTCCTCGCCGGTGGCGGCAAAGCGCTGCGCCAGCAATACACCGAAGTGTTTGGCAAAATTCATCTCGACGACGAGGGCTTCGAGACGAAGACCGGAACCGTTCGTCGCGACCTGTTGCAGAACATGGGTGTGATTCCCAGCGAAGGAATGGTGGCCTTGCGCATGAAGCGGCGCACGCTCGGGTCCGTCGAGGAAAGCTTCCTGCGCAATCTCCAGCCCGGCGATGTTTTCATCATCGCAGGCCGCGCGGTGAAATTGGAACGCGTTGGCTCGATGGAATGCTTTGTCGCTGACGCGAAGCACGCGACGCCGACCGTTCCGCGCTGGAACGCCAACAAGATGCCGCCCACCAATAAAGTGGCGGAGGAGATCGTAAAGTTTCGCACGGAGGTTCGGGAGCGCCTCGAAAGTGCCCCCGGCATCTTGCCGGGTTCCAACGCTAAACCCGGCGAGACGCCAGGGGCACATTGTAATGACGAACTCGCCGCCTGGATCGCCACTCGTCTCGACTGCGGTCGCACGAATGCTGAGATCATCTGTCGCATCCATTCCGCGCAGCACGAAATTTCGGAAATCCCGACGTCTGATTTCTTACTGGTGGAAGAATTGTTGTTCTCCGGCGCCGAGGAAACGGCACTGGTGGGTGCGAGCCCGAAGAAGCGCATTGCACAAGCACGGCAAAGATTCGCTCAGCCGTCGCGTCACTACTTTTTTCACACCCTCGTCGGACGCGCCGCGAACGAAGCGCTGTCACGCGTGGTCGCTCAACGGCTCAGTCGATTGCGCGGGGGCAATGCAGTTGCCACACCAGACGATTACGGCTTCGTTCTCACCGTCACACCCGAGCAGCACTTCACGAGCGAACAATTGCCACAGCTTCTTTCGATCGAGAATTTCGCGCGTGACCTTGATGAGTCACTCTCGCGCTCGCACTTGCTCAAGTATCATTTCCGCAATGCCGCGCAGGCGGGAATGATGGTTTACCGCAACTACTTCGGTGAGCGGAAGTCCGTCCGCAAACTTCAGTGGTCTTCCGAAGTCATCTTCAACGTGCTCCAGCAATACGAACCTGACCACGTGCTGATGCGTGAAGCCAAACGCGACGCAGTCCACACCTACATCGACATCGATGGCGCAATCGCGTTCCTCACCGTCGCCGCGACGAAGCCGATGCGCATTCGTCCGATCGATCGTGTTCCCCCGCTGTCGTTCGCGCTCTTCGTCACCAAGATTAAGGAGGCTCTGCTGGTGGAAAATCCGCGCGAAACTTCGGAGCGGTTGTTCAATTTGTGGTGGAGCAAGATTGAAGGAGCAACCGTCGCATCGTGAGTCACACGTGTTTGCAAATCAGCACCGATCTCACGCTCGACGCGCGACGCGCGGCATGGTTTCCGAACGAGCGCGTGCTTGCCGTCGCTGACCTGCATCTCGGCTACGCGCGGGCGCATCGGTTGAAAGGGCAATTGATGCCGATCATGCCCGCCAACGACACGCTCGCCCGCTTGCAGGAACTTCAGCGTGATTACGATCCGCGAGAGATCGTCGTGCTCGGCGACATCGTTCATCGAGCGATGGCGTTGGCCGAGTTTGAGAATGAGATCCGCGAATTGTTCAACGGTATCCGTCCGGCCAAACCAGCTAGGCGGAAGGTGGGGATTGCGGCAGCGTTGGAGGCGTGAAATGTAAGCGCTCGCGCCTGGCTGAAGTTCAAATCCAATCCGCGTCCTATGCTCCCGCGTCAGGGCGGGCTGGCGGC
>JBBRBM010000357.1:0-1874 GCA_038205745.1 Verrucomicrobiota bacterium | reverse complement strand
GATGTCTTCGAGGGAGGCATCGAAGCGGCGGTCGGCGATTGCCTTGAAATGTCGCGACAGAAGGAACTCGCGCGGCGCGCCCGTTCCCAACGTCCGGTGGAAGCGTCGACGTGGTTGTCACGGGGTGCGCGTAACCGTGGGCGGATCGAGCGTCAGCGGGCGGAAGAACAGCTCACGTTTGAAGAAGGGAAGACCTTCGTCGTCGCCGCGATGGGACCCGTCGGCCATGTTTATTTTGCCGAACCGAAAACGGACGAGCAACGCCGGGCGCTGGCGGTTAGGCTCGTCCAGCAGCGCCACGTACCGGGCGTGATCGTGCGGGCAGAGAATGGCGAAATCACCTGGTTCCACTCGCGGGGTGAAACGCGGGTGCCGGACGAAGTCCCTGCACTGCTGCCACATCCGCCGGCATTGCGGGAGGAAATCGCCCGCGACTTGGTGACGTTTAGCGGGATTCCGGATGCGGGCGATTTGATTCTCATCGGCTGGAGCCCTTGGGACGGCTCGTGGAGTTTCGCGCCAGAACGCGGCGCCCACGGCGGTTTTGCACCAGACGAGAGCCAAGGCTTCCTGCTGTTGCCGATTCGCACCCCGCTGCCGGCGGGGACGGATGATTTCGTGAGGCCCTCGGCACTTCGACAGGCCGCGCGGAGTTATCTGGGCCGCGCAGAGCTGGACGCCGTGTCAGTCGGACCGGTCGCGCAGCGCGGGCTGAGACTCATGACGTACAACGTGCATGGCTGCGGAGGCATGGACGGCCGCGTTTCGCCGAGGCGGGTGGCGCGCGTGATCCATGCGCAGGCGGCCGACTTGGTGGCGCTGCAGGAAGTTGACCTCGGGCGGAGGCGTTCCCGTGTGGAAGATCAGGGTGCGATGATTGCCCAACAGCTCGGGATGCATGTGGTGTTTTGCCCAACCATCACGCGCGGCGAGGAACACTATGGCCACGCCTTGCTGAGTCGCTGGCCGGTCGAAGTCGTGAAACGCGCCTTGCTCCCCCAAGATCCCAAAGGCTGGTGGAAGGAGCCGCGTTCGGCGTTGTGGGCGCGTGTGCATGTCAACGGCCACATCGTGAATATCGTGACCACCCATCTCGGGCTCGGTCCGTATGAACGATGGCTGCAGATGAAGATGATCCTAAGCGACGAATGGCTTGGCGGGCTTTCCGATGACGAATTGATCCTCTTATGCGGAGATTTCAATCTCACTCCAGGGAGCAAACCGTATGGCCTGGCGGCGGCGCGATTGCGGGACGTTCAGGCGGCGCAGTCCGGTCATCGGCCGCTCAGCACCTTCAGCTCGATGCGACCTTTCGTGCGCTTGGACCATATTTTCATGTCGCCGCGGTTCGAAGTGCAGCGCGTTTATGTGCCGCGTAACGAGCTTACGCGGGTCGCTTCCGACCACCTGCCTTTGGTCGTGGACCTTTCATTTGTGCCTGCAGCCGTCGGAAAGCCCATGTACACGCCAGGGTAATTACCACGAAGTAAGTGACGAACCCGGCGATGCGCAGCGGTGAAAGGTCGTCGCTCATGTCGCCGAACGCGATGCCCACGATCGATCGGACGATGTGGATGGGTACGCTCCAGAGCATGTAGGTGCCGAGCGGCACTCCGATCACCGGAAGGACGTAGTTTTGCGCGAAATACGGAACGCCCGGGAGCAGCATGGTGAATTGCGTCACGGGCGTGTGCGCACCTTTTGGCAAGCGCTTGCGCAGGGACTCCAGACGGCGGGCGAACAGCTTGGGAGCCAGTTTTACCAACCCATAACTGGCGAGCAGCTGAATCACGATGGACAATGAAACCAGGGCGATGCCAAGGGGCAGCCCGAATCGCACGCCGGCCACGGCGTGGGTCACGCTCACCGGAAAC
>JBBRBM010000356.1:0-1891 GCA_038205745.1 Verrucomicrobiota bacterium | reverse complement strand
ACATTGTACTCGCCGCCGCCGTCGGGAAATCTTCCGCCGGGAAAAATCCCGCCCATGCACACCCACTGCCTCACCTTCTGTTTCACCAGCGCTTCGCCGTTCAACTTGCTGTGCTGGTCGGGGCGCGAGTCGAGGAGGTTTCTCAGGTTGGTGAGGAAGCCCACGCTTACGATCGTCACGCTGCCGTCCGGTTGCGCGGCGAGAACTTTGCGAAACACCTCGGTCGCATCCGGCGCATCGCTGCTGCGCTGGAGATCGTGCGGAAAATTCTTCGCGACAGGCCCGGCGTATTTCGAACCCGTCTCGCGATTCGGATCCTTGCTGTTCATGTAACCGTATTGATGCCCGCGCTGGTAACCGATCGGCACGTCAGGCCGGCCGTAATAGGTGTTGATCGCGTCGAGGCAGGGCGCGACCCATTCGTTTTTCGACGATACCATCGTGGCGAGGATTTCCGCTTCGCCGCGATCGGCCAGCGCGTGCAGCACGGCCAGCGCGCCGGCGTCGTCCACGTCCTCGGCCAAATCGACGTCGAGGATGATCTTCACAGGTTCGGCGGCGAACAACGGCATCGCAGTGAACAGCGAAACCGCCGCAAGGAAACTCAAAGCTCGTGTTATCATAACGATCAAAAACTACTTCACCGCAGCCTCGTAAACCCGCACGTAATCGATCACGAATTTCTGTGGCAACACCGCGTCGTCCATCGGACCACCCCACGCGCCGCCGAGCGCGAGGTTCATGAGCAAGTACTGGTGCTTGCGGAATGGGTTTTCAGGTCCGGCGCCAGCGAGGTTCACGTCGAAGGTGAAATATTTTTGCTGATCGAAATAGAACTCCATCCGATCGGGAAACCAATTCATCGCGTAAACGTGAAAGTCGTTGTATGGCGCGGTGGTGACCAGAAGGTCGCCTTTCGACGCGTGCTTCCCGTCCTTCGAGAAGTGCATCGTCGCGTGGACACGATTCGGATCCTTGCCCACAAATTCCATGATGTCCGTCTCGCCACAGCGCGGCCAGCCGACCGTGCGATTCGTTCCCATCATCCAGATGGCCGGCCACACGCCGTTGCCGTGCGGCAACTTCGCGCGCACTTCGATGCGGCCATAGAGAAAGCTCGCTTTGCCCTGCGTCGTGATGCTCGCCGCGGTGTAGTCGGCGAACTCTGCGTTCGATCGCCTCTTCACGTCGCCGCCGGGCTTGTAGCTGGGATTGGAAAAACGTTCCTTGCGCCCTTCGATGATCAGCATTCCGTTTTCAACACGCGCGTTCTCAAGACGATCCTGCGTGTAGAACTGCAACTCGTTGTTCCGGACAAAACCATTTTCGTAACGCCACTTCGTTTTGTCCGGCAATCCATTCGTGTCGAACTCATCCGCCCATACGAGCCGCCAACCCGCCGCACCTGGAGAGGGTGTCTCCGCGCCGCGCGACGCAGTCGTGAAGGCGAGGGCGAGAACAACCTGTGAAGCCACGAGGCACCAGTGGACGAAATTCCGGGATTGCATACGTGAAGGTTGCCGCATTCTTCGGACGATAACATTGAGAAAAGTCATCTGGCGTGGACTCATTCCTCTATTCGCTGAACGCCTGCAACTCAGCGCAGGATGCGAAAGCCTGTTGCGCGTTGTCGCCGCTGGCGGGTTTCCCGACGACTCGCACCGCGACGGCTGACATTGGCTCGTTCAATTTCACCGTGAACGATTGGCCGGGCTTGAGTTTGCCGCTGGTCGTCGCGGTCGTGGCGGGATAGTCGGCCAACTCTCCGATGGTTTCCCAAGATGCGTTTGCGTCGCGTTTAATTTGCACCTTCGGTTGGCCCGCGCTCGCATCGAACCAGCCGCCATTGTGAAAACTTTTTCCATGACGGAACACGACACGACGCAGCGAC
>JBBRBM010000355.1:0-2202 GCA_038205745.1 Verrucomicrobiota bacterium | reverse complement strand
GTGAAGGTGCTGTGTTGTGCTGTCGTGCCGCGTCGGAGTCGAACTTGTTTTGGCATAATTGGTTCAGTTGAGGTTCATGCGATCCTCAAAAGCCGTTGCCGGCATGAGATCGCCAAAATCTTCGGAGACGGTGTGTGCGGCGAGATCACCCCAGTCTTCGTCGATGGAACGAACACATTGAAACACGTAGAACTCGCCGGATGGATCGAGACGCGATGCTTGAACGTTGCGACGCAGCCCGCTCGTGTTCTCGACGAAGTAATCGCCCGCGCCTGGCGCCCCGATGGCAGTCAGATCACTCGCACGAATCAAAAGGTTCTCCGTTCCCGGTGTGACCGGCGCGAGCCCAAGGTAAAATCCAGACACGACATGCGTGCCGATGACTTTGCAACTCGCGCTCACTTCAGAAGCGGCGTTTGTTTGCGGACGAACGAACACGCCTTCGCGCACTAATGGCGGTCCAAGCCGGAACACTGCGGCCACGGCGCGCTTTGTCAGCATGGGAAGGTTCAGGCTCATGTTCCCACCAGGCGTGCGGTGCCACCGCCGCGACTCAAATAGTCACCAAGCTTCGAAAGCATCGCTTGTGCGACGTGCGGGATCACAGGAGGACGGTCACTCTTATTGAACGTCATGCTCAGCGTGCCGCTGATGGACATCGAGGCCAGTCCTTCGCCGTCGGGATCATCGGCGCGATTGGCTTTGATGAACTCACGTGCGGTCTCGATCGTCGCGTCACGCAGCAGTTTCGGAACAACGTTGCTGTCGAAGTATTCGTCGCGCGAAATCAGTCCACCCAAGCCGGACACACGGAGCGCGTCGTCATCGCGGGCGAACTCACGCGGCCATAGCAGTGCCTGTGCGTCGTGTGCCTTGAACCCGCGGAACTGGTAGTGCGCATCAATCAATCGCGTGGCGAAAACCAGCGCGGTCGTCTTCGTCGGCGTGCTCGCACCCGTCCAATCCGTCGCGTAAAGATGCGCTTCATGGGGCGCATCACCATCCGCCACATCCGCGTAGCTGTTCGCATCCACTTTGCCGCTGCCATCTTCCTTGATGAGTGCGAGTGCCATACGTCAGGTGCGCAAAATTTTCACGCGATCGAGAAGGAGTTGAGCCGTGTCGAAATATTCGAGCACGAGTTCGTTCGCAGAGTCGTGGAGCTTCAAGAAGCCGTACGTCGCCGCGTTCTCCACACGGAACTCCGTCTCCGCGAGTTTGGTGCTCCAGCCGTGATGCGAGCCGCCGCCCATCGCGCAGGTGAAGAAGTAAATCCCGTCCTTGTTGATGCGTTCGATGCCGTGGTTGTGCGACTGAAGCACCAGGTGAATGCCGAGCCCCAACCAGTTCCAACGGTTCGACGCGTAGCCGCTGTTCGCCGCGCTGGACGAGTAAACGGGATGATGAATCACCGCGATTTTCCAGCGCGCCGTGGACGTGGCGATCTTGTTCAAGATCCATTGGCCCATCGTCGAAGCCTGCAACGCAGCAGCAGTCGCGTTGATGCCGCCGGCATTGTCCGTGTCCTCGGGGTTGTCGTTGATGACGAAGAACTCCATTTCGCCGAGGACCACGGAGTAATAGAACTTGGCGGCGTTGTTGTTACTGCCAAGATCGAAGTAAGTCGGATACGTGTTCTCGTTCGTGCCGTCCCAATCGTGGTTGCCGTTGCACGGATAAATCTTTCCGCCTCCAGCGATGATGGCGGTCTTCAACGCATCATTCGCCGTGGCGTAGGTGACACCGGTTTCCGCAGCATCACCCATGCAGATGATGTTCTTCGTGTCGGCAACGGCAGCGAGCAATGCGTTATCCACAGCCGTGCCGTACGTCGCGTTGAAGCCACCCGAGCGATCACCCAGCACAGCGACTTTCGAGGCGCTCCGCGCCGCAATCGGGAACACGCGGAAGTCGCTGAACTTGATCCATTCGCCGTTAGGCGAAGTGGCATGGTTGATCCGCAAGACATGCGGGCCGGCACTCGCATCCGTCTTCAACTGAAAGAACGTCGAACCAACCAAGTTGCTCAGCACCACATCACCGCCGCCGACCGCAGTGAAATGTATCCGTCCGGCCAAACCAGCTAGGCGGAAGGTGGGGATTGCGGCAGCGTTGGAGGCGTGAAATGTAAGCGCTCGCGCCTGGCTGAAGTTCAAATCCAATCCGCGTCCTATGCTCCCGCGTCAGGGCGGGCTGGCGGCG
>JBBRBM010000354.1:0-2452 GCA_038205745.1 Verrucomicrobiota bacterium | reverse complement strand
GGATGCCAAAGCCACGAATTACGCCAACGCCAGGATTCACATCGCCGATTGCCGCGTCTTTGAGAATCCCGGCGACCCGCTCTACCACGAGAACCATTCCGGCAGCGGCATTCTGGTGGAGGATTGCGACGGTGGTCTGGTCGAACGCTGCGTCGCTTACGAGAACGGCGCGCTTTGCCACGACGCCCCCGGCGGTCCGTGCGGCATCTGGACGGCCGTGGCCCGACGGGTGGTCATCCAGGAATGCGAATCCTTCCGCAACCGCACGCGGGCCGCCGATGGGGATGGGTTCGATCTGGACGGCGGCAGCATCGAATGCGTGCTGCAATACAACTACAGCCACGACAACGACGGCGCCGGATTCCTGGTCTATACCTATGCTGGCGCGCCGCACGCGGATCGCGGGAACGTGGTTCGTTGGAACGTGAGCGAGAATGACGCGCGCCGGAACCGCCAATACGGCGGCATTTGCCTGGGCAACAGCGGCAACGGCATGACTGGCGTACAGGTCTATCACAACACGGTGATCATGACGCGCACCAACGACCTCGCCGACTGCGTGGTGGCGGTGGAGAGCCGAAAGATCGGCGTGCGCTTCTGGAACAATTTGTTCATCGGCTCTGACGGTGTTCCCCTGGTGCGGTTGGTGGAAGACCATCCCGGCATCGTGTTCCAAGGAAATGCCTATTGCGGCGCGGGCGCCACGCTGGCGCGGATTGGCAAGAAACCCGTCGCCAATCTGGAGGCGTGGCGCGCCTTGGGAAAGGAGACGCTGGATGGCCAACCGCTCGGACGTTCACTCGACCTGTCACTCGATCTGGGCGCGCCGCGGGGGCGGGCGGGCGATCTGGCCCGATTGACTTCGATGAATGCCTTCCGGCCGTTGAAGGATTCGCCGGCAGCCACCGCTGGTTTGGACCTGCAAGTCTTCTTCCAGGTGGACTCAGGGCCGCGCGATTTCTCCGGCCGCATCCTTGCCGGTGTTCGGAGTTCGCCCGTGGGTGCCCGTTGCCCGGCACCATGAGCGCTTACCTATTCGGATGTTCGAGTTGATTGCCATGAAATGAAACGACAGCGGGAACAAGATCTGCGATGTGAATCCAGCTCGGTCCATTTACGTCGGGTCTTCCAAAATATATGGGAATTAGTTCATCGGCATTCATGGTCGGCAGCGCGGACATCCCTTCCAGCATCGACCGCGTCGAGGGCTACACCACCACCCTGCGCGACGCGCTGGAAGCCATTCAGAGGGGCCTGTTTTGCAAGTGCCGCCGGGGGCCCCCTCGCTCCCTCATGGTCGCGGCTCTTTTGGCGGCGTTGCGCGCCGTGCGGAGCAGAGCCGCGACCGTGAGGGAGCGAGGGGCGGTCGTGAAGCTACAGATGGCGGCCATTTCAAGACCCGGCCCGGTTCGCCTTTGGTTGACGGTTCGTGTTTGGGCAAATGAAAAGGCGGACGCACCGGCACTTTTCGCGATAGGGGTATTGACGTGACTCCACCCACCGCTATGGCTTATGATCTGTGAGGGTTTTGAACGAAACCGGTGCCACCTGAACGGCCTGTTGCGCCAACCGGTAGAATAATTTTCCACGCGAGGCGGAGGTGCGCCGATTGAAGCGAAACGTAAATTCATTGAGGTAGTCTTCGAGATGATCTTGGCCGATGCCCCCTTGATGCGTGCCCAACAGCCAACGCTTGAGCAACGAAATGACGCGATGCACCCGTGGCAACAAATGTTCCGCCCCGACGGGTTGGTGTTTTTGGATTTGGCGTGTATGCACATAGCCTTCCAGTTCACGGTAAGCTTGCAGGCCGTCGGTTGTAACCGTGCTACCTGGTTCGATGGCCTGCTGGATAAATCCATGCAGGGTTGCCCGGGTGGCGTCGGGAATATGTCGCCCCGATGCCTTCGCCTGCAGCCTCGGCGGCCACCATAATCAAGGCCTTGGTCACCGTTTGGCGGCCCCGAACGCCCGCTTCTTCCCCGCCCCAATAGGCCTCGTCCACCTCTACGACTCCGCGCAAACGCTCGCGGCCAGGCCGCACCATCGCCCGGCGCAACTTGGGCAGCATCGCCCAAGCGTTTTTGTAGCTGCCCAAACCCAGCACCCGTTGCAAGCCCAAGGCGCTGATGCCGTTTTTTTGGGAGGTTACCTGCCACATCGCCCGAAACCAAACGGTCAGCGGCAGTTTGCTGTCTTGGAAAACCGTGCCGGCCATCACGGAGGTTTCCCGACCGCAGGGGCCACATCGCCAGAGCCCCCGGCGGATCGCCAATCCTCGCCCACCACAGGCGGGACAGACAAAGCCTTGCGGTTGCGCGCTGTTTCCAGTGGCTGGAGGAGATGGGATAGGATGTTGGGATGATACCTGAAAAAGCATTTGAACGATTGTTGGGCCTGGATGAGTGCTGGGAGGTCAGCGCGGCGGAGTATGAGACGGAGCCGGCAGGGC
>JBBRBM010000353.1:0-2534 GCA_038205745.1 Verrucomicrobiota bacterium | reverse complement strand
GTCAGCCCCGATCCGGCGGGCGGCGGCGCATTTGGTCTCGTCGCCGCAGGTCACGATCACTTCCATCCCGAACGCCTTGGCGAGCATGATCGCCATCGTGCCGATCCCCGATGTGCCGCCGTGCACCAGCACCCGCTCACGTGAAGAAAACTGCGGGCGCGGACATTCATGCTGGCCCGTCAATCGACCAACTGGTGGCGGGGCAGGTTGGGCATCTCACGCGCTTTCCTTCGCTCGAACTGACATGTGACGCGGTGCGTAAATCGGGCAACTGCGATTCCGGCTACTCCTGCGCTTATCAGTACAATCTCGCGTGGCGTTCGCCGAACACCCCCGTCGCGCCGGAGCCGAATCCGCGCTTGCTCTTCGAGCGTTTGTTCGGCGGCGGCAATCACGGCGAGCGCGGGGAAAGTTTGCTTCGCCGCCAGAATCAACAGCGCTCGATTCTGGACTTCGTCATGGACGAGGCGAATTCACTCGAAGGCAAATTGAGCTATCGCGACAAGCAAAAGCTCGACGAATATCTCGTGAGCGTGCGCGAGATCGAACAGCGCATTCAAAAAGCGGAACGCTTTGGCAAAGCACCGGACCCGCAAGTGAACACGCCCGACGGCGTTCCGGCCGGGTACGAAAATTACATTCAGGTGATGTTCGACATGCTGGTGCTGGCGTTCCAAACGGACTCGACGCGCATCGCCACCTTTCTGCTCGCGAACGAAGGTAGCAACCGCGCTTTCCCCGAGATCGGCATCGCCGAGGGCCATCATTCTCTCACCCATCATCAGGGCAAGACGGAGATGATTGAGAAGGTGGCTTCGATCGACCTGTTCTACATGCAGCAGCTCGGAAAATTCCTCGAAAAAATGGAGCGCACCAAGGATACCGACGGCAAATCGCTCCTGCACAACTCGATGATCGTTTACGGCAGCGGCAACTCGGATGGCAATCGCCACACGCACACAAATCTCCCCGTGCTGCTCGCCGGAGCCGGCGGCGGCACGTTGACGCCGGGACGCTTCGCCAAATTCGGCGGCGTACCCATGAGCAACATGCTGCTCGGCATGGCTGACCGCATGGGCGCGAAAAAGATCGAACGCCTCGGTGATTCCACGGGAAGACTCGACGCGATCTGATTTCGGTCGCGCGGCCTCGAATCATAGCGGTCGCTTGGTTTACATCTGTTACGCAGCAGCCAACGATCAGTATTGGCGCACCACGTCTGCCTGATTTCCGGGGCGTACTCCGCAACTCTGCCCAGCATCGTTCAGCCGAATGTTGATCCGGAGGCAAAAACTTCAAAGGATGGCCCGCGTCACGTTGTCATACCTGCAAACCGAGATGGTTGCCCACGACGAGGAAGAGAATTGGATCGCCCGCAGCCGAGAGGGTGACCACGAAGCGTTCGGGGCGCTGGTCCGGCGTTATCAGCGAATGATTCATGCTTTGACATTTCGAATGACGGGATCAAGCAGCGATGCCGAGGATCTCGCACAGGAAACGTTCATCGCCGCATTCCATGAACTGGGTGGATTCAAAGGCGATGCCCGATTCTCTTCGTGGCTCTATCGCATTGGGACGAATCGCTGCTTGAACTGGCTGAAGCGCAGCGAGCGCCGGATTCGCGTGAATGAAAGTTGGGCGAAAGAAATCGCCAACAACGCTGCGCCAAATGATGGGAGCGAAGCGATTTCACGGCAGGTGCAGAACGCGTTGATGAAACTCGACGCGAAGCAGCGAGCTGCGGTGGTGCTCACGACTTTTGACAACATGAGCCATGCGGAAGCGGCCGCGGTCCTGGGATGTTCGGAGACGACTGTTTCGTGGCGCGTGTTCGCGGCGCGACGAAAGTTGAAGCGCTGGCTGGAACCCGTCGTAAGAGGAGGGCGCAATGACTGATCCGGAATTGAACGATCTTTTGCGCAGAGCGAAGACGCCATCGCGAACGGAAGAATACTGGGAAGATTTTCCCGGTGCTGTGTCGCGCGGAATTGCCAGAGGCGAAGCGAGCCGTGCGCCGCGCCGCGATTCTCCAAGATTCAGGTTTGCGATTGGTTGGGCTGTTTCACTGGTGACGCTGTGCGCGCTCGCCGGACTCTGGTTTGGCAAGTGGCACAAGACACCTGTGGTGCGAGGCGATGAAGTCGCGCAAGCGCGCAAGCTCGTCGCCGAACTCGCCACGCTTTTTCCTAATCAGGTCCAATCGATCATCATTGAAAACGGGAAAACTGAACTGCGACTTTCTGAGAGCGCTGACGTTCCAAAATCCACTGCCGTTTTGCTCCGCATCTGCGGCAAAGCCGGTTGCGAAAAGGTGATCACATTCAGCGGACAGCAAGTTCGCGTGAACGGCCAGCCCTGCGACGTGCTCGTCGATTCGCGCGGTAATGTCATTGTGGCTGGCTCGCGCTTCGTCTGGTCAACCACAGGCGGTGCCGGGAACAGCGCCGGCACACAAATCCATGCGAAGTCATTGGGGGATTTTCTTTGATTTCATTGAAGCGCATCACAGTTCTGGGGTTCGCAATATTCGCGAC
>JBBRBM010000352.1:0-2575 GCA_038205745.1 Verrucomicrobiota bacterium | reverse complement strand
GGCGACAAGGCCCGACAGGAATGATGAGGATTGGAAGTTCCAAACCAACGCGCGGACCGACCGGGTGTCGTCCACCACTTGCGGATGCACCACGAGCCACGGCTGGGAGAGCCCGATGGTGACGGTCGGCTCCGGGTTATTGCCGAGACGCGTGATATGGGGGCCGGCAAAGTTCAGGAGGCACAAGAACAAGGCTGCCCCGAGGATCAGTCGGATCGACCGCGGGAGCGCCAGGCTCGCACGGAACGGATCACGTTCCGCCTTCTGACCGCTGGGTTCTGATTTCCCGTTCTCCGCAGCCACCGTCTCCACCTGCGTGCGAAACTCGACGGCGGTTTGGTAGCGAAGATCCGGCGTCTTTTCGAGCGCACGAAGCACGATCTCATCGATGCGCACGTCCACCTGCACGCGCTTGGAGGGCGGTTGCAGTTTATCCGCAGGCAACTCTCCCGTGAGCATCTCGTAGAGCACCACGCCGAGCGAATAGATGTCCGCGCGATGGTCGGTGCGCTGATGGTCCTTTTGCTCCGGCGCCATGTATTGCGGCGTACCCGCGGGCTGCGATTCCGCGAGGCCAACATCCGATCCATCCGCGTGGAGCATTTTCGCAATGCCGAAGTCCGCGATTTTTACGCGCCCCTCTTTGTCGAGCAGCAGGTTCTCCGGCTTGATGTCCCGATGGACGATGCCGTGCTCATGTGCGTATTGCAGCGCCTCGCACACCGGCGGGACGATGGCCAGCGCCTGCTCCGGCGTAAAACGCCCCGCCTTCATCGCCTGCCGGAGATTGACTCCGTCCACGAACTCCATGAGGAGGTAAAAGAATCCACCCGCTTGTCCGAAGTCGTGAACCGCGACAATGCTCGGATGATTGAGCGTCGCCAGCGCCTGGGCTTCGTGTGTAAAACGCTGCGCGAATTTCGCGTCCGCCACGCGCTCTGGCGCGAGAAGCTTCAGGGCCACGACACGGTTCAGCGATTTCTGTCGCGCCTTATAGACCACGCCCATACCGCCACGGCCCAGACATTCGAGAATTTCGAGTTGCGGAAAATGCGGAGCGAGTTCGCCGGGAGTCAGCGGAGGTTGCGCCGCCACGGCGTCCGCCCCAGTCAGCGCCGTCTCGGTCGCGAGATTCATCGCCGAGAGACAGCGCGGGCACAGACCCTTCGGCGCGTCGGAGGGCAGTAACGTGCCGCAGCGTGGGCAGTGATTGGAATCTGCTGACATAGTTTTAGCCATTCACGAGTGCCAGTCTGTCGTCATTCCATCTCAAACCAGTTTCGCTCTTGAATTGAAGCGTGCCATTGGAGCCGTTGCCAACGCCGCGCAGCATATACCCGACACCGTGAACGGTCAGCAGCACCATCGGTGTTTTCGCAATGTCTCCCAGCTTCTTGCGGAGAAGACTGATGTGCATGTCAATCCTCCGCGTGACAGTGCGCCGGGGATCGAGTTTCCAAACTTGCGCGAGGATCTCGGCACGAGACACCGGAGTTCCTGCGTTACGCGCCAGGCAAGCCAGCAAATCAGCCTCGAGGGTGGAAAGTTCGCAGCGGCGTCCGTCGCGATGGCGAACTTCGTTTCGCGCCCAATCAACGATGACATGCTCCCCGGCGAGACTCGTTGCCTCAAGGCTGGCAAACCGTGTTGTTGGCAAAACCATTGTGTTCATCAACGAGTAAATAAAGATTCGCCGCTGCTTGTTACACGGGCCGGCGTTCACGCCCGGCTCAGCACCGCCACGAGGTAACGCATCTCCGCATCCACGTCGCCGGCGGCATCCACGGTTTCGGCGATGGTTTGACGGAAAAACAGGCGAAACTGCTTCCTCATTCGATGCACCGCCACGCGCGCCGCGCCCTCCGTGGTGCCGAGTGCCGTCGCAATTTGCGCATAGGGAATCCCGCCCCGCTCCGCCGTGAGCCATTCCTTGAGCGAGTCGAATTCCTGCCTTCGTCCGGTGCGTGCGAACTCGCGAGGAACGTACAGAAAATGTCAGAATAACTTGGTGAGCGTTCAGGGCGTTTGCAGGTTGAAAAATTGTTGGCCGTTCGTGCCCGCTGCAAGAGATTGAACCCATTGCCCCTCAGAAAACACGGGCGTGCCGCCGACGGGAGACCAAGCCACCGGCGGAGTGAGATTGGTTGTCCCAAACAGTTGCACCACGGGTACGCCGAATGGCCAGGCCAAGGCCAAGTTAGGCCCGTTGCGACTCCAGGTGAGTTGCGATGGCGACGGCGTCCCAAACCGGCCCGCGAGCGCGAAATCGAAACTCAGGTCGCTACTTCCGTTGGAATTTTGATGGACTTCGATTGCGATGAGATTCGTTCCCGCGTGCAGAAACGACGGGCTGAGGGTGGTGGTGAAGTACGTGTATTCATCGGTCCCGGTGGCGGCGCTGGCGGCCAGCGTCAGATAGCTCACGGTGCCGGTCGGCATGTTGCTGCGCCAGACTTCCACGCCGTTGAGATAAACCACCGCGCCGTCGTCGCGCATCAGTTGGGCGTTTAAGCCCGTGAACTGCGGGGGATTTGTCACGGTGAAGGTTCGCCGGAAATAGTACGTGATGTATTTC
>JBBRBM010000351.1:0-2636 GCA_038205745.1 Verrucomicrobiota bacterium | reverse complement strand
TTCCCGGTGGGGAAGGCTTCAGAATGACCGCTCCTTCAGCCGTCTGAGGATCAACGAATGAGAATCCGATCCTTAAACAACCGATAGATTATGCGCCAATCGAGTCAATGCCGAGTCAGACGGATGATCTTCAACCAACCGCCTCGGTTGTTGGCCGCGGCCATGCTGATTGCGCTTGGGCTGGTTCCATCGGGCATGTGCGCTGCCATACTTCCTGCGACCAGCCCTGCTGCTGCCCAACACATGCTCTGGCAGATCGGCCAGTTCGACACCAACAACGCCGAATTTGCCCTCGCGCCCAATCACTATGAGAGCTTTGACGAGGATGGACTGTTTAACATCGGACACTCGGACTTGAAGGCGGCCTGGCCTTATGTGCATCCCGGACCGGAAGACAACTGGGCGGGCGCGCGCGAACATTCGTTCGCGGTTCGATTTGGGATCAAGCAGTCGGCCCCGGAAGGCAAGTGCCGCCTCCTCGTGGACCTGCTTGATACGCACCAGTCCAGGCCACCCACCCTTAACCTGGAAATCAACGGACAGAAGTTCGAGCAGAAGCTGCCTCCCGGCGCGGGCAACCATTCGATTTCCGGCCAGCCCGCCAAGGGCAAGCCCTACCGTTTCGCCATTGAGTTCCCGTCCGGGTTGCTCAAGGCCGGCGATAATCAGCTCCACATCCGCAGCGTTGCGGGAAGCTGGTTGCTTTACGACCGCGTTGCGCTGGAAACGCCGCCTGGGGTGGAGGGTATCCCGGTCCAAAATATTCCGGCACCGCCGACGGAATCTCCTTCCCGCGAGGTGCGCGTCACCGTGGACACAGCACGAGTGATGAACACCCTGCGCGGCGGCATCGGCGCCTCGTGGCACGCCATCGAGGAACCGATCCCGGTCAGCGACAAACCGCATCCGATCTTTCCCAACAAAAGCCACGGCGGCAGCGGTTGGGGTGCATACCCGCCCGCCGAGGACGAGGCCGCCTGGGCGCAGATTGACCGCCACGCCCGCTGGCTCGGCCTGGACTGGAACCGCGTTGAGATCGAGCAGCGCATTTACGAGCCGGAACGCGGCCAGTTCAGTTGGGACAATCCGGAAATGCGCATCCTGTATCGGATTCTCGACTGGTGCGAGCGCCACCAGGCCGACGTGTTCCTCCAGCAGATGTGGGGCAACGTCCGTTGGAACACCTTCCCCGAATGGCGCGACGATCCGGTGGCCCGCGTGCATAGCGGCGCGCTTTCCCTGGAAGATTTCGGCGAGGGCCTGGCCACCTTGGTGGAGCACCTGATCAAGACGAAGCGTTACACCTGTATCCGCTGGCTCTGCATCAACAACGAGCCCAATGGAAATTGGTCCTGGTGGCAGGCCCCTCCCAATCATGTCCTCCCGCTCAAGCCCGGTCTGGCCGCGGTGCGCCAGGCGCTGGACAAACGGGGGCTCTCGCTTCCCCTCTCCGGCCCGGATCTCACCGGCGGGGTGCCGGAACTCAATCCGAAGCAGTTCGACTTCCATGAGTTGCTCGGCGCCTACGATTTTCATTCCTACGACGAAAACTTCGACTGGAACAACAAAGGCCAGATGCTCCGCTATGACCGGAATACGGCGGCGTGGGCGGCCTGGGCGCACCAGCAAGGCAAGCCGCTGTTCATGTCGGAATTCGGCACCATGGCCAACGGCTGGGGCGCGGCGCATCGCGGTCCGGGCAGCTACGACTCGGTACTCAAGGACTGCGAGTTGGTCGTACGCCGGTTGAACGCCGGCGCGGACGGCTTCAACCGCTGGAGTTTCATCAACCGCGGCGACCTCGACGGTCAATGGCAATTCATCGAAACGTGGGATCGCAAGGCGGGGAAGCTACTCCAGAATTACACGCCTCATCCGAACACCTATTTCGGTGTCGGACTGCTAAGCCGTTTCGCGGCCAAGCATTCCGCCGTGCTGGCTTGTCAGGTCGAGGGCGGGAGTTTTCAGAAATGGCAGCGCGTGTTTGCCACAGCGCTGCGCAGCCCGAAGGGCAACCTGACACTCATGGTCATCAACGACGCGCCTGCGGAATTCGATCTGGCGCTGGAACTGGGCGGCCTCGCCAGGGCCGGAACCTTTTACCGCTATGGCATCACAGACCAGGACCGCGACCGTGACGATTTGAAGATTGCTCCCCAGACCGAGTTCCCACTCTCGGCGAGCAAAGCCACCTTGCGCGATCAGCTCGCGCCAGGAAGTATAACGATTTACTCAACCTACAAACTCGCCCATTCGGACCCCGGCATCGTGGCCGAGTGAAACAATAGATTCTTTGTGAGACACACACGACATCTCATCACGGGCTGGCTTTCGCTGGCGGCGGCAGTCATATCGGTGGCATCCGCCGCCCAGCCGGACACATTCATCCACCGCACCGACCGCGATGTGACTTTTGAAGTGACGAGCAACGGGCTTTCGCGCATCACCTTTCAGGGCCGCGCACTGGCGACGGGGGAATGGAGCGCGTTCAATGCGGAGTCGTGGTTCTCGCGCGGCGCCAGCAACGGGCCGGTGCGGGCGCGGCAGTTTCAGGAACGCACGCTGGAGATTCTTTCACCGACGCACGCTGTCGTCCGCCAGCGCAAGGACGATTTGCTTTGCACGATGGATTACAC
>JBBRBM010000350.1:0-2735 GCA_038205745.1 Verrucomicrobiota bacterium | reverse complement strand
CACGTCATTGCCCAGGCACATTCCAATGAGAAGCGGCAGGTCTTTGTCTCCAACATCGAGGATTTTTTTGATGACTTTGCCAAGACTCACGGCGCCGCGCTCCCCACGGAAAATGTGACCTATGGCAATGAGTGGGATCTTTATTCCGCCTCAATGACCGAGACTTCCGCGCGCGTTCGGCGGTCCGTGGAAAAGTTGCGCGCGGCGGAACTGATGGCGGCACTGGTAAGCTTGAAGAAGCCTGCCTTCCTGCGCGGGCGCGAGGCGGCGCGCGACCTGGCGTTCACCGACCTCGGCCTGTACTGGGAACACGATTGGACCGCCGACGGTCCGGTCTCGCGCGAGACCCGGGCGGCGTGGCAGGAACTGCTCGCGAGCGAAATCGAATACTATGTCAACTCTCTCCATGCTGATGCCGCGACCCAACTGGGCGCGCTGATCCAGAAGCCCGATCCCAAGGTGCAACGGTTCTACGCGCTGAATCCACTGGGCTGGACTCGCACCGACCACGCGGACTTTGCCTACACCGGCTCGAAGTACATTCACGTCCGTGATCTCTCCAGAGGGCAGGACGTACCACACCAGTTCATCAACGTGAGCGGGGTGACATTCCTCCGCATCCTCGCCAGCGATGTGCCTTCAACCGGCTACAAGGTCTTTGAAATCCTGAGCGGCCCCGGCTCCGCACCAACCAATGCCGCCGCGTTCATTGGCCCGGGCAATTTCACGATGGAAAACACGCGTCTCAAGCTGACCGTTGATGCCGACGGGGCCATCGCGAGCCTCATCGACAAGGCCCGCCCTGACAGCGAACTGGCCGACACCATCGGCGGATTGAAACTGAACGACTTCGCCGCGAACGACACCAACGGCAGCGCCATCCTGGTCGAGCACCGCGGACCGGTATCGGTGACACTGAAATGCGTCAGCGGCGCCAGAGGGCAGCACACCACTCGCATCACCCTGTTTCGTGATTCCGACCGCGTGGCGATACAGAACGAAATCACCGAGAATTTCGGCGATGTGCGCCACTGGGCCTTCAGCTTCAACCTCCCATCGCCTGACGTTCACACCGAGGAAGTCGGCGCAGTCATCCGGGCCAAAACGAAAGCCAACGGCGGCGACTATGGCAACACCCACGCACGATATGATTACCTGACCTTGAATCATTTCGCCGACATCACCGATGGCGCGAACACACGTGGTGTGACGTTGGCCAACGCCGATTGCGCCTTCGCCAAGCTGGGACAAAGCACCGCCACGAACCTCGACACCACCACGCCGCAAATCAACGTGCTGGCCGGCGGACAGGTGGACGGTTCCTGGCTGGGCATTCGCGGCCAGAACGGAGCCACCCACTTCCTCCAGCGCTTCGCGCTCCGTCCACACGCCGCTTACGACCAGACGGCGGCGATGAAATTTGCGCTCGAATTTCAAAACCCACTCGTCACCGCTGCCATCATCGGAGTCACGAACAGCCCCTATTCGGCAACCAACCATTCACTCCTCACGCTCAACGATCCCAACGTGCTGCTCTGGTCACTCAAGCCGCACGATGACGGCATCGAGCACGGCCTGATCGCACGGGTTTGGAATCAGTCCTCCGAACCAGGTCGCGTGCAACTGACAACGGATGGACCGCTCGCCAGCGCGCAACGCGTGACTCACATTGAAACGTCGCTTGAACCGCTGCCGGTGACGGACGGCAAGCTCCAAAGCACCATCCCCGCCCGGCGCATCGAGAGCTACGGATTAAGACTGCTGCGATAAATCGGAACCGCTTCTTCACGCGCGCGGCTTGGAGCGAATTGGCTCCGCTGGCATGGGCAAAACAGGAACTTGCTGGGGCCTGGACGCAACGGGTCGGAATACCGTTTCGAGATGGGGCGCTGAGCCGTTCATTATTCACCCCATGCTGTTGCCCACCAACTCCGTGAGTCGGTATGACTTGGGGCGCAAAAGGGCATCGAAGACGCAGGAAGCACGCTTGCATCCATTTCATCTGGCTCTGCTCTGGCGTCAGCAAATGGACGGCGATGCCCTGTTAACCAAAGCCATCCATTTAGACCAACTATGTCAATGGTTCTTGGAACCAGCCGTCGCTAATGCAGTGGAGCAGTTCTTCAACTTTCAACCTGCAACTCACCACTCCCCGCGCTAGCTTCACGTCATGACGCTCTTCGAAAAAATCGTCGCACGACAAATTCCTGCCGAGATCCTTTACGAGGACGACAAGGTCATCGCCTTCAAGGATGTGAATCCCAAAGCACCCGCCCACGCCCTGATCGTCCCCAAGAAGGTGATCGCGCGCATCGCCGCCGCGCAGCCTGATGATCATCAGGTGCTCGGCCATCTGTTGCTGAAAGCCGCGGAAGTCGCGCGGAAACTTGGTGTCGAGCAAACCGGTTATCGCCTCGTCATCAACAACGGTCCTGCCGCCGGTGAATCCGTGCCGCACTTGCATTGCCACATCATGGGTGGGCGCGAACTCGGATGGCCTCCCGGCTGAGAGTAAGCTCGTGAGGCAGAGCGATTGCCAAAGTAATTTCCGTTTCGCGGAGGCTGGCGCGCCTTTCCCTTCACCCCGGCCCTCTCCCTCGGGGAGAGGGAGAAACGAATCCTGCTGACTGGAAAAGTTGGAGTAGTCTGATTCGCCACAGCGCCTCTTCGCGAACAACCAGACGCGGGCGCAGCAGTGCGCGCCCGCGAATTACAAACGAGCGTCGCCTGCTGTT
>JBBRBM010000349.1:0-2921 GCA_038205745.1 Verrucomicrobiota bacterium | reverse complement strand
CGGGAAAGCCTGAAAACAGGCCCGTTGCTGTTGGTTCTGCGGACGGTTGCCAGCACTTGCTGCCAGCAGTCGGATGACTCTGGCAGAAGGCGGCGAGTAGGAGGGAACTACGCTCCCGCAACTCGCTAACGGCGACGAAGCCAATCAAGCGAGCCTCATAACCATGACAAAAGTTATGACGCAAAAATTCAGACTGTATCGGCGCAGCAATGGCCGTTTCTACAGTGAAGACAACGCCACCGGCAAACAGGAAAGCCTGCGCACCTCCAACAAGGCGGAAGCGCTGCGGCTCCTGATGGCGAGGAACGAGGCCGAGCAGCAACCGGCATTCAACTTCCAAATTGCCCGGACGTATCTCGCCGCTGGCGATCCCACGCTCGCCAAGCGCACGTGGAAAGACGTGATGGACGCTTTCATTGCGGCTCGCGCACAAAGGCGCGAGAGCACGCGCGACCGCTACGACCAGGCATTCCGCGAACCCATCCTCGCGCGCTTCGCTTCACGCCGGTTGCTCGAAACACAGCCCACCGACATCCTGCAATTGATTAAGGACGGCACGGTTTCAACGAACATGTATTTCCGGCGTCTGCACAGCTTCGCGCTGACACTCGGCTGGCTGCCGTGGCCGATTCTGGGCTATCGCCAGTGGCCCTCGCGCAATTACAAAGCCAAGCGCGGCATGAAGTGGGAAGAACATCGCTTGCTCGTCGATACGGAAAAGGACTCAGAGTGGAAAGCGTTGCTTGAACTGGCGTGGCATGTCGGCGCGGCACAGATCGACTTGGTGTCGCTCTGCGCGGAGAACGTCGATTGGAAGACGAGAACGATCACTTACTTCCGACGCAAGACGAACAAGCCCTGCGTGCTTCGCTTCGGTGATGAAGTAGAGGCGATTCTGAAGCGATTGCCCACCCAAGGGCCGCTATTCCCGAGGTGCTCTGAGCTTTCTTCGGCTGACCGCGCCGCGCGGTTTTTGGACAGGGTGGAGCGCCAGGGCATCAGGAAGCGCAGTGAGGAAGCGGGCATTCCGTCCGTCAGTCTGCACTCCTATCGTTACGCGTGGGCGGAACGCGCTCGCGCCGCTGGATACCCGGAGCGTTACGCGCAAGAGGCGCTGGGCCACGCGAGCGCGGCGATTCACCGCGCCTACGCCAAAAGCGTGCGCGTGGAATTGCCGCCGCTGGAGGAATATGAGCGTGAAGCACAGAAGGTCGTTCCGCTTCCAAGAGCCGCTTGAGGATCGTTCACGCCGCCTCTTGAATCTCAGAGGCGGCGACTGGCGATGATTTGCGGTTGTTCTTCCGCTGCCAGTAGCGCGCCACGTGTTTG
The DNA here is from genome assembly GCA_038205745.1 of Verrucomicrobiota bacterium. Lineage (GTDB taxonomy): Bacteria > Verrucomicrobiota > Verrucomicrobiia > Limisphaerales > SIBH01 > JANNGC01. The sequence goes on along the minus strand of JBBRBM010000349.1, from coordinate 1,592 downwards.
GCCGCGCGCTCAAGCCATTCGGGATCGCGACATTTGTCGAGGACCTCGCAACACGCGAACCACTTGATACCGTTTTTCGGCGGGTTCCCGAGTGGCTTGAGCAACTTGCCCTCAACGAGGATTGGAATGTGATCGGGATGATGGCCCAGCAGCGCGGCAGTTTGCTCCACATCAAGGCGCGCGGGCAAATGGCGCAGATTGAGGAATGCGGACGTGGATTGCGGGATTAACTCTCGTGACATGCTGACCTCAGTTCTCTTTCGCTGCCGCTTCCGTGCGATCATCGACACCGTTCTTGTTCGCGTCCCCGAAGCCTTTTAGTTGGCCATGACGGTGCGCGAGGAACCAGCCGCCAATGGCAACAGCGACACCACCCAGGATGAGCAGTTCGTTTCCGACCACGAGCGTCGGAAGGATCATCAACGCGATGCCACCGACGATGATGGCGACACTTGTCGTGACGCTGCCGATGATGGCGCGCAGCGGCGGATACGCGATGGACGCAATCCCGAAAACAAACATCAGCACGCCAACCCAGACGACGCCTTTCAGGCTGGCGAGCTTCGCACCGATTTCACGTGCGGTGTCCTTCTGCGCGGCGCCGATCATTGGGCCGGCCTTCTCAACGGTGCGCGTCGTTTGAACGGTCGGAGTCGTGAGCACGATTGTTTTCTTCTGAACGACAGGCGCGGCGTTCGGCTTCTGTTCATCACGCGTGATGACTGTCTCCTGAACTTTGGTTCCCGCAGGTAGCGGCAGCGAAGTTTCCGTCGTACGCTCGAAATTCTGCGCCGCGGATTGCGCAGGGTTCTCGGGCTGCTTCAGTTCGCTCGCGAACTGCGCACCGCTCGAAGGCGCGGTGCTCTTGATCGTGGCAGTGCCAGGGCGAAGCGGACGCGTGGAGTTGCAGCCCGTGAACGCCATCACCAAAATTACCAGGATCAGAGATTGGGTTGTTTTCATTACTTCGCTCCCTTCGCCCCTTCGCGGGACACCAGTTCCTTCAGCCTGAGAATCTCCAGATCGATCTCGCGGATGCGGATGTCGGCTTTGCGCTGCTCCGTTTCGATCGCGAGCAACTTCGCGTCGAACTCGCGACGCGGAACCATGTCGTCTGTCTTTCGCTCAACACGGATCAGAGCTTCAGCGCTGGATCGTTCCGCTTTGGCGCTGCTCTCTTTCACCGCATCGAGCGCGACCTGCATGGCGGCAATGCGTTCGCCGCTATCGGCGGCCTTGTGGGCGACCCAGCCCATGACGGCCAGGCACACGCCGAGCAGGAACGAATTGAAGAGCGAATGCTTGCTCATGTTCTTTTCCATTACGGCTCCACGAGGTAACGAGCGACGATGTCGCTCTCGTTGACGCCGAAGGCCCAGAGTTGCAGCAGCGCCGTTTTGTTCGCCGCGATCGACGCAGGCGCGGCATAGCCGACGAACTTCCAGCCGGCAGGCCAGTTCAGATTGCGCAGCGTCGCATCACACGTGATGCGCACCGTCATCGTTGAACCGAAGAGCGCACCAACGGCCGAGAACGCGATGTCACCCGTGAGCGTGATGCGCTTCGAGGTGAACGTGCCGAAGTTCAGCACG
>JBBRBM010000348.1:0-2951 GCA_038205745.1 Verrucomicrobiota bacterium | reverse complement strand
GCTCGGATGAGTTCCATTCCGAAAAGAAAACCTTCAGCCCTTGAAGCTTGAGCCATTTCTCGAGCAGGCGAATCTGCGTGGATTTGCCGGAGCCATCGAGGCCTTCGACGGCGATGAGCCGGCCGGGAAAATTCAGTTCCGCAAAAGTTTTTGTCACAATCAGGCAACAAGTTAAGAAGTCAGTGGCCGCAAACCAACTGTAATTTTGTGGGGTTCGTCACTTTGAAACGAGCGTCTGGCTTTGCTCGCGCAGAAACTGCGGCACGTACCACGGCCCGAGTGCATTCTTGCCCGTCGAGCCGGAGCCTTTCCATCCGCCGAAGCTTTGCACGCCAGGCCATGCGCCGGTCGTCGCGCCTCCTCGGCGATTGCAATACGTCGCGCCCGCTTCAATGCGATCGAAGAATTCACGCTGTTCGTCCTCGATCTGCGTGAAGATGCCCGCCGTCAGGCCGAAGCCGCTCGTGTTCGCGAGTGCAAGTCCCTCTTCCAGAGACTTCACGGTGTTGACCGCCACCAGCGGCGAGAAAAACTCTTCCTCGAACCACTTCGACTTCGGCGCGAGATTCGCCACGATCGTTGGCTCGACGAAATAACCTTCACCCATATCCTTCAGCCGCTTTCCACCGGTCAGCAACTCGCCGTCCTTCTTTCCAAGCTTCACGCCGCGCTCGAATCTCTCGACGGCGCTTTCGTTGATGAGCGGGCCGAGGAATGTGTCGCGCTCCGCCGGATCGCCGACTTTGATCGCGCGGGCTTTCGCCACGAGCGCGTCGGTGAATTGCTTCGCGATACTTTGATGAACGTAAACGCGCGAGCAGGCGGAACATTTCTCCCCGCCCATACCGAACGCCGAGCGCATCACACCTTCGGACGCGTCGTCGATGTTCGCCGTCGGCATGATGATGCACGCGTTTTTCCCGCCCATTTCGCAGATGCATGGCCGCGTGCGTTGTTGCTGAAAATTGCGGATGACATCCATGCCGACTTCACGCGAGCCGGTGAACGCGATGCCGTCGAGATCCTGATTCGCCATCAACTCCGCGCCGATCTCACTGCCGGAGCCGGTGATGTAATTGAAAACTCCGACGGGAATTCCCGCGCGATGCAGCAGTTCGTGAATGCGCAGCCCGCTGAACGGCGTGTCGCTCGCCGGTTTGAAGACGACAGTGTTTCCCGTGATCAACGCTGCCGCCGCCATGCCGGTCGCGAGGGCGAATGGAAAATTGAACGGTGCGACCACGGCGAAGGTGCCGTAAGGTTTTAGCACCGTCTTGGTCTTCTCAATCGTGCTGCCGCTCATGGGCATCTCGTAGCCTTTGTAAGTTTCGATCTGCTGGCAGTAGTAGAGGATCAGATCGATCGCTTCCGACACCTCGGCGATCGCCTCGAAACGGTTCTTGCCCACTTCGAGCGTGAGCAGCGCAGCCAGTTCGAACTGATGTTTGGTCATCAACTCAGCGGCTTTGCGAAGGAAGTTCACGCGCGCCGGAAAGCCGAGCTCACGCCAGAAAGGCTGGGCGGTTTTCGCGGCCGCGATGGCCTTCTTCGCGTGCTCGCGTCCGCCGCTCTGGAACCGGCCAAGTACCAAGGCCGGCTGCGCTGGATTGAAATCGCTGAACGTCTTCGCGGCTTTCACGGATTTGCCCGCGATGAACATCGGATGAACCGCGTCGAGCTTCTTGCGTTCGTGGACGAGCGCGAGTTCGAAGGCGCGGTGAAAATCTTCTCCCAGTGTGGCGAGTGAGGCGTAAGTGATCTTTTCCATTTGAACCCGCTCAAAGCATACGCCGCATCACGCGTTCCGGCAAAACGTTCGCCGCAAAAATTTCGGAGCGCCGATCTCCGACTCGGCGCGAACAGAATGAACGTGCCGGGTCGGAGACCGGCGCTCCTAGCGGGCGCGCTTCCTGGCTTCCTTGCGGCGGACGTCCTTGAAATGTTCCTCGGCCACCATGAAGCCGAGACAGTTCGCCGCGCCGCAACTGCACGGATGATCCTCGTAGTCCTGAAGGTCGTAGCCGTAATTGAAACCGAGTTCCTCGCCCGCCTTGATGTCGCGCAGCGCGATGATCCAGATGCGCTCGTCCTCCATTCGAGCCTCGCAGTTCGGCGCACAACTGTGATTGATGAAGCGCGCCGGGTTCCAATCCACCGCCCCATCGATGTCGAACGTGTCACTGACCGTGAAGACGAAGAAATTCTCATCCTCGCGACGGCGCAACGATTCCTCCTTGCTCACCCGTTCGCCGACGTATTCCAGCACGCGCGTGTCGGATGGAATGTCCGCACGCGCAAAAACGCCCATGCCATGAATGAGCGAAGAACGAACCTCGTAGAGCTGACTGCCGGTGGCTTGCGTTCGCATCTTAATCTTATTCGTGATCGTATTCCTGAACTCCTCGCTCCGAAGCGAGTAAGAATAGGATCACGAATAAGATTACGAGAGGCGGGTCGAACGCAAGTTCACGATTGTCGCGCCACAGCCACCGAAGAGTTGCGACGCATCAGAAAACGAGATCACCTCCGGCATTCGCGCCAGGATTGCATGAACGCTGCGCTTCAAGTTGCCGATGCCTTTCCCGTGGATCACGCGCACTTCCAGAATGCCGCGCGCGCGGCACTCCGCGAGGTAAGCCGGCACCAGACCACCGAGTTCGCCTGGCCGAAACGTGTGCAGGTCGAGCACCCCATCAATGGGAAGGTTGACCGGTGCGTTTGGATTTTCTTCGTCCATTCCTCGCATTGTTTGCGTCTGCGAGAATTTGTGACGCAACAGACGATTCCAAACCAGATTTATCCCGGCTTCAGCGGACGCGGTCAAAAAGCGCCGGCTTCGTCAGGCTTCCCTCTCCCCTCAACGGGGAGCAAGAGGGCCGGGATGAGGGGTGGTTGGTTCCAAACGTCTTCGGTACTTTCCTTGTGGTGCTTGTCATTCCCACCCCTCATCC
>JBBRBM010000347.1:0-2982 GCA_038205745.1 Verrucomicrobiota bacterium | reverse complement strand
TCGGCGAAGACAGTTACCTCAATCGCATCATCTGGTATCGCGTGGACGACCGGGACGTGCGCGAAGTGTCGGGCAAAGTCTCGCGCTGATTATGAGGGTGGGTTCAACCTGTAACTACAGCCTCAGACCCATTCCCCTCACTGCGGATGGTTCTGCCGGTGAACTTCGACGATCAGAGCCGGGGCGGCTTTTTTGTCTGCTCCGGCAATACCTTTTCGTCAACCACGGCCGTCTTCGATTCGGTCAATCCCATAAAATGAATACCCATCAAACTATGAACCCCCGATTCCTAATTTCTTTGACCCTGGCAACGCTGGTCGTTGCCTTCGTGTCTGCGGCTTCCACGCCGTTGCTGGCGATGGATGCCTTTCAACAAAACGCCCGCCTTGGTCGCGGCGTGAACATCATTGGCTGGGATGCGCTGTGGCAGAACCGCGCCCGCGGCCAGTTCAAGGAGGCGCACTTCAAAATGATCCGGGAGGCTGGGTTTCAGCATGTCCGGATCAACCTGCATCCGTTGCGCGATGGCAAACCGGACGCCAACGGCAAGCTGCGCGAGGAGTTCTTCCAGACGATGGATTGGGCGGTGGACCAGGCGCTGACCAATCAGTTGCTGGTGATCCTCGACTTCCATGATGACCTGGCGATCTCCCCCGACCCGGCGGGCAAACGGAAAGAGTTTCTCGACGCCTGGACCGCCATTGCCGAACACAGCAAAAACCGACCGGACACCGTCCTGTTTGAAATCCTCAACGAACCCGCCCCCAAGTTCACGCATGAGTCGTGGCAGGAATACTGGCAGACCGCGCTGGCGATCATCCGCAAAGCCAATCCGAACCGCACCGTCATCATTGGTCCCGCCCAGTGGAACGGCATCGGTGAACTGGATAAACTCAAGCTGCCGGACGACGACCGCAACCTCATCGCCACGGTGCATTACTACAATCCATTCCCGTTCACTCACCAGGGAACACCTTGGACCGGACAAAAGGACAAGACCGGCGTGACCTGGGCGGGGACTGAGTCCGAACTGAAGGCCGTGGAAAAGGACCTCGCCAAAGTGATCCAGTGGTCGAAGCAGAACAACCGGCCCATCTACATTGGCGAATTTGGGGCTTACGAGAAGGCCGACACGACCTCGCGCATCGCCTGGACGGCCCACGTCTCCCGGCAGTTTGAGAAACAGGGATGGAGCTGGGGTTTCTGGCAATTCGCGGATAACTTCGCGGTGTTTGACATGAAGAGCCAGAAGTGGGTAGAACCGATCCGCGACGCCTTGATTCCGAGAAAATAGGAAGGTATGAACCGACGCACCTTCCTCACCCATTCGGCTTGCGCGCTGATGCGGCAAGCTGCCGTCGCAAAAATTCCTGGCCCTGAATGAATCGCGGCCCAGCGCGTCAGTTGACGCCATGATTTGCAGAAACCATTCGCGTTGTCGTTTGCTTGATTGGCCGCTCCGGGTGCTTTTGTGGGCGCGGGGGGTGCTGGTTACGACCGCGGTTGCCATGGGGCTGGTTTCGCTGGTTACTGCTGCCGAAAGCAACTTCAATTACGCCGAGGCACTCCAGAAATCGCTCTATTTCTACGAAGCCCAGCAGTCCGGCACGCTCTCGCCAAACAACCGCGTCGAGTGGCGCGGGGCAGCGTGCCTGACGGACGGGCAGGACATCGGGCGGGACTTGAGCGGCGGCTGGTTTGACGCGGGCGATCATTGGACGGCGAACCTGACGATGAGTTTCGCCGCCATGACGCTCGCGTGGTCCGCCATCGAGCAACCCGACGGCTGGCTCCAGACCGGGCAGATGGATGAGCTGCTGGAGAGCCTCATCCATGCGAACCGCTATTTCCTCAAGTGCGTCCTGAATCCCGATTGCAAGGACCCGGCCAGTGAACTCGAAGTGGCCATCGGCTGCGGCGGGCGGGAAGGCATCGAGGGACCGAATGTTCACTCGATGTGGGCGCCGGCGGAAGTCGCGCACTTGATGACGAAGCGTCCGACGTTTCGCCTGAACAGGCAGGCGCCCGGCGGCGACATCCCCGGCGCGATGGCGGCGGCAATGGCGGCGTCTTCGATGGTCATTCGCGAACACGCCCCGTTGTTGAAGGGCCGGAAGGGCTACGATGATTTTGACGGCGCGGCGTTCGCGGACCTGCTGCTCGACCGGGCGGAGAAGTTGGTGCTGTTCGCCCGCGCCAATTGGGGGCCGGTGCTCAACGAGAAATCGCCGAAGGCCGAGCAGGAGGCGATTCGCAGACAACGATGCGAGGCACTGCGTGCGGACGGCAAAGTGGTGGAGATTGGCTACCGCGCCGACCCGTTCGACAAGGTGTTCACGGCCGCCACGTTTTTGCAGCGGGCGCAGCTCGCGAAGAATCCCCAGTTCGGCGCGAAGTGGTTCGAGGTCGCCAACGCCATTTACGAAAAGGAATACAAAGCTGAAAACAACCACGATTGGTGGAAAGATTCCGGGGCGGGGAATTTCGGAAAGGTGGGCGCGTATAACATGATGCGGCTCGCGCCGACGGACGAGAGGTTCCACGCTGAGTTGCAACTCTACTGCTGCCGCTTCTGCGAATACAAGGCCACCCCCGGCGGACTGAGACTGCGCGAGTGGTCCGCCCACGAATACGGCAGCCTGCGCCACGCCAACAACGCCGCCGTCATCGCGCTCTACTACAGCCAGCACGTCGGTGAGTCGCCGCCGCTCCAGGGCAACACCTGGTGGAAAGGCGGAAGGTCGAACGCGCAGTTGAAGGAACTGTATATCGCGGCGGCCAAACACCCGGTGGACTACGCGCTGGGTGCGAATCCCTACGGCCGGAGCTATCTCGTCGGCTTCGGAAAAGAGCCATTCAACCACGTCCACCATCGCGGCGCGTATGGCGCGTGGGCGGGCTTCGAGCACTTCATCAAGGGCAAAGCGGACGACCGCAACACGAGCCGGCATATTCTCTACGGTGCGCTCGTCGCCGGTCCGG
>JBBRBM010000346.1:0-2982 GCA_038205745.1 Verrucomicrobiota bacterium | reverse complement strand
CGCCCAATCCACTCCGCGGAACTTTGCGTCAAAATAGCGGGAATTCACAATCTCCCACACGCGGTCGAACACTCGCCCATTGAGGTCGCGACGCTCGCTCGCGCTGAGCGCCGGCCGCTCCCGAAACTCCCTCGGCACCGTCGCACAGCCGCCCAGCAGCAGCGCCACCAGCAAAACCAAAAAGATCCACCGCTGACCAACGCGGACGCTCAACTCGTCAAGCGCCTCGCGCGCCAACGCACGATCGCTCCCGTTCGAAATGTGGCCATCGCCTCGCGATCTTTCGCCAGCGAACGTCATCGCCCGCGTCGAGACGTTAATGACCTCACGGCAAAGCTCCCCCGCACCGGCAGCAACCATTCTATCTCACCCATGGGGATGGAATTACTCGGATGAGCGCGCCTGTCGAACGGAGATTCACACGATCTCCAAACCAGACGATGTCGTGATAGGACCCCAGCGACCTGTTCACCCCGCAGCTTCCTAAACCTCCACGAGGTCTTTCTCGACCTTCAAGTTGTCGATGATGAAGTCCTGCCGTTCGGGCGTGTTCTTGCCCATGAAAAATCCGAGCAGCTCGCCGCTGTCATGCAGATGGGCCAGCGTCAGCGGATCCAGGCGGATGTTTTCGCCAATGAAATCCTTGAACTCGCCCGCGGAAATTTCGCCGAGGCCTTTGAACCGCGTGATTTCGTGGCTGGCCCCGAGCTCCGCAATCGCCGCCTGCTTTTCCTGATCGGAATAACAATAGATCGTGCGCTTCTTGTTGCGTACCCGGAAAAGCGGCGTGTCCAAAATGAACAGATGTCCGTTCCGAATCAGGTCGGGGAAAAACTGCAGGAAAAATGAAATCAACAACAGCCGAATGTGCATCCCGTCGACGTCGGCATCGGTCGCAATGACGATCTTGTTGTAACGCAGACCGTCCAAGCCGTCTTCGACGTTTAGCGCCGACTGGAGCAGGTGAAATTCCTCGTTTTCGTAGATTACCTTCTTCGACAGTCCGAACGTATTGAGAGGTTTTCCTTTCAGCGCGAAGACTGCCTGCGTCTGGACGTCACGCGTCGCCGTCAGCGAACCGGCGGCCGAGTCACCTTCGACAATGAACAACGCGCTTTCCTCGGCGCGCGGATTGCGATCACCCAGGTGAAGGCGGCAATCGCGCAGCTTGCGATTGTGTAGCGATGCTTTCTTGGCGCGCTCTCGCGCGAGTCCGCGAATGCCGGCGAGTTCTTTGCGTTCGAGTTCGCTCTCTTCGATTTTGCCGCGGAGCGCTTCCGCCATGTCTTTGTTCTTGTGCAGATAGACGTCGAGCGACTGCTGCATGAACTTCCCCACGAAATCACGGATGGAAGGACCGCCCGGAGCGATGTCCGCCGAACCCAGTTTCGTCTTCGTCTGCGACTCGAACACGGGTTCCATCACCCGGACCACAATCGCCGCATCGATCGACTGACGGATGTCCGCCGCGTCGTAGTCTTTCTTGTAGAAATTGCGGATCGTATCGACCAACGCCTCACGGAAGGCCGCCAGGTGCGTGCCGCCCATCGTGGTGTGCTGGCCGTTGACGAACGTGTAGTACTCCTCGCCGTAATGCGCCCCGTGCGTAAACGCCACCTCGATATCCTCACCCTCGATGTGCACGATCGGATACAGCGGCTCACCACTGAGATTCTTCTGGAGCAAATCCTTCAGTCCATTCTCCGAACGAAACGCCTTGCCGTTAAACGTGAGCGTCAGGCCACGATTCAAAAACGCGTAATTCCACAGCATGTCCTCAATGAATTCGCTGCGGAATTTGAAGTCCTTGCCAAAAAGCGCCTCGTCCGGCGTGAACTCAATCAGGGTGCCGTTGCGCTCGTCCAGCTTCGCAATCTTCGCGTCCTTCTTCAACTTACCCTGCGAAAACTCGACGACCTTCGTCTGGCCGTCGCGGAAAGCTTGCGCGCGGTACTCGTGCGAAAGCGCGTTGACCGCTTTCTGGCCGACGCCGTTTAGGCCGACGGCTTTCTTGAACGTTTCGCTGTCGTACTTCGCGCCGGTGTTGATGACGGAAACGCATTCCAGAAGTTTTCCGAGTGGAATGCCGCGGCCATAATCCCGCACGCGCACGGTGCGATCGTTCAATTCGATCTCAATTTTTCGGCCGTGGCCCATCGTGAACTCATCGATGGAGTTATCGATCGATTCCTTCAGCAGAACATAGATGCCATCTTCGGCATGAGCGCCGTTGCCCAGACGCCCGATGTACATGCCGGGGCGCAGGCGGATATGTTCAGTCGACGAGAGGGTCTTGATACTCGCTTCGGTGTAAGCTTGGGCCATGGTGCGTTGGTCAAGACAGAGAGAGGCCGCGGTGCGACCTGACAAGCGCAATTCAGAGCGACGCCCGGCGCACGCATTCTAATCGTCTGCGGCCGACCGATGGCTTCGCGACGTGGGCGGCGCGACCAAAAAGGCGTTTTACTCCTGTCCCGTTCCGGAGCGCGTGGCGGTTAACAATGTGAAACCGCTGGCGGTTCTCGCGGTCTTGGCGAACGTTGGCTTCCACTAACTTCTACCCCAGATGAAAAAAACGCTGCTCTATCTCTCCATCGGACTGCTGGTTCTCCTCGGGGCAGTGTACGTCACGATGCAGTTCTTCCTAGGCTCCATCGTAAAAACCAGCGTGAACAAGATGGGCCCTCGCTTGACCCAGTCGAAGGTGGAACTCGCCAGCGCTTCGCTTTCGCCGCTCTCCGGCGCCGGCACTCTCACCGATTTTTCCGTGGACAATCCGTCTGGCTGGAGCGCCGGTCATGCGCTTTCCGTTGCGCGGGTGCAGTTCGACGTGGAGCCACTTTCGATTTTGCGCGAGACGATCGTGATCAACGAACTCACGCTCGACCGTCCGGAGTTCACCTATGAGACGAAGGTCGTTTCGAGCAACATCGGTGATCTCCTGAATAACATTAAAGCAGCCGTCGGCGCACCCGATTCCGC
>JBBRBM010000345.1:0-3002 GCA_038205745.1 Verrucomicrobiota bacterium | reverse complement strand
TTCGCACCATGAAAACGAAACTGCTTTCCATTCGCTTCATTGCCGTCGCGTTCACATTGCCCGTGCTGTTGATGGGTTCCTGCGCGGCGCAAGTTCCCCTGAATGCGGAAAAGATCGGCATCTATGAATCGCGCGCCGTGGTGCTTGCCTACGGTCGATCCACGCAACACAACCAGGTCGTCGCAAAACTTGTCGCGGACGCTTACAGGGCAAAAGCGGACGGCGATCAGGAGACATACAAAAAACTGAAAGAGCAGATCGAACAACGCAGCGAACAACTCGAATATCAGGTCTTCAGCGACAGGCGCATCGATGACGTGATCAAGTTGATGGAACCATCGTTGGCCGCCGTGAAACAGAAAACGGGCGTGGATCGCATCAGGGACAAGCGCGATGCGCCCGCAAAGTGTTCCACCGTGGACGTGACGCGCCAACTCGTGGATCAATTCCAGCCCACAGAGAAAACCTTGAAGATGATCAACGAAATGTTGAAACACCCGCCGCTGAAACACGTGCCGAAGCATTGAAGCAGCGCGGGCGGTCACGTTTGCGCTGTCTTGCCAGTGAACGTTTTTCCTGCCAAGACACGCGCATGAATTCCCGCAACGGTTTGTTTCCACGGCCGCATTCCGCTTCCGAACAATTGTTCAATCGTCGCGACGCGTTGAAATCCGTGGCGCTGCTCGCGGCTGCCGCGGGATTGACGCCACAAGATGCCGCTGCGCAATCCACCGCGCCCGATGATCGCCGCGCTTCGCCAAAGCGTTACGCGATGAAGAAATCGATCAACCTGTGGGCGTTTCCTTATCCGCAGCGCATGACGCTCGAAGAATGCCTGCGCCTCGCGAAGGACGCCGGATTCGACGGCATCGAACTGAATTACGATCTGGAGAGCGACCTTTCACCGAAGTCCGGCACGAAGGATTTTCAGAACATCCGCAAGCTGGCGGACAAGATCGGCATCGAGATCAGCGGGCTGTGTTCGTTTCTTTTCTGGCCCTATCCGCTGAGCAGCAACGACGTGGCAAAGCGTGAGCGCGGCATCGAACTCGCCGGCAAAATCGCGCAGGCCGCTCACGATCTCGGTGTGAAGAACGTCCTCGTGGTCCCCGGCGCGGTGCATATTCCGTGGCGCACCGATCACGAGCCCGTGCCGAATGACATCTGCGATCAACGCGCCAAAGACGCCGTGCGCAAACTACTTCCCCAGGCTGAGAAGCTGAACGTGTTCCTGAACATCGAGAATATTTTCTTCAACGGCTATCTCATGACGCCCATGGAGATGAATGCGTTTGTCGACAGCTTCGGCAGCGAACACGTACGCGTTCATTTCGACACGGGAAATATCTCGATGTTCCAGTTCGCCGAGCATTGGGTGCCGATCCTCGGCAAGCGCATTCAGAATATTCACTTCAAGGAGTTCACGAAGAAGGGAACCGACTACTCGCTCGAAACATTTCGGCCGTTGCTCGATGGCACCACGAATTGGCCCGCGATGATGGATGCGTTGGAGAAGGTCGGCTACGGCGGCTTTGTCACCTTCGAGTATTTCCATCCCTATCCGCATTATCCTGAAGCGCTGATCTACCAGACCAGCGACTCGCTGGATCGAATCCTAGGGCGGAAGCTCGCGCGCCAGGTTTAGGTGCAGACCAAATATTATTGTCCGGTCGGAGCCAGGGTGAGGTGGTCACTTCAGTTCGTCGCGCCGTTGCCGATATTGAACAGAGCACTCCCACGGGTGGTGTTCGCGTCGCCGTTCCCTGATTTATTTGCGTTTGTCAGGGAACGGCTTCTCGCTTTTGAAGGCTGTTCCGTTGCCGGAGATCTTTTGATGCAACGTCAAACCGACGCAGACTTGCGACTTATTTCCGCGGCAGCTCGCGGATGAAGACATTCTTGAACCACAAGGTGTTGCCATGGTTCTGTAATTCGATCTGGCCGCTGGGGAAGATCGGCAGGGCGTAGTTCCAGTAATTCTCCAGCGTCACGTCTGGCGTCACGAGTTGACCATTCAGGGAGACGGACACTTTCTCGCCCTGCATCAAAATGCGGAAGCGGTTCCATTCGCCGATTGGCTTGTCCGCAACTTTCGTGGGCTTCGACGGATTCTTCTTGTTGTTGTAGAGCCCGCCCGAGCCCACTTCACTCCCGGCTTTCGTGGGCTGGGTGAACGGATCCCAGATCTGCACCTGCGGTGAACCGCGCAGATAAATCCCGCTGTCAGCATGCGCTGGAAGTTTCCAGTCCACATACAGCTCGAAGTCTTCGTAATCCTTTCCAGTGCAAAGGCTGCGGCCCTTGCCGTCGAACACCAGCGCGCCGTTCTCGACTTTCCAATGGGCGCGCATGTCGTCATCGGCCTCCTTCTGCGCTTCGGTGCGTTGCTCGGGGGTGAGTGCGGCGCGTTTGATCGGATTGTCGTTCGGTCCTTTGGGCAAACCTTTCCAGCCCCGCAGATCGTCTCCGTTGAACAAGGCGGTAAAACCTTCCGGCGGTGTGTTGTCTTTCTCCGGCTGGCTCAAGTCCTTGAGGCGAATGTTGCGGAACTCGACGTAATCGTTGTGCCCAAGAAATCCGATATAGCCGCGCTCGCGCAGCAACCCAGGATGCTTCGCCAGCACCTTCGCGTCGGTCATCGAATTCAAGTCGGCATCGACGATCGTGGTGCCATTGAGAATGATTTTCACATGCCGGCCCATGGCGATGATCTCCTCCGAGTTCCATTCGCCGATTGGTTTTGACGCTCCGCGTTTGGCGGGGAACACGTCGTAGATCGAGCCGTGATATTGAGCAGGGCGCAGGTTGGCGTATTGCGGCGCGGTATCTTCGAGCACCTGGATTTCCATCCCGGAGTAAGCCGAATCACCTTCACCTGGAGAACGAATGCCCACGCCGTTGTTCGCGCCCGCCTGGAGACGGAACTCGAAGCGCAGTGCGAAATCGGAGAACTCCTTGTCGTAATACAGATTCCCGCCGCCGCCCTTGGCGCAATAGAGAAT
>JBBRBM010000344.1:0-3034 GCA_038205745.1 Verrucomicrobiota bacterium | reverse complement strand
GTTCAGCGTGATCGCTCGCGCCGAGAGATTGTTCGTCTCGTTGCTCTCGGGTTGCGCGTCCGGCGAATCGACGGCAACGAGGATGAAATAGTTGCCAGCGGGCAAAGAAGTTTCGAGCGGAATACTAACGTTCTGTGAAAGCACGTTGCTGGCGCCGGCGGCGAGAATCGTGCCCGGCACCGTGGCGAGCAGTCGCGCACCGACGGTGGAACTGGCGGATGTGCCGAGGAAGATTCGATCCTGTCCCGCCACGAACGTGATCGCGCTGCCGATGTTTCGCCGCGTCCAACCGACGTTGATGCTCTTGCCCAGCGTGGCACTGGACGGCGCAGTCAGGCTGGAAGCGATGAGGTCCGGCGCGCTCACGGCTATGCCGGAGGCTGCGTAGGCGAGGTTGTTCGACTCGTTGCCTTCCACGATTTCATTCAGCGCGTCGAGTTGCACGCCGAGGTAACGGATGCCCGTGATGCCCGGCGGCAAAACCAAGCCCTGCGTCAGAACCAGTGAAGCTCGGGGCGGAACTATGTTGGTCACCAGTGTTTCGCCGAGGAAGACCGAGTTCGACCCAGTGCTGTTCAATGCGAGCCAGAACCGCGCGCGCCAACCGCTGGGCGCGAGGGCAGTGCCAGCGTTCGTCACTGTGTAGGTCAATGCCGTCGCCTGTCCTGCGAGCGCGAATGCCGGACTGCTGGGTGCCAGTGGAATCAAATCGGGTGTCTCGATCGAAAGCGTCGTGCTGAACGCGTCCACCACAGGCGTGCCGTTGATGGCGTCGTTGTTTTGGTTCATCGCGTTGCCCGCGAGGTCGGTTATGCCGGGTCCAATGGTGATGTTCTGCGCTCCCTGCCCCAGCGCGCGATTGAGTTGGAAGCGGAAGACGTTCGAGCTGACCTGCGTCACACTCGACACAGTCGCGCTGCCCGCGCCGCTGATCGTCACGTCAGCCGGAACAATGGTCGCACCGCTGATCGTTTCGGAGAACGTGGCTTCGAGGAATGTGACTTGATTCGACGCGGGCGACGTTGGCGTGAAAGCAGTAACGCGCGGTCCTGACTTATCGAGGGTGAACGACGCCGTGTAAGCCACGGGCATCGGCAGGCTGGCGAGTGTCAGGATGTCGGATCCCACAGTCACACTATAGGCGCCCTCGTTGGTGAGCGAAGGCACGTTGACAAGGAAAGTTCGCCCATCATAAGGCGTGGCAGATTGAACCGTGAATGTGTTATTGGCGATGGCGCCAGCGGGACCGGTGATCGCGACGTCCGCGCCGGTGAAGGTGTTGGTCTGGAACGGCTGATTGAAGGTGACGCGAAGCTGCATCACGTTGGTCGTCACGAAACCCGAAGGCGCAAATGCCAGCACTCCCAGGCCAAGTTGCGCGCAGCGTCCACCCACACCGTTGTTGTAGGTCGCGGCGATCTCGGGCGCGGTCAGCGGGCGGTTGTGAACGGTCGCTTCGTCCACGAGCCCGGCGAAATTTTCCGCGTTGGCATAACTCGCCGCGCCGATGCGCAGGCCCGTGGTCGTCGGGGCATATTCCAGGTCAGACGGCGCGGTACCCACCAGCGCGCCGTTGATGTAAAACGCGACGTTCGAACCGTTGCACGAGCCGGCGATATGATACCACGTGTTGGTCAGCGCAGGCGTGGCGTTGGTGAAAGTCGTGCCGACGCCGCTCGGCGGTCGATAGGTCAGGCCGAGGTAGCCATCCGTCGCGGTGAGCGCCCAGTCGCGGTTCTGGTTGATCCCACCGAAGAGATTGCGCCGGCCCGACTGGATTTGGTTCAACTTCACCCACGCCTGGAGCGTCCATCGCGTTCCGGCCGACCACGCACCGAGATCGACGTAATCGTTTACACCGTCGAGGAGAAAAGCCTGACCGACGAAGCCGTTGGTCGTCGTCGCTCCATTTTGGAACGTGCCGTTGTGCGCGCCCGTGAGGTCGCTGGCCCCGCTGTCGGCGGTCCACCAGCCCACGAGGCCGTCGGCGAAGCACTTGTCCGCCAGCCGGAGCCGCGTGAGCGTCGAGTAGTAATCCACCGTCCAGCCTTGATCCGGCGGCACGGCGGGCAGGGCGAGCGCGCCGAAGTTGCCGCTGAGAGCATTGCCTGTTACTAAGTCGAAGTATTGCCCGATGGCCGGAGTGAAACCGTTCATCCACTCAACCCGCAGCGTGCCCTGATGGCTGTAGCCGCCCACAATTCGGATGACGCCGAAGTCCGTTTCCGCCACCGGGCCGCGCACGGGGAAGTAGAACTCGCCAGAATTCACCGGTGGAGAATTGATCGTAAACTGTCCCGCCTCGGCGCTGACTCGACCCGAGTTGTTCAGAGCGAAACTGGTCATGTCCGCCGTCGCGCTGCCGGTCTTGAGCAGGGTGCCGCTGTTGAAGAATGTTCCCCACCCGCCACCGACGGTGTAGTTGAAAGCGCTGCCGCCGCCCTCGATGCGCCATTGGCCCAGATTGTAAACTCGCGCGCTTAGGCCGGCGTAAAGGGGATAGCCTCCTGGCCAAACGACCGTGCCCCGGTTGGTGATAGTGGCGGGATTGGCATCAGCAGTGGAGGCGAGCGTGGGGTAATACTCGCCGGAGAAGTTCAGTTGCGCATTGGATGCGACGGTGAGGTTGCCGTAGAGCCGGCCTGTGCGCCAGACCAGCGGGATCGGGCCGGAGATCGCGCCCGTGCCAGAGACATTGACTCCCGACCACTGCCAGGAGCCGTTGAGCAGGGTGTTGCCGGAAAGCAGGGTGTTGCCGCCAGTCAGCAATACGCGGCCCGAGCCGGTGATCTGCCCGCCCTCGGGCCACTCGGTGCTGGCGTTGAATTGCAGGGTGCCCACGGCCACGTTCATGACGCCACGATTGATGGTGGTGGAAGAGGTGAAGAGGGTTTCGTTCGTGCCGCCGGTCTTGGTCAACGTGCCGAAGTTGTGAAAGGTGGGGGTGCCTCCGCCAGCGGTGTAGCTGAGCGCGGTGCCGTCGGCTTCCACGCGCCATTGGCCGTAATTGTAAATTTGCGCGCTGACGCCGCCA
>JBBRBM010000343.1:0-3094 GCA_038205745.1 Verrucomicrobiota bacterium | reverse complement strand
GACTCAAACCCACGACGGAAAATCCGTCCCCCATCCCAGCTGGGGCCAACTCGCGCAAGGGAAAAAAGAGGCTAAGGGTTTTTCAGCAGAATCAGTTTTGTTTTTGTGGCCGTGCGCAAGAACTCAATAGGGAACATCATCGCTGGCCTTCTCCTGGGCGGAGAGCCACCAATCGAGCGCGGCGATGAGCCGCTTGTCATCGGCGGTCGGTTTGGCCTTCGCCTTCGCACCCGGCAGCCACTTCTCACACAGCGCCTTCACCGCTTCGAGATTCAGGTCGCGCAGTTCGATGCCCTTGTATTTGCCGACATGCACCTTCACGGCCCCGTGATCGACGGGTCCCGTGGCGGCAGGCTGCTCCGCGCGGCGATAACCGCCGCTGTTGGGCGCGGATTCATTCTGGCGATCCTTCGCGCGCACGAACTTGCCGGAAGGTTTCATCGCATTGCCCGACTTGTCCGGCGTACAGGCGGCAATGTTCGCATACACTTCATTCTCTTTGTGTTCATGCACGACGACGAGTTGCGCCGGTTTGCCGAGCAGCGTTTCAGTGTCGAACTCGCCGAGTTCCGTCGCCGTCAAATCGCGACCGAACCACGAGCGGAGAAATTTCCGCAGCGTGGATTTTTCATTCAACGTCGGCGTGAAGTTGCGCGACCAGACGCCGTAGCGTCCGCCATCGTCTTTTTGCAGATCAACCTCGAACACGAGCTTGAACACATCGCGCTCGCCATACTGCGACTGTTGTTTGCGCAACGGCGTGACATCGACGCACACCGCCCGGCCCGTGTATTCCGGGCAGGCTTCAAACTTGGAATTGCTGGCTTGGATCTTCATTGGTTGTTTCTTTCTGGTTTGTGGTTTGTGAAACGCCGGGCGCGACATGCGCCACGGCGGAATCCGGCGGCAACACGCCGCGCAGAAATTGGAAAAATGTTTCGGCGGTCATCGTGATCAGCCAGGGCCGGAAGTTTCGCTTGTGGGCAACGAACGGAACCTTTCCCGCACGAAGCGCAGTGGGTGCAGGCCCCGCCTGCCCCGCATCGCGTCGCGCCTGCTCCATCGCGTCCTCGATGTTCAGCCGCTCGACGGCCTTGACCTCGAAATGCGCCCAGGCCAATGCCTCGCAAATCACATCCGGTGACTCCGGCGACCCGCTAAATTGCTGCCCGCGCCGCGCGTCGTAACCTTTGGCTCGCAACTCATCGCGCCACTGCCGCTCGCCGCGTTTGCCTTTTTCGCGGCTGTTCATTCCGCCCCCCTTTGCGGCGTCAGCCGCAGTGGCCGTGCGCAAGCACACACGGTAGTTCTCGCGCAGATGTGCAATGACATCGGGCCAGTAAAAAAGAACCACTTTGCCAACTTTGATGTAGGGAATAGTTCGGTCCTGCTGCCACTCGCTGACCGTGCGCGTCGAAACGCGCAGCCGTTTCGCGAGATCGTCCCGCGTCAACACGCCGCCATCGTCTGGCGCGGTCGCACCGCGCGGGGGTGTCGCCGAGGAACTGAGGCGCTGATTCGTGGACTTCATCACTTGCCCCTTGGGTGGGAAGTGAGGCTTCCCATTTGGGAAGTCCCGCTTCCCAATTCCGTTCACGCCCATTCCGCCCCCGGTGGCTGGTGGTAAATGCAGGAGTAGCCGGTATCCACGAACTGTGTGAGGTGCGCCGCGAATGACTTTTGGGCCGCATTGCCGCGCAAGAGTCCGCGCCGGACCGCGCTGATGGCTTTGCGGACATTGTTCCGCGCCCGCTCACCCGTGTCGTGCGTGCGCCGCTCGCCCTTCAACTGCATTTCGAGCGCGGCAATGTCCGTGTCGAGGCGTTCCGCCTTTCCGTAGTCGCCACGCTCGGTGGTCTCGTCGCGTTCCGCGCGCAGCCGTTCCACTTCACGCAGCCATTGCCGCACCGCTTGGCCGTCACGGCCCGCGTCGCGGGAATTCGCGGAACGGGCCGACGCCTTTTCCGGCGTAATGGTCCGTTCCAGATCGAAAGCCGCAATCGGTTGGTTCGGGTGCTGGAGAAGGTGAGCGAGGTACCGCGCGCCCAAAGAATCAGACAGGTGCAGTTCATGCCCATCGAATACGACTTTCCAGTGATCGCCGCAGCGCGTGAAGGAACGTCCCGCGTGACCGCCGCTCGCGCCCAACGGCGTCACTCCGTCGAGAACTCGTTCAACGGCGGCGAACTGCTCCGGCGTCGCGAGCATCAACTTCAACAGCAGATCAGTTGGAAGGGAGACGCGCATCGTCACTCATTCACCAAAGGGGGAACGTAAATGTGAGAACCGGCTGTTGCCGGACTTGACGCAGTTGCGTAAAATGCACACCCATGAGCAAAAAAATTGCGCGCCCCTCTCGGAGCGTTCACGTCTGCGCCAACAACCGGCGCGAACTTTCGCCGTCTTTTCATGCGTGCCTCATCCGTCACTCACCTTCCACACTCCGCGTTCCGCGCTCCGTATTTCTATGAGTTATCTCAGCACCGCCTTGCAGCGTTGCACCGAGCGGCGCGGCATCAATCAAAGCGACATCGCCCGGCAGTCCGGCCTTTCGCGCAGCTACATGCGAATTTCCTGACGTGGACTTGAGCCATGAAACAGAGCGGGCCATTGCCTATTTGCGCAGCCAGTGCCCGGTTAATCCCGAGCTGGAGAAACATTTAGTCGGATATGCACGCCTGCTGGGGATGAAGTAGGCGGATGCCGCCCTCCCTCTCCGCCCTGGGGAGAGGGCTGGGGTGAGGTGCGACTGAATTGGATCTGCATTCGCAGCACCCGCGCCTTCGCGCGCCGCTTCCGCTCCTGCATGGTGATCTGAGCCGGAACCATGCAGTTGAAAAAGAGCCACCGATTGGGAACTGATTGGTGGTAGATGAAAACAACGCAATCGTCGGGCACACGCCCGGTTCACCAAACGGTGGCTCCGGAATTTAAGTTCAAAGCCGGCGGCCAGGCAATCGCCATCGGCTTCACCGACCAACAGTTTATGGCCGAACTACAGATTCGATAACCTGACGTGCTTTGAGGCTGTTACGAGTTTGAAGGCCATTTTGGAGGTTTTGGCGGACATGAAATCATAGAAGCCGCTCATCGA
>JBBRBM010000342.1:0-3121 GCA_038205745.1 Verrucomicrobiota bacterium | reverse complement strand
GTTCCTGCCGCGCCACGAACTCGCGCGACTCTTCCGCCACGACGCGCGCTTTTTCGAACAGCACCTGCAATCCGTAACACGTTCCGGCGAACAGCAGCAGCACCACGGTGCGAAGCAGGATCGGCTCGGTCGGTGTCTCGGACTGAACTTCGAAGAGCGACACGTCGTAGTTGGTGGTGATGATATCCAGCACCCCGGCAATGACGAAGCTGAACACCACCGTAAGATTCAAAACGATTTGCTGTCGCGCACCGGGATGTGTCACCGCGTTGCGGACGATCAGCCCCGGATAAAGCCAGTAAAGCATGCTGTCGAAACCGCCCGTGACGATCGTGAGCGCACAGAGAAAAATCGAGTCCAGCAAGCTGACGCTGAACACGAGGCCTTGTGCGCGCGTCAGGTTCAGCCGCCGCTTTGCCAGGAGGAACACCGCCACCGCTGCATTGAGGATGCAGTAGATGATGAAAAAGCGATCCACCATCATCTCCGCGATTTCACGGACGGTGCCGAGTTCGCCGTACCAGCGGGAGAAGTAAAAGAAGTAGATCAGGATGCCGATGTAGAGCGCTTTGATCGGCAGCACGATGTCCCGTTCGACGCCTTTCAGCCGGAAGATCTGCTGGGCCGGGTCTTGCGCAACTGGCTTCAGCGCTGAGTTCAGGCGCTGAAAGTTGGGCCAGGGAATTTTCATAACCGGCGCCTTCGCCGTTCTATTTCAGCAACTCTTTTGCACGCACAACGATCTGTTCCACTGCCGCCAGCCGCCCGATGCCTTCGTAGCCGCAGGAAAGCATGCCATCGTCAGGGCCGACAAATTCGGCGCCACGAGCCTTGAGCGTGGCGACGTTTTGTTGCGTGGCGGCGTGTTGCCACATCTTCCCATTCATTGCCGGGGCAATGAGCGTCTTCGCCTGCGCGTTCAACGCGAGCGCGATGCAAGTCAACGCGTCATCCGCGATACCGTGGGCCAACTTGGCCATGACGTTCGCAGTGGCGGGTGCGATGAGAAACAAATTCGCGTTATCGGCGAGTTCGATGTGCGCGGGCTTCCAGCCTTCCTCTTCGTCGTACAAATCCGTTACGACGGGATGCCGCGACATTGTTTTGAACGGAAGCGACGTCACAAACCTTTGTGCGTCATTCGTCATGACGACATGCACGGCAAAGCCGTCCTTGGTCAGCAGGCTCGCGATGTCGATCGCCTTGTGCGCCGCGATCGATCCTGTCACGCCGAGGACTATATTCTTCCCACTCATCTCTTAATCCTATTCGTAATCTTTTTCAAAATCACGGCTCAGTCCGGAGCGCAGAGCTCCAGTTCTGCTTGCTCGCTTGTGCAACGCCGGAACCCTGCGTTCCTCCATCTGCCAACAACAGCGAGTAAGAATAGGATTAAGAATAAGATTACGAAGATCAAAACTCGGGTGGTTTCGCGCGGCACTGGCGCATCTTCTCCGCGTCCACAATCGCCAGCATCCGCCGCAAATCATCTTCGATGCTCGTGCTGATGATCAGATAATCGAAGTGTTTCCACTGCGCGAGTTCCTGTCGTGCCACGCTCAGACGCTTTTGGATCACGGGCGCGGGATCCTGTCCGCGCTTTTTCAGCCGCGCTTCGAGAATTTCGATGGAGGACGGCGTGAGAAAGACGCTGATGAATGACCGCTTCAAATCGCCATCATTCTCCACGCATTCGCGGACACTCGCGGCACCTTGAACATCGATGTTGAGCAACACGTCTTTGCCCTGACGCAACTTGTCCAGCACTTCGCCGCGCAGCGTTCCGTAGCTGTTGCCATAGACAGTCGCGTGCTCGAGGAAATGGCCCGCCTGCACGCGCTTCAGGAATGTTCCGGCGTCGAGAAAGTAGTAATCGACACCATCCTTCTCACCAGGTCTCGGCTCACGCGTCGTGCAAGTGATCGCGCGCACCATCGATGGGCGCGACTTCAACAACTGCTGGCAAAGCGTCGTCTTGCCGCCGCCCGATGGAGCGGAGATCACGATGAGAAGTGGAGCCCCGTCGCTCATTCAACGTTCTGCGCCTGCTCGCGAAATTTTTCCAACTCCGTCTTCAACACGACGACATCGCGCGAGATCGTCGCATCGTTCGCCTTGGAACCGATCGTGTTGATCTCGCGATTCATTTCCTGCGCGAGAAAGTCCAGCGTGCGCCCGACCGGTTCGCGTGAATTCACGCAATCGTCGAACTGTTTGAAGTGACTTTGCAATCGCGTCGTTTCCTCGGAGATGTCCGATCGGTCGGCGAAGAAAATCACTTCCTTGAGCAGGCGCTCTTCTTCGATCTTCACCGCCTCGATGCCGGCGCTCTTGATACGATCGAGCAATTGCTGGCGGTAGCGCACCTGAATCTGCGGCGCCCGTTGTTCCACGCGGTGGGCGGCTTTGCGCATGCGATCGATGCGCTTCACGAGGTCGGCAAGCAGGTGAGCGCCTTCCTTCTGGCGCATCGCGACCATCATCTCGAGTGCGACCTTCAGCGCCTTGTCCACGGCAGGCCAAAAATCCTCGGCGTCCGGCACATCATCGTCGGACTCGAAAACTCCCGGCGCTCGCACGAGATGATCCAGTGTCACGTCACCGACGAGCTTCAGTTGCTTTGCGAGTTCGCGGAGTTTCTTCGTGTAAGCTGTGGCGAGCGCCGTGTTGATGCGCACCTTGTTGGCGTCTGCTTTCTCGGCGGTGTGCAGGGTGACACGGGCAGTGACGCGGCCGCGGGCGATCCGGCGATTCACCTCATCACGGAACTGCGCCTCCAGCACTTCGAGTTCGCGCGGGAGGTTGACGGAAATTTCGCTCTGCTTGCGGTTCACCGAGCTGAGTTCCACGGTGACTTTGAAACCATTCTGCACCGCTTCGCCCCAGCCGTAGCCGGTCATTGACTTCATGTGCGGCGGAATATGCCGAAAGATGCGGCGAGCGCGAAGAACTTTCGCGGACTGCTAGGTGATGGTAAGGATCGATCTCGGGGCAACGGCCAGTTCGATGGCATGGGGGACATGAGCAGACTGCTCGGAAAGAATTTCAACAATGGCACTCTCGCTCAGCCGCAGCGGACGCGCCGCCGATTCGACGAACCCGCGCATTGTGTGTTCCGCGT
>JBBRBM010000341.1:0-3166 GCA_038205745.1 Verrucomicrobiota bacterium | reverse complement strand
GGTCGGGAGCGCGATCTGGCGCGCGCTGGAGAAGGAAGGGTTCACCAATCTCATTGGTCACACGCACGCAGAGCTGGATCTCCTCGACGCGCTGGCCGTGCGGGATTTTTACGCGACAGATCGGCCGGAGTTCGTGTTCTTGGCTGCGGCGAAAGTGGGTGGCATTTTCGCGAACAACACGCTGCCCGCGCAGTTTCTCTACGAGAATCTCCAGATTCAAAACAACCTCATCCACCACGCCCACGAATCCGGCGTGAAGAAGCTGTTGTTCCTCGGCAGCTCCTGCATTTACCCGAAACTCGCTCCGCAACCGCTGAAGGAGGAATTCCTTCTCGCCGGCCCGCTTGAGCCGACGAACGAGTGGTACGCCATCGCGAAGATCGCCGGCATCAAGATGTGCCAGGCGTATCGGCGCCAGTATCAGAGCGACTTCATCAGCGCCATGCCGACGAACATGTACGGCCCCAATGACAACTACGATTTGCAGAACTCGCACGTGTTGCCGGCACTGATTCGCAAGTTCCATGAAGCGAAAGTTTCGGGCGCCAAAACCGTGACGTGCTGGGGCACCGGCGCGCCGCTCCGCGAGTTCCTCTACTCGGATGATTTGGGCCGCGCGTGCGTTTTCCTCATGCAGCACTACAGCGAGGAACAATTCGTGAATGTCGGTTATGGCAGCGATGTGACGATCCGCGATCTCGCGAGCGTTGTCGCGCGCATGATCGGATTCACGGACGAAATCGTTTGGGACACCTCGAAGCCCGACGGCACGCCTCGCAAGCTGATGGATTCTTCGCGCCTGCTCGCGCTGGGTTGGAAACCACAGATTGACCTCGAAGCCGGAATCCGTCTCGCCTACGCGGATTTTCAAAAGCGCACCGCGAAACCGAAGGCGCACCCAGTGGCGTAGCGGCGCTCTTTCGAGACGCCGCTACGGATTGGCAAAGCGTTACTGCATCGCAGCCTGCGCCCTGCCCCATTGGATTGCGCGCTGCACCAGTTCCGCGCCGCTGCGCAGGTTCATCTTCGTCTTCAGGTTTTCGCGATACGATTCGATCGTCTTCACGCTGAGATGAAGCGGCTCGGCGATCTGGCGGGTCGGAATGCCGTTGCCGACGAGTTGAAACACTTGCAGTTCACGATCGCTCAGATGATCGAGTGAAGAACCACCTTCCGGCACGGCACGTTTGCCGGAGACGGCGGTCTCCCGCATCGCCTGCCGAACACGCTCGCTCACAAAATTTCACCGGCGGGGACCGTGACGCGTTTAGTTGCGTTTGTTCCTTTGGTTCGTGTCATGGCGCGAACCTATCAAGCGTCAATCGGGCGAACATTCGGGAGAGAAAAGGTTTTTCCTGCCGGGGCAAATCCGTCAAAGGATTCGGGGCGATGCTGGAGTCTGGCTGGGGCTGAACACCGGAAGGGCGATCATGGAAACCAAATTGTTCTCCGGCTGGATTCCTGCCAGTGCGGTTTGGGCGGCTTCGAGCAAGCCGGCGGCTTTTGCTTTCAGCTTTGGGTTGTTGTTCGCATCGGCAACCGCCGCGGCGAGAGCGTCGTTTGTTACCACCAGCGCAGCGACGTAATTGCTGATGGCCGAACGGAACTCGAACGCGAACGTCTCGTTGCTCGCGCCCTTGTTTATGCCCGCCACGACTTTCGCGAGCGCCGACAAATCCGACTTGAAACTCGTCGAAGGCTTGTCGATTGCCTTCAGCGCGCCCTTTGGCGCGTTTGACATTTACACAACTTACGATTGAAGCCCCATTACCCGCTCAAAATCAACGACTTTGGCGGAATAAGGTGTCAGAAACGGAGGGGCCGGCCATTGCCCGCGAGATTGTGGCTGGCCGGAAGCGCGCAGGGATTACCCAAAAGCAGCTTGCGGCTGCAACGGGTTTGCGTCGGCAATGGCTCGGACGTTGGGAGCGCGGTCGCGCGATTCCAGATGACGAAGCATGGCGCAAGTTGACTCAGATTCTCAACCTTGCAGACAGGACGTCGTGATAGCATGGCGCAAGTACCCACAGCAGTTGATCCAACTGTCTGTTGGGTTTTGCACATCGTTCAATTCACGTTCCTCGGAACCACATTCCGACGAACCGTAGGCCGCGAAAAGCCTTTCCGGCAACCGTAAAGACGTTCGGTGACGAACTGATGGTCGGGCGCAAGAAGCAGGGCATCTCTCAGAAGCAATTGGGTGCCCGCGTAGGCGTCAGCGACAAGATGATCCAAGCATGGGAGCATGGCATCAAAACACCCGCTGACCAGCACATGGCGGCATTGCACACGATTATACAACCATGAGCACCTCGGCCCCGCAGTTGACCGGCTGTGGGGATGTATACATTCCGGTTCGCGAACGCCATGCGATCATGTTCATTGAAGGTGGACGTGCTATGCCGAATGAAGAGTATTGGCACGTGTTGGCCATAATTTTGAGCTCTCCAAATTCGGATTAACCTTGGTTCCTGTGCTCGAACTCGCTCCTGCACTGACATTGCCACTCACTCAAACTTCATCTGCCGGAGATGTTCTGTCGCGCCGTCGGCGAGGACATCGCGGCTCATGCGCCAGCGGTCGCCGAAGAAGGCTTCGCTGGCGTACCCGTCGATGAACGTTGTCGCCATCAAGTCCAAATGATCCCGATCCTTGAAAATAAACTCTGCAAAGATCAATCGGCGACTTTCCAAGGGATAGCCCAAATTGTGGCCCGGCTCATCAATCACCTTCGCGAAATACTGCGTGAAGATGTTCAGCCGCCGGGCCATTTGAGGGCCACGCACCACGACCACCAAGCGGCTCCATTCGTCAGCGGGCATCTTGCGCTTCCAGGACAACACCGCTGCGTGCGTCATGTCCAACTGGGCTGCTGCGGCTTCGTTGGCATTGGCCAGCATCAGTGGTCCCAGCTTGCGGGTGAACGCCAGCAAATCCTGCCGCGAGATTTTTCGCTCCCTCTCGATGTTCGCCAGCAACGACCGGCAGGTGCCAAGAATCTCCTTTTGCCGGGCGACCTGGTCTTGCGAATAGCCACCTTGCGCCAGGGAATTTTCGGCCTCGATAATCTTCGCTTGGTATTGCTTCAGTTCGAGCAGCGTGGCCGTCGACAATTCCCGAGGCGTGGCGCTGGCATGGGAATCGAGGCGCAGAAAAATTCCGAAGG
>JBBRBM010000340.1:0-3264 GCA_038205745.1 Verrucomicrobiota bacterium | reverse complement strand
CTCGCAACGCAAGCCGGTGAGCAGCGAGACGCGGCTGGGATTGCAGACCGGATACTGCGCGAAGGCCTGGTCGAAGCGCACGCCACGCGCCGCGAGCCGGTCAAGGTTCGGCGTCTTCAACGTCGGCCGCGTGAACACGCCGCCGACGTCGCGCAAGTCATCGGCCATGATGAAGAGCACGTTGAGCTTCTTCGCGAGCGGCTCGGCGGCGGGGAGTTGGCTGCAAAAGAGCGCGGAGAACGCAAAGAGGCAGAGGATGGATTTCATTGGGTCATGTTAAAGTCAGCGGTTCAACCGCCACAACGTGAAGTTCAGCACGGCGGCAAAGCTGACCCATGCGAGGTAAGGTGCGAGCAGCCACGCGGCGACGCGGTGGACGGGACGAAAGGCGGCAATCGTCGCGGCGATGGCAAACCAGAGCAGCACGATCTCGGCGAAGGCGGCGCCCGGCCAGTGCAGCCCGAAGAACAGCGGCGTCCACGCGGCGTTGAGCGTTAGTTGCACGAGGAACAGCGTCAGCGGCCCGCGCTGCTCTGCGAATCCCCCGCGCTTCCATACCAGCCACGCGGCGACGGCCATCATCGTGTAAAGCGCCGTCCACACCGGGCCGAACAGCCAGCCAGGCGGATTCCACGATGGCTTTTTGAGATCCGCATACCATTCTCCCGGCATGAACAATCCGCCGAATGATGCAGCGGCAAAACAGAGCAGTATCCAACCCGCCAGCGCACGATAACGGCGGACGGGAGTTTGAGGAGTCTGGATTGAGTTTGTCATGTCGGAGTCGGTGCGCGTTCGCCAGCGCAACGGCAGGCCGTGGGCGCGCAACCGATAATCAATCAACGCGCCGGCTTTCATCTCGATGGGCGGTGGTGTGACGATGTGAAAATGCATCCAAGGCGGCGTGAGCGCGTCGAGATTCGCCGCATCCGCGTAGAAGGGAAACAGTTCCGCGGGTGGTAGCGGCAGCCAGAGTTCAGATTGGAATTCATGGATGGTCATGCCTTTTTCTCCGCTGACCTGGCAATGCCCCTCAGCATTCCCGCAAACACGACTTGGTGCAAAGGCCAGACGCCATACCAATAGGCCAGCCCCCACAAACCAACCGGATCGAACATCGCCGTCTGACGCAGCCGCGTCCCGTCATCGTCAGGTTGCACCTCGAAGTCCAGCCACGCCCGGCCTGGGAGTTTCATTTCGGCGACCAGACGCAGCCGCTGGCCGGGCTGGATGAATTCCACGCGCCAGCAATCCAACGTGTCGCCCACTCGCAACCGCTGCGGATCGCGTCGTCCCCGCCGCATTCCGACTCCGCCCATGAGCAAGTCCAACCATCCTCGCAAAGTCCAAAGCCAGTTCGCGTAGTGCCAGCCGGTCGCGCCACCGATGCTTTCCACCGCGGCGAAAACCTTGGCTGGCGGCGCGGCGACCCGTGCGAATCGTGAATCCACCAGCCGGTTTCCAAATCGTGTGCCGCCCCATTGACGCGGCGCGCTGGCGGCGGACATCGCGTCCGACCAGCGCGTCTGGGCGAAGCTGGAGTCTTCTTTTCGCAGCGCACGCGCAATTGCCTCGCGCACGCCCAGCGGCTGGATGGGAAAGAGGCGGAGCGCGGAATCGTCGCGCACGATGGTCGGGTGACGGAGGCTGTCCACCAGCTTACGGCCCACGCGGGCATACAGCGGTGTCACCAGGCCCAGCCAGAGACTCGAAAGCCGCGGCGTCAACAGCGGCACGGGAATCATCAACCGCCGGAGCCCACGCTGCCGCGCGTACTCACGCATGAGCTCACCGTATGAAACGCGATCCGGCCCGCCGATCTCGATGGTCACGCTGCCGCTG
The DNA here is from genome assembly GCA_038205745.1 of Verrucomicrobiota bacterium. Taxonomy (GTDB): domain Bacteria; phylum Verrucomicrobiota; class Verrucomicrobiia; order Limisphaerales; family SIBH01; genus JANNGC01. Next base: position 1,422 of record JBBRBM010000340.1, on the reverse strand, counting down.
ATTTCCAGGGACAACGCCGCCCGAAGATAGGCGAGCACATCAGTGACCGCGAGGGGTTGCGCCATCACCCGCACCCAGCGCGGCATCACCATTACCGGCAATCGTTCCACCAACGCCCGAATCATTTCGAAGGACAGGCTGCCCGAACCGATGATGATGGAGGCGCGCAACTCGATCACCGGCACGCCGGATGCCCGCAGCCTTTCTCCTACTTCGTGCCGGCTGCGAAGATGGGCGGACAACTCCTGATCCTCCTCGCCCAGACCGCCCAGATAGATAATGCGCTTCACACCTGCCGCGCGCGCGGCCGTGCCAAAGTTCTCCGCTGCTTGCCGGTCTTGTTCCTCAAAACTGCCGGTCGCACCCATCGAATGAACCAGATAGAAAGCCGCCTCCACTCCAGCCAGGGCTGCGCGCAATGATCCAGCCTCCAGCAGATCGCCGCACACCACTTCGACCCCGTCCGGAACGCGCGGCAACAGATTCTCCGGCTGCCGGGCCAGACACCGCACCTGCCAACCCTCCGCTGCGAGCAACGGCAACAGCCGCCCGCCGATGTAGCCGGTGGCACCGGTGAGCAGAAGGAGTTTGGCTGAAGACATTTGACTTGCCGGGCGGGTGAAAAGCCCGGTCAGGATTCAGCAACTCAGCGCGCCTTCTTCCGCGCGGATTTCCACTCGTCCAAAACGGAAAAGAAGCTCAGGGCATCGGCGTCATTCGGATTTGCCATCAACCTTTCCTTCAGACGCAGGCTCTCCAACTCCGTCACGTCTTCCTGCTCCGCCACGTAGTAGATCGGTTTGGGCCGCTCGCCATAGACGGCGTAGCAATACCAGTTCATGAGGAACGGTTCGCCGGTCTTGCGATAATTCCATGTCTGCCCGTGAAACACTTCCCGGTTGAGCAACTTTTGTTTCAGCAAGCCGACCACCGCGTGATCGGTGTGCTTGCCTTGCAAGAGGCGCGGAGTTTTCCCGCTGATCTCGTCGCGACCGTAACCGGTCATCTTGAGCCACGCGCTGTTCACGTAAATGATGCGCGGACCGCCTGGGCCTTCCAGAGTCACGTCGGTGACCATGATGCCGCGTCGCAAGTTTTCCAACACGATCAACCAGTCGAATTTGAGTTGCATGATTGTTTCCATGTTTCCGCGGTCGCCTTCACTGGCTCAGGTAACGGTTGTTAGCCTGTCCTGCTTGCTTGCGGATATCAAGTCGGTCACGGCTCCAGTATTTGCCGTAGGATTTGGCACTCGTCCACAGCTCGCGGCCGGTCTCGACGTCGATGGCCATCACGCGCTGACTCTTCAAATGCTCGTAGGCGACGCCGTCGATGATGACCGGCCTGGACATGTAACCTTGCGACTTGTGGGTCCATGAAGGCGTGACGGTGAATTTGCCGTCGGCCTGCGCGATCTTGAAG
>JBBRBM010000339.1:0-3310 GCA_038205745.1 Verrucomicrobiota bacterium | reverse complement strand
CATCCCTTCAACGCCGTGCGGCGGGCGGTTTCCTCGGGCGTCGGACTCGTCAGGCGGTCGTAGAGTCCCGACCATTGGGCATCGCCCGGATATAATTCCTCGTCGGCCAGTTCGCCGTTCCCGGCCCGGCGCCACGCCTCGACGGCGAAGGGTTTCAGCGTGCGTGGCCAGCCACTGCCGGACTCCTCGAACCCGACGGGATGCAGGCCGGGATGGAGGTAGGCAATGGAGTACCACGCGCGCAGAAAACCCTTCCTCGGAAGTTTTTCCAATGGGCGATTGAATGCGTGACGAACGTGAGCGCGAGCAGCGCGTATCGAGTGCGGAACGAAAGTGGAATTTTTCATGCGCTCTCTGAGCTACCAGGTTCTGCGGCGTTTGCCAGGAAGAAAATCACACCTCGACTGTCTCCACCGTCTCGTAGAGCGCGGCGATGTTCTTCGACGCGATGCGGAACTGGCTCCGGCGTTTCACCTCCGGGTCGGTCGAGGCGCGTTCCAGTTTGATGCCGGGGTCGTAATACACCGCGCCCGTTGCCAGCGCCGCCAGCAGCCGCAGCGAGTCCGTCCGTTGCGCCAGACGCACCCGCGCGCCGTAGGCATATTGCCATTGCGGCTCCGTGCGGCGCATCGCCGGCACGTACGCCGCTCGCGTGTGCTTGCGCGACCAGTGCGCCAGCAATCCGCTAAACGCCCACGTTGCCGCCACCTCGCCCGCGTCGCTCAGCAACGCGATGGCTCCGTTCGCGTCGGTAATTTTTCCCTTCACGGAATCGTAGCCCATGAGTTGCATCGTCAGGCCGGTCAACATCTGGCGCTGGCCAATGCGGTGGACGCCGCCGACATTCAGCCGGTCGGGTTTGTCGTTCTTGTCCGGGTAACCGTACTTGCGGATGAACGCCTCCACGCCCCGCTCCTTGTAGAAGCCTCCGGTCGGTTCCGGCGTCATGAGCGTAATGGCGGTTCCCACACTGGAAAAGCTCGTCACCGAATGTTGCTTCACTTCCCAGCCGAGGAAATCCGGTTCCGCAACGCTGTTCTTGGGAATACCCAGCTCCGCCTCCAGCGTGAACCCGCCGCACTGTGGCGCGTGGCACGGCTTCAATGCGCCGCTGGAATCGAGTTGTTTGGAATCAATCCAGCCGAGTCGGTTGATGCGTCTTAATTCGGCGAGGAGTTTGGTTCGCGAATCCGATTCGTCGGGAATTGTCGGCAGGCTCAGTTCGCTGAAGACGCCAGTTGAAGCTGAAAGCCCGAGAGAACGGAACTCAGCCGCAATCTCCGAGTCCGCTCCGACTACGAAGCCAACGACTCGGCGTTCGCCAGTCACGGCGAGAAAAAGAATCCGACCAGACAGGCGACCAGCCATCAGTGATGAAGGCGGTGCCGCACAGCCTTTCAAGAAGCCAGAGAAACGAACCTCTGGATATTGCGGGTAGAGAATGAACTGAGCGCCCGGCGCTTCCACCGCTGCGCCGTTTGGCGTGAGCCAATCAAAGCGCAGCTTGGCCTTGAAGATCGGATTCTTCGGGCTGCTGTCTGCGATAATACCTGCGTTCGGGAAAAGGTTGAGAGCCTGGAAGTCTGGCCCGAAATAAACTTGGTTCTTGGAGTTGTCGTTCTCAGCCAGCGGCTTTGCGTAGAGCTTCTTTGCTCCAGCCTGCACGAAGAGCGCTTTGAGCTGAGTGAGGGTCACAATGATTCGAGATTCTCCTTGGTCAGCGGCTTGAACTCCGACTTCGGAATGCAAACCACGCTGCTTGCTCCGCCACCCATGCCCGGGCCTCCGGCCTTTGAAACCCACGATGCGAATTGAGCGAGTTCGTCAAACTTGATGAACCACCAGTTCACGAGATTCCTGGTTTCGACTGAATCAATCTCACGGACGATGAACAGCGAATGCAGGTTGCCCCGGCGCGCTGCGTAATAGGCGAGCTTGACGAATGGTCCAACATCCAACCCAAAAAACTCTCCCATGCGGTTGTCGAAAGCTGCCGTCTTCTCCTTGATTTCGAGTGGGTAGGTGTGGCGCTGGCCCCAGAGGATTCCATCAACGTCAGAAACCTCAGCCATGAATCTCGTCGAAAAGGCGACACGAAGGTTCTCTTTGGAAAATTCCTCGGCAATCGCATCGCTGGGAACCGAACTGGCGTCAGTTTTATGGCGGAGATAGTTGTAGCGTCTGGTTCGTGCGCTGAACAGCGATGCCACAGCCTCTGGGAATGGCTTGTAGTCCTGCGCTGACGGCAATCCCAACTGAATCGAACGCCATGTCACATCGCCGTCGGCAGAGTCAGAAACCGTGGCTGCACAGAAATAGGCGAAGATTCCGGTTTGGTGAAAGGTCGCGCAAATTGTGTGAAGGCCCACGTCAGCTTGCGGCAGCGGGCGTGAATTCGGATACGGCCTGCCGGGCTGAATCGTTTCAGGAAAGAACACAGCAGTTTGATGCGCGAACTCCCCGGCTCCAACTCGTCTCGCGATCCAACCTCCTCGCGAGACTCGGTCGCCAAAACCCAAACTCGTGAAGTGGGCGCGAAAATCTACCTCTGCGAGAAGGCCATTTAGTTTGTTTCGGTTCAGGCTGCCGATGCTCCGCGACAGGTAGGCCCGCATTGCGCTCTCACTGACCACACTCATTTCTTTGCCCTTTGAATCTTGTAGCGCACCGGCTTCGTCGGTGGCTTGGGGATTTCGGCAAGCTTGCCTTTGCGGTCGCTAAGTTGAAGCACGAGGTCAGGCCGATAATCGACTGGCCGTTGCAAGCTCTCGACGACGCGCTTCGCGATGCGTTCCACGACAGGCACGACAACGGAGTTCCCAAACTGCCGATACGCTTGCGTGTCGGAGACTGGAATTTTGAAGTCGGTTGGATAGCCCATCAGCCGACAACACTCACGCGGCGAGAGACGGCGCGGATTCTTTCGCGGCCCTTGCGAGATGAGGATTTCAGAGCCGTCCTTGTGGTAACGCGCGCTCAGAGTTCGGGCCACGTCGTTGCCTGTGACCAAGCCGAAACCAAATCCGTTGCCCGCCGCCTGATGTTTCTTCGCGTAGTTCTGGAGATAGTTCCAGAGGTGGTCGGTAAGCGTATATTTCTCCGGCACGTCGGGGTCGAGGATGCTCGCGAGCTTCGGGCCTTGGGCGGGGAATTCCGGGAACTCGAAATAGCGCGGCTCGCGGAAGCCGACGAGGAAGATGCGTTCGCGGTGTTGCGGCACCACGCTGCGCGCGTCGATGACGCGGTGATAAACGTGGTAGCCCAGCGCCTCGGTCAGCGTGTTGTGGATGATTTCAAAGGTGCGGCCCTG
>JBBRBM010000338.1:0-3332 GCA_038205745.1 Verrucomicrobiota bacterium | reverse complement strand
TTGGGCACGGACGAAGGGCGTGCGTCGCGGAGCGACGCCCGAATTCGTCCATTGGTTTCAAGCGTCGCTCCGCGACACCGACGCGGCAGGTGCGCTCATCCGTGGCTTGAAAGCCACGGCGACCATCATGGCGTCGCTCCGCGACGAAGGCCGGCCAATTTTGAAATGCGGGTAAAGACAAGCTTTGGGAAGCGGGGAAACAGGTCATCCGAACGCCGCAAACGGAAATTACTTTGAGCAACCGTGAGCGCCAACCCGGCGATGAATCGCGAGCGGTTGGGTCAAAGACCGGTTTGAGTGATCGTGTTTTGCATGTTTGGATCTTTGCCTTGCTGGGTGTGCCCCGGACGGGCCTTGCGCATTTCGCTAAGGGGTGCTGAAAGCCCGGTAGAAGCGCTGCGTCACGGTGCCCGTTGCGGTGTTGTCGGTGAACGTCCAGATGTTGGTCGTCAGGGTGTTCGTGGCGATCGTCGTCCAGTTTGTATGCCACAAGGTCGGGCTGCTTTGCAGCGTCACGAGGAAATTCGGCGTGGCGCTGATGACGACCGTCGTGGAGTTGGTCGCGCGGGAGACGTTGATAAACCGGGGGGTCACCGGCGTGGGCAGACTGCCGCCATCGCCGTTGAAGGTCACCGCCCCAACCTGGACCAGCGCCCGGCCATCCATGGTTGAACTGGCATTCATCGTGATGGATGCGTATGCCATGATGGTTCCCTTGAAGACGACGGAGGTGTCCAGTGTCGCGGAACTGCCGACCTGCCAGAAAACATTTCGGGCCTGGGCACCGCCGGTCAGGATGACCTTGCGCCCGACGCCCACGGTGAGAGTGCTCGCCATCTGAAAAATCCAGACATCATTCGGACCGCCCTGGAGGGTGAGATCCACCGAGGTGATGTCATAGGCGCCCGACGGGGAGACATAAACGCCCGCAGCCAGGGTTAGCCCGCCGAGTTCGGCCCCGGCATTGATCCCTCCGGGAAGTTGAGCCGGGCTGGCGGCGATGAACGCATCGTTCAAGTCAAGGAGGGCCTGGGCGGCGATCGGGCCGCCATTGTAGATCGTCCCGTTGATCTGTCCGGGAGGGATTCCCTGCGCACCTTCCGGCGACAACCCGACATCCCCATTGATGATGCCGCCGCCCGTGGTGGTGGTCGTAGCCTTGGCCAGAATCGCGAAATTGGCGGCCGTTTTTAAGTCAATCGGCGCTGGACCCGCCGCCCACATCCGGTGCGCATCTATCAAGGCCAACGCCAGGACCAAGCCCATGAGCACCGGTTTCGTTCCGCTCAGTTTAATTACCCGTGAGTCGTGTGCCGGCGTCGCACAGGCCATGCTCTGGTTGGGCCGTATCTCCAAATTTGTCTTCATTTTTTGATTCTTTCCGACAGTTCACGCGGCTTTTTCGCATTGCTCCGCGGTGGGCGTGCAATGGTCCATCGACAACCGTTGGGAAAGCTGTAGCCGGTGGTGAATGCGATGCGTTTCAGTGGCTACGGTACACGTCGGTTTGCAATTCTCTACGGGGTGTTACCCTACGCGAGGAACGCCGAGCACCGTCTCGGCTCGACGCGGTTGGAGTCAAATCCCGCGGGCGGGCCTGACGGCGCACATTTTAGCTGCCAGGAACCGTTAAGTTTACTATTTTCGCCCCATGCCGAGCCGGGAAAAACTCGCCGAATTCACAGCTTGGTGTCAAAAGCACCTCACCGGCGATGAAAAAGGTCAGGCGCAAATCTCTTCCCGCATCAAGGCACGTGCGAATTGAATCTGTTTGCCGCTCCGCGTCCTCTCTTGCCACGCTGCTGCTAACGCACTGATGGCTACGCTCACTCTCAAGCCAACGCACAAGCCGGTTCTGGCCTACTACGAATCTCTCGCGAAATTCGACCAGTTCGGCATGAAACACGAAGGCGCAGTCCGCGCCGCCTTTCAGGAATTGCTCGATCATTGCGCCCGGCAATTCGGCTGGAAGGTCGTCGGTTCGTATCCCATGAAGCGCAAGGGCGCCCCGCCGTTCTCCGCCGATGGCGCGTTGCTTGATGACTTCGGCCTCAGTCACGGCATCTGGGAAGCCAAGGACAGCGCGGACGATCTCGACAAGGAGATCAAAAATAAATTCAGCGTCGGCTATCCCAGGGAAAATATTCTCTTTCAGGAACCGAAGCGCGCGGTGCTTTACCAGAACGGTGAGCGCCATTACGAAGCGGACCTGACCAAGGCCGACGATCTCGTTCACGTCCTCAAGCTGTTTCTCGAATTCGCGCCGCCCGCCATCGCGGAATGGGGCAAGGCCGTCGAGGAATTCAAAGACAAAGTCCCGCAGATTGGCGCGAGCCTGAAGAAGCTCATCGAGACCGAGCGCCAGACCAACAGGAAATTCATCGCGGCGTTCGAGGATTTCTGCTCGCTCTGCCGCGGCTCGCTCAACCCCAACATCTCCATCGAAGCCGTCGCGGAGATGATCATCCAGCACATCCTTACCGAGCGCATCTTCCGCAAAATCTTCGACGTGGCCGATTTCATCTCACGCAACGTCATCGCGCAGGAGATTGAGAAGGTCATCACCGCCCTCAATTCCCGCGTGTTCAGCCGCGACGATTTCAGTAAAAGCCTGGAGCATTTCTACGGCGCGATTGAAAACGCCGCCGCCACCATCACCGATTTCCACGAGAAGCAGACCTTCCTCAACACCGTCTATGAACGCTTCTTTCAGGGCTTCTGCGTGAAGGTGGCCGACACGCACGGCATCGTTTACACCACGCAACCGCTCGTGAACTTCATGGTCGCCAGCGTCGAGCAGGTGCTGAAGGAGGAATTTGGCAAGACCCTCGGCGACCGCGACGTTCACATTCTCGACCCCTTCACTGGCACGGGCAATTTCATCGTCAACATCATGCGGCACATTCCGAAGTCCGCGCTGCCGCACAAGTTCGCGCACGAACTGCACTGCAACGAAATCATGTTGCTCCCGTATTACGTCGCCTCGATGAACATCGAGCACGCCTACTGGGAAGCCACCGGCAAATACGAAGCGTTTGAGGGCATCTGCCTTGTGGACACGTTTCAAACCGCTGATGTCGAAGTGTCTTACGGTATGGCGGAGCGGCGCACGCAAAGCGTGATGGGCTATTTCAATCCAGAGAACTCGAAACGCATCAACCGGCAATTGGCAGCTCCCATCAGGGTGATTATCGATTCTGCTGAAAAACCCTTAGCCTCTTTTTTCCCTTGCGCGAGTTGGCCCCAGCTGGGATGGGGGACGGATTTTCCGTCGTGGGTTTGAGTCTGGGCTTGTGGATCAGGCGACCCGCGTGTAACCAAAGCCATGCGCC
>JBBRBM010000337.1:0-3411 GCA_038205745.1 Verrucomicrobiota bacterium | reverse complement strand
ACCCGCACCATCAGTTTATCCACACCATTGGTGCGTTGCCGTGCTGCGACAACGGCGGCTGCTGGAAATCCCGAACACTCCCACTTGGCGATGGCGATCCCAAAGACGAAGCACGGAATCGGTGCGTGGATGTAGTCGGCGAATTGCCGCATTGCATGGATATGATTCCGGCGGACGAAGTGATTCGACGAATCGAAATGTATTTTCGCGGACGAGTGATTCGATATTTGACCGCTGAAGAGTGCGGCATTGTGGGGCGAACCTTGGCCGAGTCCGCACCGCCACGCGAAGAAACCGAACCTGTTCTCGTGTGAAGCGGCTCTCGTTCTGCATCACCTGCATGGGACGGTTGCATCACTTGCGAGAAACCCTGCCAAAAAATCTCAAATGGACGGCACATTTTCCCGAAGTCGAGTTCATTCTTCTCAATTACTCGTCTCCCGATGCGATGGAAGATTGGGCCAAAGCGGAATTGGCCGAACCAATTCGGCGGGGTCAACTCACTTATTACCGGGCGGACGGCTTCACCCGCTTCCGAATGGCGCACGCTAAAAACGTGGCACATCGATTGGCCACCGCCGAGATCGTGTGCAATCTCGATGCAGACAATTTTCTGGGCGCTGGCTTTGCCGAATTCCTGATGGAAACATTTTCTCCCGAAAAACGGATCTTTGTTCGATCGCCGCTCAGAGGAGGAAGCGGTGGGCGGATTGCTTTCTGGAAACGTGATTTCTTCGCCCTCGGCGGCTATGACGAGCGCATGAGCTCCGGCTGGGGATTTGAGGACAAGGACATCATCGCCCGGGCGTGCCTCGCAGGAGCACGTGGAGTTGTTATTCCCAAGGATCGTGAATACTTGCGAGTGGTGAATCACTCACACCGAGAACGCACCCAATTCAGTCGTTCCTCTGAGCGGTCTGTTTCAAATCATGAGCACCAAAGCATTTCGCGTGAAAACATTCTTAATCAGCGCAATGTCGCGAACGAAGGATCCGGGTGGGGTATCGCTCCGCTATTGAAAAACTTTGAACCGCCGCCTCCAGCAGCTTCTCTGCACGAGAAGCTCCACGTTGGCTGTGGACGCCATCGGTTGTTGGAATGGCGCAACTGCGACAAAGACCTCGATATCCGAAAGCTATTACCTTTTGGCGACGAATCCCTTCGCTTCATATTTGCGGAACACGTCGTCGAACACATTGCTCCTGCTGAGGCGTTATCGTTTTTCGAGGAAGTGCGGCGGGTTCTCAAAGCCGGCGGCGCCGCGCGGATAAGTGTTCCTTGTGTGGATTTGATTTCCAACCGCTACGATGCCGAGTACGCGGCATTTCTAAAGCGTAAAATTGGAGGTGCCGGTTCTCGCGAAGATTCAATCCGCTCAATCATCCTCAATTGGGGTCACAAATCCATCTGGACGGTCAGCGCGCTGTCGGCGGTACTCGGCTCTTTGGGTTTTCACGTTGAAATAGCGGGACCAGGTTTCTCGCGTTTTGCTGAAATGAATGGTATTGACGGTCACGGGCGTTCCATCGGCGTACATGCGAACTGGGTGGAATCCGGAGTTGTTGAAGCAGTGAAGTAACTTGGTTGTTGCTCAATTGTCGGCCAGTTCAAGTTTGCATTTTCCAGTCCCGCCGGGATATTCGCCCCTCCAAAATTTGCTGACTGACTATGGCTGACGACAAGAAGCACGTTTATGACGAGAGCAAGATCAAGACGCTCTCGTCGCTCGAACACATCCGCCTGCGCACGGGCATGTACATCGGGCGCATTGGCGACGGGTCGCATCAGGATGATGGCTGCTATGTGTTGCTGAAGGAGGTCGTCGATAACGGCATCGACGAATACATCATGGGCCACGGCAAGGAGATCCAGATCAAGATCGAGGGCACGCGCGTGAGCGTGCGCGATTACGGGCGCGGCATTCCGCTGGGCAAGGTCATCGAGTGCGTGTCGCAGATTAACACGGGCGCGAAATACAACGACGATGTGTTCCAGTTCAGCGTCGGCTTGAACGGCGTGGGCACGAAGGCGGTGAACGCGCTGGCGAAGGAATTTATTGTGCGCTCGTTTCGCGACGGGCAGTTCGTCGAGGCGCGCTTCAAGCAGGGCAAGCTGAAGAAGGAGGACAAGGGCAAGACGTCGGAACCGAATGGCACCTACGTCGAGTTCGAGCCGGACCCGGAGATTTTCAAGGAGTCGGAGTACAAGGCGGAATACATCGAGAAGCGGTTGCGCCATTACACGTACCTGAACACGGGGCTGAAGTTGATTTTGACCACTGATGGTGGGGCGCGTCACTCCGTGCGCGCCGAGGACGGCGACAAATCACCCGGCGGCGCGCGCGGAGCGACACGCCCTACCTCGCCCGAGTCGAAGACCTTCGTCTCCCGCCGTGGCTTGATGGATCTCGTGCTGGAAGATTTGCAGGCCGACGGCGCGGAACCGATTTACGCGCCGCTGCATTACACGAGCAAGACGCTGGAATTCTGTTTCACCCACAGCAACAGCCGCTACGGCGAGACGTTTTATTCGTTCGTCAACGGCCAGTACACGAGCGACGGCGGCACGCACCTGAGCGCGTTTCGCGAGGGCCTGCTCAAGGCCGTGAACGAATACGCCAAGGGCAAGTTCGAGGGCGACGACGTGCGCGAGTGCATGGTCGGCGCGGTGGCGATTCGCCTCAAGGATCCGATGTTCGAATCGCAGACGAAGAACAAGCTGGGCAACACGGAGATTCGCACCGAACTCGTGAACACTGTGCGCGAGGAGTTGCTGCACTTCTTCAATCGCAACAAGGACATTGCGACCAAGATCGTCGAGAAGGTCACCGACACGCAGCAGTTGCGGAAGGAATTGCAGGAGGTGAAGAAACTCGCGCGCGAACGCGCCAAGGCCATCACGATTCGCATCCCACAGTTGAAGGACTGCAAAAATCATTTCGACAAAGCGAAGGGCAAAGGCAAAGGCACGATGGTCTTCCTGTGCGAAGGCCAGTCCGCAAGCGGGTCCATTACGAGTTGCCGCGATGTGAACAACCAGGCCGTCTTCACGCTCAAGGGCAAGCCGCTCAACGTCTGGGATCTCAAGCGCGACATCGTTTACAAGAACGACGAGATGTACAATCTCATGCGCGCTCTCGACATCGAGGACAACATCGAGCGCCTGCGCTACGACAAGGTCATCCTCGCCACCGACGCTGACGTGGACGGGCTGCACATCCGCAATTTGCTCATCACCTACTTCTTCAAGTTCTTCGAGCAGGTGGTGCAGGACGGCCATCTCTACGTGCTCGAGACGCCGCTCTTCCGCGTGCGCAACAAGCAGGAGACGATCTACTGCTACAGCGAATCCGAGCGCGACGCCGCGTCGGCGAAGCTTGGCGGCAAGCCGGAGATCACGCGCTTCAAAGGG
>JBBRBM010000336.1:0-3429 GCA_038205745.1 Verrucomicrobiota bacterium | reverse complement strand
AAGGACGGCGACGTGCTGCTCTTCAAGTTCAACGTGTAAGGCCAACGGGCCGTCGCCAGGGCATTCGTTATCGGTGATTGCCAAGCTGCGCCGGCGTTCGTTACTTCTTTCGCGTGCCGACTGTCGCGGAACAACTTCGCTACGCACGCGAATCGATGAGTCTCGACATCCACCAGGTTGCCGAGACCACGAAGCTGAAGTCCGATCATATTCGCGCGCTGGAGCAAGGCCAGTATGCAGTGTTCACCGCGCCGGTTTACCTGCGCGGCTCGCTCCGCACCTACGCGAAGATGCTGAAGCTCGATCCGGCAAAGCTCGTCGAACAGCTCGACGCGGAACTCGGAGCCGCCGGCGCAATGCCTCAGGAATCGTTTTCCACAACAAAATCCAAAACACCCCTCGACTCAGTGATGTTGCTGCTCTCGCGGGTCAACTGGCTGGTCGCGGCGGCGCTGATCGCACTGGTGGTCGCGGCGCTGCTCGGCAATGCGTCGTATCGAGCCTGGCGCAGTCACAAGGCGGCCGACCCGTTGAAGAATCTCGGGGCCAGCATGTATCAGCCGCCTTCCAACGCGGGCGAAATGCTTCCGTTGCCGACCAACGCGGTGAAGCATTGAGAACAGTAGTCAGCGGGTCAGTGATCAGTGAACTCCCGTTCGCGTGGCGCACAGCTCCTCATTACTCACTCACTGACTACTGATTCACTGATCACTTCCCCAACAAGTTCCGCGTTGCGCTACGCGCCTTTCGCGATACCTTCTCCGCCCTTGATGAGCAAACCAATTGAACAACACGGGGCCGTGCGCAAGCCTGTGGCCGTGCGCAAGCACCTCCGTGTCGGCGTGATTTCGCTTGGCTGCGCGAAGAACCTCGTGGACGCCGAAATCATGCTCGGCTCGCTCCTCAAGAGCGGCGTGGAAATCACGAACGACGCAGCCAACGCCGACGCTGTGATCGTGAACACCTGCTCGTTCATAGACTCGGCGCAGGAGGAAAGCGTCGATGCCATTCTCGATTCCAATGAAGTGCGCGAGGCGACCAATCGCGGCCAGGCGCTGATCGTTTCCGGCTGTTTGTCCCAGAGATTTCGCGAGGAGCTTCCAAAGCTTCTTCCCGAAGTGGATGCCTTCATGGGAATCGATCAAGTGGCGCAGGTCGGCGAGATCGTGAATCAGGCGATTGCGTTGCGCAGCTTGAAACTCAGTCAGGGCAAAAGCGGAAAGCGAAAACCGAAAAGCGGCAAAGCAGTGAAGTCGGGCGTGGCCGAAATGGATCGCGCCAAAGGCGGCCACCACGAACAAAGTGCCCCCGGCATCCTGCCGGGTTCGAGCTTTGCAGTATCAGCAATCACCGCTTCGACCAAAGTTCCGGCCCGGCAAGATGCCGGGGGCACGCTCGTTGACGTGACAATTCGTCCGACCTTCATTCCCGATTTCGACACGCCGCGATTCCGCCTCACGCCCAAACATTTCGCTTACGTGAAGATCGCCGAGGGCTGCAACCATCCGTGCAGCTTCTGCATCATCCCACGCATGCGCGGCTCGCATCGTTCGCGGCAACAGGCCGACATCGTTGCTGAAGTGCGCCAACTCGTCGCCGACGGCGTGAAGGAGATCAATTTGATCTCGCAAGACTCGACTTATTACGGGCTCGATCTTCGTCCTAACCATAGCCGCGCCATCTCATCGCCGGAGAAATTTTCCGCTGCCGCAAAATCGCTCAAAGCCGACGCCACCACGCTCTGCACGTTGCTGCGCGCGCTGAATGCGATTGAAGGCGAATTCTGGATTCGCCTGCTCTACACGCATCCGGCGCATTGGACCGATGAGTTGATCAAGACGATCGCCGCGTGTCCGAAAGTGGCGCGCTACGTGGACATGCCCTTGCAGCACATTCACGAAAACATGCTCGAACGCATGCGCCGCGAAACCTCGCAGCAATACATCGTTGACCTGGTCCGCCGCATTCGCGCGGGCGTTCCCGGCATCGCGCTGCGCACCACATTCATCGTCGGATTCCCCGGCGAGACCGACGAGTATTTCCAAACCCTGCTGCAATTTATCCGCGACACGAAGTTCGAGCGCCTCGGCGTGTTCACTTACTCGAAGGAAGACGGCACTCGCGCCGCCAACATGGAGCAACAACTCTCCGATCGCGTGAAACAGAAGCGCCGCGAACGCGCCATGGCCGGGCAGCACGAAGTCGCTCGCGCGGTCTCGGAGTCATTCGTCGGTCGCACATTGAAAGTGCTCGTCGAAGGCGAAGCCAGCGCCCGCGAGCTTCAGAAGGCACGAATCAGTTCCTGGGAACACGGCCTCATTCGCGAAACCGACGGCGACCTCGCGAAGCTAAAAGGCAAATACCTTGTCGCTCGCGGCGAGGCGGACGCGCCGGATATTGACGGGCGCGTTTACGTGCGCGGCAAGTTGCCGGTGAGCGCGTTCGCCACCGTTCGCATCGTTGGCCACACGGACTACGATCTGATCGCGGAGCCGATTTGAATCGCGCGATCATCGGCCGAACTCAACCGAAGAGATTGTCGAACTCGTTGTGCGTCCCGACCCAGAACCAGATGATGATCCCCACGCCGCTCGCCCACAGCGCGATATTGATCATTCAGTCGTACTGACCAGATGTGTTCGTAGCCCGCCAGTTTCTTGAATCGCAAAGAAGGGTGGCCGGGATTGGTATTGAACAACTCGTAAGCTTTGCGAGCGATTTGCCGCGTGATGGGATCAAGTGCCTCTTACGCCCGCCAAAAACTCGGCCGAGTTCGGGACTTCACAGGCGCTTCATGTCCAATGGCTCGTCACCTTCCGCCGCCGAATCGCGCAGGAAACTTTCGAGCTGAGGGCGGCGGCGCGGAACTGCCAGCGTGCGCTCCCACGCTTCATCCTCTTGTCGCGCGAGAAGGAAGCGCGCAAAATCCGCAACCTCAGCACGCTTCTCCGGTGGCAACGCCTCACAGACGCGAACCAATTCTTCCGTCGCAGTGCTCATGGAGAATTAAATACTGAAAAACTTCGCTGCCTTCATCGCGCATCCGGCGTCCGCGTCTTCTCTTAACCGGAACCATGCTGTTGGTTGGGGAGCGCACGCGCCCTCGGGTAGTGTGTTCCGCGCCCTCGCGGAACACCGGCGAGCGGCGGCACAGGGAACCATTGGGTTGGGTCATCGCGCCCGTCGCCGACCTGCGAGGGCGCCGGTCGGAAAACGCGAGGGCGCGTGTGCTCCCCGAAATGAACTGCATCGTTCCGGTGTGCGCCGGTGAAGCTGGCGGCCACGCGAGTGAAAGTCCCGCCGGTCGAATTAGACTGTTCACGACCGAAAGCTGCGTCAGGGAAGAAGCCGCGAGGCGGAACCCGAAAGCACGACGCAATCTGAACTGTCCGGTTGTAACGACCGTGAACCTCATCGAATGAGCCCCGA
>JBBRBM010000335.1:0-3461 GCA_038205745.1 Verrucomicrobiota bacterium | reverse complement strand
TGCGCAACGAAGTGGGCGGTGGAAGGACTCACTCAATCGCTCGCGCAGGAATTGCCGAGCGGGATGGCGACGGTGGCATTGAATCCTGGCATCATCGATACGGAAATGTTGCGCAGCACGTTTGGCGGTTCGGCTACAAGCTATCCGAAGCCGGAGGATTGGGCGAAGCGGGCGGTGCCATTCATCCTCAGTATCACTCCGGCGAACGCTTCGTCGAAGACGACCGTGCCGTGACATGCAACAAACTCTGAGCAAACAAAATTGCGGCGAAGTTGATCGCAGATTTGTGCCTGCGCTTGTCAGATGGCATTGATTATCCGAAGAAGGCGGCGGGCAGATCCAACTCAGGAACGAGAAGAATTTATGACAACGAAAAGGGCATTCAGGTGCGGGTTTTCATTCGCGTGTGTTTTGGCGGTGGTGGTGCTGACGTGTGAACGTCTGACGCCGAGCCTTCACGCGGCTGACAGTTCCAAAAAGAAAACCGAGGAGACGAAACGCGAGCACCACGAGTTGCCGCAGATTCTTCTCAACACCAATGCGCTGCCGAAGGACACACGCGGCGTGACTAGCTTCGCGCCGGTCGTGAAAAAGGTCGCCCCGAGTGTGGTCACGATCTTCTCGACGAAGACCGTGCGCCAAAACCTCGGCACGTCGCCGTTCGACGACCAGATGTTGCGCCGCTTCTTTGGGTTCGGTGATGAAGGTGATGATGAGAATGCCGCACCGGCTCCGCGCGGCCGCAATCGTCGCGGTCAGCAATCGCCCGGACGCCAACAGAAGGAACAGAGCCTCGGCTCCGGCGTCATCGTCAGCGCGGACGGCTACATCCTCAGCAACAACCACGTCGTCGAAGGCGCGGATGAAGTGAAGGTCGCGTTGAGCGGCAGCGACGAAGAGTTCATCGCGAAGGTTATCGGCACTGATCCGCAGACCGATGTTTCCGTTTTGAAGATCGACGCGAAAAATCTGCAACCCGTCACGATGACCGACAGCGACCACCTGCAAGTCGGCGACCTTGTGCTCGCGGTGGGAAATCCATTCGGCGTCGGCCAGACTGTCACGATGGGAATCGTCAGCGCGGTGGGGCGCGGCGGATTCGGCATCGTTGACTACGAAGATTTCATTCAGACCGACGCGTCGATCAATCCCGGCAACTCTGGCGGCGCACTGGTGGATGCTGAAGGCAGGCTCGTCGGAATCAACACCGCAATCATCAGCCGCACGGGCGGCAACATGGGGATTGGATTCGCAGTGCCCATGAACATGGTGCGGCACGTGATGAACACGATCATCACGAACGGCAAGGTGACGCGCGGCTATCTCGGCGTGGTGCTTGCGCCGGAAATTTCGCCGGCATTGGGCAAACAGTTCGCGTTGAAAGATCGCGCGGGCGCGCTGGTGAATGATGTGGGTCCGGGCACGCCGGCGGCCAAGGCGGGCATCCAATCAGGCGACATCATCACTGAGTTCAACGGCCGCAAGGTTCCCGATCAGCGGCAACTGCGGCTGTGGGTTTCGCAGACTGCGCCCAGCACCAAGGTGACGTTGAAACTGCTGCGCGAAGGGAAGGAGAAAACCATCACGACGAACCTGGGCGAGCTCCCCACCGACGAACTCGCCAGTGGCTTCGGCGGAAGAAATCGTCCGGACGTCCAAAAGAAATCGGACGCTCTCGATGGCGTCGAAGTGGGTGACATCGACCAACGGACGCGTCGTCAAGCCAACATCCCGAACAATGTCGAGGGCGCTCTCATCACGTCTGTTGATCCCAATTCAAACGCCGCCGAGGCGGGTCTTCGCCAGGGCGATGTGATTCTCGAAATCAACAAGCAGAAGGTGAAGAACGCAGATGAAGCGATCGCGTTGAGCGGGAAGGCGAAGAGCACCGAGAGCATCCTGCTGCGCGTGTGGACACCGGGCCGCGGCTTCGGCGGGGGCGGCACACGCTACGTGGTGGTGGAGCCGGAGAAGAAGTGACGAGCGAAACGCGTGGCGCGGCGATCTGGAGTGCGGCGACTTGTCGCCGCTTTCCCGTTTGGCGACTTGTCGCCAAACATCCGGCGCGACAAGTCGCGCGGTTTGAAAAGCGCCGACAAGTCGGCGCACTCCAAAACCGAGTTTCACCTCGTGGTGGCTTGTGAAGAACCTGCGAATGCAATCCAACAAGTTTTGCGTGCGTAACATCCACCGTCCGCGCTGTCTTCTCGCCTGATGCTCGACTCTGTTAATCCCGAAGCGGGAAATTCGTCCGCTGATTTGCGCAAGGGCCGCAAGCGCAACGCCAAGACCGAAAGCCGCGCTGTCGCTGCGGTCGGTGATCGCCTGCCGCCCCATTCCATCGAGGCGGAGCTCGGCGTGCTGGGTTGCATGATGCTGGCGCCGAACGAGTGCATCGGGCAGTGCGTCGAGAAATTCAAGGCGGGCGCGGATGTCTTCTACGATCTCAAGCATCAGGTCATTTATGAGACGTTGCTGGAGATGTACGACCAGAAACTCGGCGTCGATGTCATCACCTTGCATCAACGGCTCAAGGACAAACAGCAGCTCGAAGCCGTCGGTGGCCTTGATTACATCGCACCACTGCCGGACAAGGTGCCGAGCGCCGCGAACCTGAAGTTTTATCAGGACATCGTCTGGGACAAACACATCCTGCGGAAGATGATCCGCACTTGCACCAACGTCATCGCGCGCGTTTACGAGACCGAGGGCGAAGTGGATCAGTTGGTCGATGAAGTCGAGACGGACATCCTGCGCATCAGTGAAGAGAAGGAGGCGTCGCGCACCGGGATGCTCACGATCAAGGACGTCGTCCACAAGGCGATCAACAAGATCGAGGAATATCACCAACGACAGGGAATGCTGACGGGGCTGAGCACGGGTTTCACGGACTTCGACAAGATGACGAGCGGCTTGCACGGCGGCGAGATGATCGTCATCGCGGCGCGTCCGAGCGTGGGCAAAACGTCGCTCGCGATGAACGTGGCGGAGGCGGTGTCCATCGATCAGAAGCTGCCGGTCGGCGTGTTCTCGCTGGAAATGAGTTCAGAGTCGCTTGTGCTGCGCATGTTGTGTTCGCGGGCGCGTGTGAACATGCGGAACGTGCGCGAAGGGTTTCTTGCTGAGCGCGATTTTCCGAAGATCACCACCGCTGCGGGCAAGCTCGCCAGTGCGCCGCTTTACATCGATGACACGGCGGGGCTTTCCATTCTCCAGGTTCGCGCGAAGGCACGGCGCATGTGGCAGCAGTACGGTGTGAAGCTGTTCATCATCGATTATCTTCAGTTGCTCCACAGCACGAATCGCAAGGCGGATAATCGTCAGCAGGAGATCGCCGACATCTCGAATGGCATCAAGGCGCTGGCGAAGGAACTGGACGTGCCAGTGATCGTGCTCGCCCAGCTCAATCGCTCGATGGAAAAGGACGGCTTCCGTCGTCCCCGCATGTCGGACTTGCGCGA
>JBBRBM010000334.1:0-3486 GCA_038205745.1 Verrucomicrobiota bacterium | reverse complement strand
ATGCCCTTTTCGTTGTCATAAAGTCTTCTCGTTCTTGAGTTGGATCTGCCACCGCTTTCTTCGGCTAACCAATGCCATCTGACCAGCGCACGCACAACCGCGAGAACGACACCGCGCCGGATTGTTTGTCCAGTCCTTGTTTCGTTTCACGGCACGGTGTTCTTCGATGATGCGTTGTCCGAAGTCATGCTGAGGATGAACGGCGCCGCCCGCTTCGCCCATTCTTCCGGCTTCGGATAACTCGTGGCTGAACCGCCAAACGTGCTGCGCAACATTTCCGTATCGATGATGCCAGGATTCAATGCCACCGTCGCCATCCCGCTCGGCAATTCCTGCGCGAGCGATTGAGTGAGTCCTTCCACCGCCCACTTCGTTGCGCAATAGGGCGCGACCTCGGCATCGGTCGAACGTCCCCATCCCGAACTGAAATTCACGATCACGCCGCTGTTGCGCGCGACCATTGCCGGTGCGAAGTGGCGGATCACATTCGTCACGCCTTTGATGTTCACGTCGATCACGTCTGAAAATTCTTTTGCCGGCACTTTCCACAGCGGCGCGTTGCGATTGATGAGCGCGGCGTTGTTAATGAGCAAGTCAGGTTCGCCGAGGGTTGTGATGACGTGCTTCGCCCACGCGGCGACTTGATCGTCCGAAGTAACGTCCAGCGGGTGAAAATTGTGCGGCTTCGGAAATTGATTCTGCAGTTCAGCAATGCGCGCCTCGGAGCGACCACAGCCCGCGACCGTGTGACCACGTCGAATGAATTCTTCCGTCATCGCATGGCCCAGACCGCGCGTGACCCCAGTGATGACGATGAGAAGTGGTTCCATTCAACACCCTTTCTGTCTTCGGTTTATCCTCTCGGATTGAACTTCGATTCGCTCGCGAGTTGCTCCCACAAAGCACGTTCCTTCTCGCTCACATTCGTCGGCGTCTGCACCTGCACGCGCACAAACAGATCCCCGCGTTCAGCACCGCGGTTCGGCAAACCACGCCCGCGCACGCGCAATCGTTGCCCGGTTTGGGTTCCGGGGGGCACCTTGATGCTCACCGGACCTTCCAGCGTCGGCACGCGAAGTTGCGTCCCGAGCACGGCTTCCCACGGAGAGAGTTCGGTTTCGTGAATCAAGTCGTGGTTCTCCACTTCGAAATCCGGGTGCTTCTGGAGTCGTACGCGCAAAAACAAATCTCCGGCTGCGCCACCGCCGGCGCCGGCTTCGCCTCGACCTGGTACGCGCAGCTTCTGTCCTTCCGTGACGCCAGCCGGAATCCGCACCTGATACGTTTCTGTTCTGCCGCGTCCGGTGGGATCAGCACTCCTTACGGTGACCGAGCGCACCGAACCGCGCATGGCTTCATCGAGCGTCACCATGATGTCGCCTTCCACGTCGCGCCCGCGCTCGGCCAAGTCCTCCACGTTTTCAAAGCCGCGACCGCCGAATGGGCTGGCGCCGCCGCCGCGACGTGAACCGAAGACCTGCTCGAAGAAATCACTGAAGCCGGTGCCGCCGAAATGGAACTCCTGACCGTTGCCGCCCCGGAAGGTTTCGCCTTGCCCACCTTGCCATCCGGGAGGCGGACGGAACTCCGCGCCTTGCTTCCAATTGGGACCGAGCTCGTCGTACTTGCGCCGCTTCGCCGGATCGCTCAACACTTCGTACGCCTCGTTGATCTCCTTGAATTTGTCCTCGGCGACTTTTTTGTCCTTCGCGACGTCGGGGTGATATTGGCGCGCGAGTTTTCGAAACGCCTTACGGAGTTCGTCCACGCTCGCGCCGCGCGGGACGCCGAGGACTTCGTAGTAATCTTTGAACTGAACCGCCATGTCTGAAGTTTAGTAACGGCTGCCGCGCCAACGGTCAATGTGATGGCATGTGGGATTACGATTAGGATTCAGGATTACGATTACGAAGGGAACCTTGACCCGATGCCGCGCTTCTTAATCGTAATCTTAATCTTACTCATTCTCCCTCCAGCCGCCCGTATCGCCGAATCTCCGGCCAAATCCACGCCACCGCCGCGACGACGAGGATCGTTCCCACTCCACCAGACACGACGGAGAACACCGGCCCCAGCCAATGCGCGACAAAGCCGGATTCAAATCCACCGAGCTCGTTCGAGGTTCCAATGAACAGGCTGTTCACCGCCGAGACGCGTCCGCGCTTATCATCAGGCGTGAGTAACTGCACGAGCGTGTGCCGCACCAGCACGCTCACGTTGTCCGCGATGCCGCACACAAACAGCATCGCGAGCGAGAAGAAGAACGAAGTCGACAATCCGAAACCAATCGTCGCCAACCCGAACACGGCGACGGACCACAGCAGCGCGCGACCAGCCTTCTCCATTGGCCGATGCGCCAGCACGAAGGCTGAGAGAAGTGAGCCGATCGGCAGCGCGGCTTGGAGAATACCGAGACCGCTAGGTCCAACGTGGAGAATGTCTTTTGCGTAAACTGGCAGTAGTGCCGTCGCTCCACCGAGCATGACCGCGAACAAATCGAGCGTGATGATTCCGAAGATGATTCGCGTCTCGAACACGAATTTGAAACCAACCGCGAGGCTCTTGAGCGTCATTGGTTCACGGGCGCTGGGCGCGCGATGATAGTGAACGAGCCCGATCAGCGCGACGCAGATTACAGCCGACACTGCATGGATCGCGTACACCCACGCAGCGTGATGCGTCAGCGCGATGACCGCCCCACCCGCTGCAGGACCGATGACGGACGAGAGTTGAAAACTTCCCGTGCTCCAGGCAACGGCGCGGGGGAACATCCGCCGTGACACCAGTTGCGGGAGGAAAGCCGAACTGGCCGGCCAAAGGAACGTCCGCGCCGATCCGGCAATGAACAGGCACGCGTAAATCCAAGGTGTCGGCGCGTGCAACCACGAGCAAAGCGTGAGCCCAACGCTGGCACAACCCATCAGCGCCGTCATGCTCACGATGATTGCTTTGCGGTTGTGATTGTCCGCGAAGTGCCCCGCCGGAAGCGTGAAGAGAAACATCGGGATCACGTTCGTGAGTCCGACCAACCCAAGCGCGAGCGCTGACTGCGTGCGCTCATAAAGTTCCCAGCCCACCGCCACGATCAGCATCTGCGCGCCGAGCGATGCGATGAATCGTCCAATCAGATAAAGTCGGAAGTCGCGATGCCGCAGCACCACGTATGGGCTCTCGTTAGAAGCTGGAATAATCGGCGCGGACTCATCCGGCGAAGCATCACCGGCGTTCATGCAAACGATTCAGAAACCACGCAGTGAACTTAACGGTGATCGCCGCAGCTTCGAAAGAAATTTGCGAAAGGCATCTGTGTGTCGCCATGAAACGGCGCGGGTTGTCTTAAATGCGAACGATGCATTCCGATGGGGAGCGCACGCGCCCTCGCGTGCAGTGTTCTGCGCCCTCGCGGAACACTCGGCGCATTCGCTACTCGCGGCCTTTGGCCTTTCGTCGCGCTTCATTCCGACCGGCGAGCCGGTCGGAACACGC
>JBBRBM010000333.1:0-3500 GCA_038205745.1 Verrucomicrobiota bacterium | reverse complement strand
GGCTTCGCTGTGATGAACTTGCCCGCACCGAAAAGATCGTCCTCGGTCGGCACTTCGGTCCCCGGGCGTTTCAACTCAGTGACCCACATTTGCTTCGCGGCAAAGATGGTTTGAAGATTCCTTGTGCAGCCAACGGTTTGGGCCGTGTTCCTCGCGCGGACAAAGCTCGGAATGGCGATGGATGCGAGCAGACCAATGATCGCCACGACGATCATGATCTCGACGAGTGTGAATGCAGAACGATGGTATGAGTTTGATTTCATGACTTGAATGCGCGCCAGTTCGGCCGCGCAGAGGAAGGAACACCACGTGTGGAAAAAAGTTGAACCGCTGGTGACCGTGTCACGGACCGTTGGAGATCCGTGCCGCTAACCGCTTATGCCGCCACATGCCGCAGTGACAGCCTGGATGAGGTCGTTCGCCTTGAACGGCTTCTCCACGTAAGCGACCGTTCCGGCCAGCGAAGTCATGCCGCGGCGATGAAAACCACTCATCGCAATCACCGGGATGGGTTCACCGTATTTCCCAGCGTGCGAGATAATGTCGTCGGCAGTCCCGTCCGGCAGCAATACGTCGGTCAGGATCGCGGCAGGACGAGAAGTTTCGAGCGATGTGACGGCACGTGCGACGCTGTCGGCTTGCTGCACTTCGTAACCTGACATCGCCAGCAGGCGTGCGACGATGTTCCGTATCTCCTCGCAGTCCTCGACGACCAGGATCGTTTTGCCGTTCATCGTCACATGTATCGACGAACGACGAATCGCCCGGAGTCGGAGCGTTCCGAAAGTGTTGTAGGAATTTCCGCAACACCACGGCGTTCGGCCCGAGCGGCACGCTCCCAATTGCCTCAACTCTTAGCTCGCGAGGATGCGATCCAAGCGCGATGAAAAGTCCTTCAAACTCTCCGCGTCCTTCGTCTGCGCCCCGGGCATTTCGGTGATCGCCCAGCCGGTGTAACCAATCCTGTCCACCTCAGCCATGATCTCGGGCCAATGATTCGAGCCTTCGAGGAATTTCACGCCGAAGCCTTTGGCCTTTCCGTTCGCATCCAGCTCGTTGCTGTATTCCTTGAAGTGCAGATTGACGATGCGCTTGCCGAGCACCTTGATCCATTCCTCGGACGGGCCGAAGCGGACGTGGTTCCCGATGTCGAAGTGCCAGCCCACCCACGGACTGTTGAACGCGTCCACGTAATCTTTCGCCTGTTGCGGCTTCATGAGAAATTCGTTCCAGACATTCTCGAAGGCGATCTTCACGCCAGTCTCTTCGCACAGTGGCAACGCTTGTTTGATTCCGGCGATGGACCGTTCCCAACATTGCTCGTACGTGACGCCGTTTCGCGCTACGCCGGGGACAAGCAGGATCGACTTCGCGCCGTAGCGCTTCGCGTCGCGCAAGGTTTGCTTCAACGCCTCAAGTCCTTCGGCGCGCACTTTCTCGTCGGGCGATGAGAGTGGTTTGCCCCAATGATGCTTGCCGCAAACGCTCGCGCACTTCAGACCGGTCTCATCAAGGGCGCGCATGACTTCGTCCTGGTTCATGTGGCTCTCGGCTTCGAAGCCGTCGAAGCCCGCGGCTTTCAAGGCACGCAATTTTTCCGCCACCGTTCCCGGATAGCCGATCGTGTTCCACATCACCGCTTTTTTGAGCGAGCGCTTGTTTGCTTCAGCGCTGAAGAGCGTGGGTGCGGCAGCAACTCCCGCGAGGAGGGCCGTGGTGTTTCTGATAAAACTGCGTCGTGTGGTGTTCATGTGTAACTCCTTAAATGAATCGTGTCTTGCCGGGAATCGCCATCGGCGTGATCGGCATCGGCGTGTTCCAATCGATGTTGTCGGGAACGAGTTTCTCCTGCGAATTCATCGCCTGTTCCCATGAGATTTCCTGTCCGGTGTAAGCCGCCATGCGGCCCATGATCGCCATCATCGTGCTCGTCGCCATGCGCGTGCCGTCGTTGATCGGTTTGCCGTCGCGGATCGAGGCGAAGAGTTCGTCGTGCTCGACTTGATACATGTCCTTCTCTGCAGCCGGGCGCTTCCAATCCACTTCGCCGCTCATCTGAACCGCAGGTCCACGTCCGCCAATCAGGCCGTGGCCCTTGGAACACATGATGTAATCGCGCGTCTCAGAGAAGCAGCCGGGAATCTGGCGATGCACAACAAATCCACGAACGTTGTTCGCGAACTCGTAGTTCACTTCGATGTGATCGTAGATGTTGCCTTCGTTGTTCTGGCGCACGCGTCCGCCAACAGCGGTGCAACGAAGTGGGGGAACGTCCTTCATCGCCCACGCCATCTTGTCCACGCTGTGAACGCCTTGTTCGGTGAGGCCGTCGCCGGAGAGCCATGTGAAGTTATACCAATTGCGAACCTGCCATTCGACGTCACTCATCCCTGCGGGGCGTTCGCTCGCGGGTGGCATCGGCTTCACCGGACCAGAAAGATAAGTGTGGTAGAGCGCGCGCACATCGCCGATCGCGCCTTCATGCAGCTTCTTGAAAAAATCGCGGCGGGCGAAATCGTAGCGCCAGCAGAAACCCGCCACGAGCGCCAGTTCCTTCTTCTTCGCTTCCTCAACGGATTCGAGAACCGATCGCAAACCCGGTGCATCCGTCGCCATCGGCTTCTCGCAGAAAATGTGTTTGCCCGCCGCGACCGCCGCCTTCAGATGCGACGGACGAAATCCCGGCGGCGACGCGAGGATCACGAGGTCCACGCCGCTGTCGATTAGCTTTTGGTAACCGTCGAGTCCCACGAATCGTTTCGTGTCTTCGACTTTCACCTTTGCGCCGACTTCCGCGTCGCGCTTCAACGTGTCGAGTCCGTGCTGGAGCGCTGAGTCCAATGCATCGGCGACCGCCACGAGTTGGACATTCTTGTCGGCATTGAGGGCCTGCTTGGCCGCACCACTGCCACGGCCTCCGCAACCGACGAGGCCGACCTTGATCGTGTCTCCCGGCGAAATGGAAGCACTGCGACCTGTAAGCACAAATGGAGCGGCAATCGTTGCGGCAGTGACCACACCGGACTTCTTCAGGAAATCACGACGCGACGTGAAGCTGGCAAATTGGTTCATCAGTGTTTGGGACGACGGTGCGAAGTATTTCATCAAAGAGATTTCGGAAACAAGCGCCGTTCTTTTGGCCGGAACGATGCAGTTAATTTCGGGGAGCACACGCGCCCTCGCGTGTGCCGACCGGCGCCCCCGCCGGTCGGCGGAGATGTGAGAGAATCCTCACGCGTTCGTGCGTCCAGCGCCTCCGGTGTTCCGCGAGGACGCGGAACACAGCACGCGGGGGCGCGTGCGCTCCCCATCCAACCGCATCGTTCCGGCGTGCGTCGGTGAAGCTGGCGGCCACGCGGGTGAAAGTCCCGCCGGTCGAATTAGACTGTTCACGACCGAAAGCTGCGTCAGGGAAGAAGCCGCGAGGCGGAACCCGAAAGCACGACGCAATCTGAACTGTCCGGTTGTAACGACCGTGAACCTCATCGAATGAGCCCCGA
>JBBRBM010000332.1:0-3513 GCA_038205745.1 Verrucomicrobiota bacterium | reverse complement strand
GCTTCGTGGTGTTCAGCCGTTGAAGCCCGGCGCTGACGAGGATGCGATTCTCGCCGATGAGCGGCACGAGGTCGGCAATGGTGCCGAGCGCGACGAGATCGAGAAATGGTCGAAGATCGAACTCGTGCGCGCCTGCCATGTTCGTTGCGCGAGCATGTTTCAGCAGTGCGTGACAGAGCTTGAAAGCGAGGCCGACCGAGCAGAGTTCGGTGAAGCTTGGAGTGCAGCCTTTAGGCTGTCCCCTGCCGGAACAAGCTGAAGCTTGAACTCCAACCTGCGGATTCACCAACGCCACAGCATCCGGCGGCGGCTGTGAAACCTGATGATGGTCGAGCACGATCACATCCACGCCGCGTTCGCGCAGCCATTGGATTTGATCGCGAGCAGTGGAGCCGCAGTCCACGGCGAGCAACAGGGTGACGGGAAATTTCTCCAGACAGTTCTCCACGCCGGACTGGCTCAGGCCGTAGCCCTCTTCCATGCGATGTGGCAGGTAGTAATTCACCTTCCATCCGAGGCTCGTCATGAATTCGTAGAGCAACGTCGTCGAAGTCACGCCATCGACATCGTAATCACCAAAGACCACCAGCGCTTCGCCGGGCGCGTGCGCTGCGAATAACCGCTCGACTGCGGACTGCATGTTCGGCAGCAGGAACGGATCAGCAAGGTTCGCCAGACGCGGATCGAGGAATCGCGCGATCGGTTCCGGTTCGCTCATGCCGCGGTTGAGAAGGCATTGCGCGAGCAACGGAGAAATCTTGAGTTCCTTCGCGAGGAACTCGGCGAGCACGGGCTGTGATGGGGCGATGGACCAGCGATACTTCATCAGTGAAACCACTCGATGATGCGATGAAAGTATTTCGTGTAAAGCATCGCGATGGCTTCCGCCTGGATAATCGTCATCACGGTCAGATACGCCAGCGTGCCGAGGCTCACGAGGTGCCCCACCCAGATCAGCCAGCCGTCTTCTTCCATGAGGCTCATCGACATGATGATGATCGCGTAGCTGGGCAGCATGTTTGATAGCGGGATCGTCGGCGGAATCGGCAGGGCGAGCATCGCCGCCATGATGGCGATGGCGAGGGTATTGACCACTCGCGCTGAAGGCCACGCGAGCCATGGTGTGCGGCGGGGTCGCGAGAATTTTTCAATGAACCGCAGCACCTTCTCGCTGATGCGCAGGATCTTTGTCATGCGATCGCGATGAATGGGCCTCGCTCCCGCGCGTTTCGGCAAGTGTGCGGGAATCCCGCGCGCGATACGCCACGCGATGAACATCATGACGGCGCCGAGCACGTTGCTCACGCCCGGCAATGACACCGGCGTGATGAACGGAAGCGACAACACGATCAGCACGGCGTACGGGCCGCGCAGCCCGATGCGATCGATGACGTCGTTCAGCGTCGCCGGTTGGTCCGCGGGCAGTTCATCCGCAATCCGCAGAAACGTTTGGGAGAGCGGCTCGTGCATCAAAGTACGCAGGCGTTCATCGCGCCGGCTTTTTTGGACGGAAAATCAGCGAAAGCAGAACCGAGGAAAGAATGATCGCCGCGACGGTGCCGAGCGCAAACGTCGTGGGAATGTGAACCCATTTCACAATCAACATTTTCACGCCAATGAACGTCAGCACGAGCGCGAGGCCGTACTTCAGGAAGCGGAAGAGCTCGATCGCATTGGCCAGCACGAAGTAGAGCGAGCGCAGCCCGAGGATCGCGAAAACGTTTGAGGTGAAGACGACGAATGGCTTCTGTGTGACGGCGAAGATCGCGGGAATCGAGTCGAGCGCGAACACCAGGTCGGTGGTCTCCACCATCAAGAGCACCAGCGCCAGCGGTGTCAGCGCGCGGCGTCCATCCTGAACGACGGTGTATTTTTGCCCGTGAAACCCGGCCGTGATCGGGAAGAAGCGCCGCGCGAGTTTCAGCACGAAGTTGTTCTCCGGCTCCACGCCGCCTTCACTCACGAGCATCATTTTGATGCCGGTGAAAACGAGGAACGCGCCGAACACATACAGCACCCAACTGAACGCCGAGACGAGCGCCGCACCGACGGCGATCAACACACCGCGCATCGCCAGCGCACCCAGAATGCCCCAGAAAAGCACGCGGTGTTGATGCTGCGAGGGAACTCTGAAGTAAGTGAAGATGATCGCGATGACGAAGACATTATCCATCGAGAGCGAGAGCTCGATGAGGTAGCCGGTGAGGAACTCGGTGGCGTGGTCGCGATCCTTCAACTGGTTGAGCGCGAAAGCGAAAATCATCGCCATGATGAACCAGACGGTGGTCCACGCCAGGGCTTCCTTGAATTTCACCACGTGCGCCTTGCGATGAAACACGCCGAGATCGAGAGCGAGAAAGATCATGACGCAGACAATGAATCCGAGCCAATGCCAGGGCGTGATCGTGATTTCGGCAAAAAACATTCGCAGCGAATCGTCTCTGTGGCGCGCGAAAAGGCAACTGGAATTCCCTGCGCGCAGTTCCCCTGGAGAAAGAACTGCTCAATTCCATTTGGCACCGCGCCCAACCTGAACTGTAGCAGCGGAGGTAAGAAGGCTCTGATCACTTTCCGACAGATGGAGCCTCCTTACGTCGGCTGCTACGAGGTTCAAGGGCAGTGGCCGCCCGCTCAATCGCGCCCCTCTTCCATGAGCGGCTTGCATCCGGCGCGCGATGTGGACAATCTCAGCGCCGTGATCACTCGAAGTTCACTCCCATCCGGACAATGCACTGGTCTGCGTCATAAGAGTGCCGCCTTCGCGCTTGGCGCGCTGCTGACAGTGGTCGCTGGATTCACCAGCGGCTGCGGCACATTCATGAACCAACGCACCGGCGATCATATCGTGTACGGCGGCGTGAAACGGGATTGGAAAGATCTCAATGCCGAATCCGTGCCAGAAGGCATGGCGCTCGTCCTATCGCTCGACCTGCCGCTCTCGGCAATTGGCGACACGCTCTGCCTGCCGGTCGATTTGTCGAAGAGCAAAGAGTAAATAACCTCGCCACACGATCCTTCGTGTTGGTGACCTGATGCCCGCCTTCCTTTTCCCATCGGCGCACAATTGCGTTTGGACTTCGCGACAGCTTCGAGATATTGAGCGCGCATGAAGATGGAGAAGGACGCGCGCATTTACGTGGCGGGACATCGCGGGCTGGTCGGGAGCGCGATCTGGCGCGCGCTGGAGAAGGAAGGGTTCACCAATCTCATTGGTCACACGCACGCAGAACTCGATCTCCTCGACGCGACTGCGGTGCGTGATTTTTACGCGAAGGAACGGCCAGAGTTCGTCTTTGTGGCCGCGGCAAAAGTGGGAGGCATCATGGCCAACAACACGCTTCCAGCGCAGTTTCTTTTCGAGAATCTTCAGATTCAAAACAACCTCATCCATCACGCTTACGAATCCGGCGTGAAGAAGTTGTTGTTCCTCGGCAGTTCCTGCATTTACCCGAAACTCGCGCCACAACCGCTGAAGGAAGAATACCTGCTCACCGGCCCGCTGGAGCCGACGAA
>JBBRBM010000331.1:0-3689 GCA_038205745.1 Verrucomicrobiota bacterium | reverse complement strand
GTATTGCCGCGCCTGGGCCAGGCGACTACTGGAGAAGTTAAGCGCCTGACACCGCAAGCCTGGCATCGCACCCGCGCGTCGGCCGAATCGCCCGCCGCCTGACAACTCCTCACCTGGTTCCGCCGGACGGATACATTCAAGAAAGACACGGTGGAAGCTTCCAAGTGGTTAAAGCTCGCGGCCAATTCGTACCGCGTGGCTGCTGAACACGGGGATTTGGACGCACAGCGCTGGCTCGGACTGGCGTACAAAACCGGTGATGGCGTCGAACGAAACCTCGACGAATCTGCGAAGTGGTATCGGAAGGTCGCCGATTCTTACCGTAAAAGTGCGGAACAAGGAGACGCGAGGGCGCAGGCCAGTTTGGCTTCTTGCTACTCGCTCGGAGAAGGCGTTCTCCAAAATCAGTTTGAAGCGAATAATTGGGACCGCAGGGCCGCCGCACAAGGTGATAGCATAGCGCAGTATGGTCTTGGGTTGAAATACTACGACGGTAACAAAGGTGTGCCGAAGGATTTTGTACAGGCATACATGTGGTTCAACCTTTCAGCGGCCCGCGGGGACAGCGTGAATCCATCAGAGTATTGGCGCGACAAAGTTGCCGCCGAAATGAGCCCTGCGCAGATTGCCGAAGCGCAGCGGCTAGCGCATGAGTTCAAGCCTCGGAAAGAAATTCTGTCTGGCAATTCTAGTTCGCCGGAAAATTCTGTGGCAAGTGGCACAGGCTTCTTCATTACGGACGACGGCTATTTGATCACGAACGAGCATGTGGTCAAAGAGGCCGCGCAAGTGCGGTTGGTCACGAGCGCGGGAATCATCGCCGCCCGAGTGGTGAAGGTGGATGCGGCCAATGACCTCGCGTTGCTCAAGGCGGAGGGCCGGTTTGCGGCGTTGCCGGTGGTGGCGAGCCGCGCGATGCGGCTGGGGAGCACGGTGGCCACGGTCGGTTTCCCCAACGTGGGCCTGCAAGGGTTCGCGCCCAAACTGGCGCGGGGCGACATCGCGGCGCTGTCCGGCGCGCAGGATGATGCGCGGCATTTTCAAATCAGCGTGCCGGTGCAGCCGGGCAATTCGGGCGTGGCGCTGGTGGACGAGCGCGGGAACGTGGTGGGCGTGGTATCAGCCAAGTTGAGCGCGCGGGCGGCGCTGGCCGCAAGCGGGGCGCTGCCGGAGAACGTGAATTACGCGGTGAAGAGCAGTTTCCTGCTCAGCTTCCTGGAATCGGTGCCGGAGGTGTCGGCCAAGCTCAAGGAGGCACGGACAGCCGAAAGAAAATTCGAGGACGTGGTTAAAGATGCCGAGCAAGCCGCCGTGTTGGTGCTGGTTTATTGAAGTGCCCCCGGCATCTTGCCGGGTTCCCCATCCCTTAACTCCCACCTACCCGGCAAGATGCCGGGGGCACGTAGGAGCGGAAGTTTGAGGACGTGGTGAAGTTGGCGGAGCAGGCGGCAGTGCTGGTGTTGGTGTATTGAGGGGAAAACTGATTCACGGTTTTGCCTGGCTGGTCTGCCAGCGGTCACTTCCGCTTTTTCGTGTCTGACGCGGGTGGGAGCAATCGCTCAAACCGAAGCAGGGCGTTTTCCATCCTGAGCACGAGTTTCTCTCGCTCGTGTTGTTCGCGTTCGCTGATGCGCTGGATTTAAAACGCAAGCTGAAGCACCCAACTGATTGGTTTCCGCCACTTGTTCCTTGAGCGTGGCGATGTCCTGCTTGTTCTGCTCGACGTCGCGCAGCAGCAACAGCGTTTGCCGGACAGCATCAATGACTTGTTTGAACATGGCGCAGAATGGCCCAGGCGTCGTCGAGGCTCCGGCGGATGGTGGCGTCGGCGCGGCGGATGCGCGCATCGGTGGATTTCATGCGCTTGCGGATAGTCGTCATTTCTTCGAGATACCCGTCCAGTGCCGCGCGTTGCTTGTCTTCGCGTCCGTTCATCGCGCTGGCGGTCATTGCCTTGGTTATCATGGTGTCAGTGTATGGCTTTGCCGAAAGGATTTAACGGTCAAAAAGCTGGAGCAGCGGCCATTATCCTGCCGGCGGGAACAGTCGCAAGCGCATCCATTGTTGGCGCGCAGCCAACTGGGCGGGCGTGTTCATCCGAAGGCGAATGACGGTGGTCCGGCCCACGGCGGTGAGGCCGATGATCGCACCGGTCGCGAGTTCCACGCGGAAGTGTTCGGCCCAACGATCCGAGCGTGGATGGAATAGCCGCACGGTTGTTTGTGTTTCAACATCCGTGCCCTGGAGGTGAGCGGATTTGTGGAGATTGCAGGAGCGGCAGGAGAGCGCCCAGTTCGTCGCGTCGTCCATGCCGCCGTGGATCGGGGGCACGACGTGCTCGACTTCAAAGGGGAAGTTGAAGATGGCTTCGGGAGCACGGCAATACTCGTATTGGTGCGCGGCACGTTGCGCGACCAGCGGGTAATGCGGGTTCATCGCTCCAGTTCCTTGAGCAAGGCGGCGGCGCGTTCACCGGCGGCGCGTGTCTCGGCCTCGACGAGGGTGTCGAGTTCACTCTGTTCGCCCTGCGCAAGACTGGAGCCGCCATCACGCGCCGCGCGCCAGCGGAGCATGAGTTCCTGGAGGCGCGCTTGCTGTTGCGCGTTGAAAAACTCGTCGGGCCGTTGGTGCTGCACGATGACCATTGTCGCGGAGGCTTCGTCGGAGAGCGTGGAGGTCAGGGCGTCCAGCGCTTCGCCCGCCGTCTTGCCCACGGATTGTTGCCGGCCAGCGATGGCGCGGTAGGTGATGTGGCCTGGTTCAGTGGACTCCGGGAGAATGGCAACTTTGGTCATAAAAGTTAGCTGGAATTTTACGCGTTGCCGTCGTTCAACTGGAACCGCTTCTCCACTTCTTCCAGCGTGAACCAGCGACCGGGCGTGTTGTCCTCGATTTTCTCGCGCATCCTGGCGGCGTGGCCCTGCACCTTGGCGTCTTCGACCGCGACCAGATAGGCCATCAGGCGGCGGCGTTCGGCATCCGCCAGCAAATCGACTTGTTCTTTGATGGTCTCGAAGCTCACGGGTGAAAATCTATCACGAACACAATTGATTGAACGAATGGATTTTGCAGGGCTTCATTTGTTCAAGGCCAAGACACTGCGCCGGCTCGGCACCGGCTTGCCTGGCTGATCACCCGTCCACACCACGCGCCAGATGCGGCCGTATTCGCGGTCCACGCCTTCGGGATCGGCCTGCGCGTTTTGGTAGCAGGGATATTTGTCATACCAATCCATGACCCACATCGCGCCATCCGGACCGGTTTGCACGCTGACGGGGCGAACCCACGGATCCTGGCTCACGAAGAAATTTCCCGGGCCGACGTGTTTCCATTCCTCGCCCTTCGCGATCTTCTCGCCGGATTTTTTGTGCACCGCTTCGCCGGCGGGGCCGAGGAGTGTGCTTTCCTTTTCAGCTTTGTAAGTGGCGCCGACGGGTGTGAGGCGATCACAGTTGATGCCGCTCGAATGAATGTTCCCGAGGAAGACGAGGCCGCGCCATTCGGGTGGATATTGGTCGCCTTGATAAATGCAGATGCCCGCGTGCGCGGCGCGGTAGTGACGCCAATCGACGATGGCGGGCAGGCCGCGCGTGGGCAGTTCCTGCACGTAGCCGTAGGGATTCGGCCAGGTGCCGCCCTGACGGTTGTAGAGTCCGCCCGGTGCCATGTGGAAGAGATGTTGAATCACG
>JBBRBM010000330.1:0-3748 GCA_038205745.1 Verrucomicrobiota bacterium | reverse complement strand
GGCAGAGCGTGGAAAGTTCCGAGCGCGCGGCCAGTGCGCGGCGTCTGCGGATTGGAAATCCGCGCTACAGCAGTCTGGAAGTCTGCGCTACGAGGCGGCCAGCTTGTTCCAACCGTAGCGCAGGTTTCCAACCTGCTGTGTCGCCGGCTTCCAGCCGGCCGGCGCCGGACAAACGCAGGGGCACGGGTTGTTTGAACGCTCCGCAGGCTGGAAGCGCTGCGATACAGCAGACTGGAAGTCTGCGCTACGGAATCGCCGGAGCGGGGAAGCGGAGGCGACCGTCTCCAGCAGACGAGCAGCATGGGTATTGTCAGGGGAGGAAATCATGCGCTGAGGTGTTTAAGGTAGAGCTTCTCCAAATCGACGTGCTTGATGTCGTTGGTGGCGTAGTCACCGGCCAGTTTGCCGTCGAGCAGGATGCCAATGCGGGTGGCGTCCTCGCGGGCGCGAAACAAATCGTGCGTGGCCATGAGCAAAGCAACGCCGTCGCCCGCGAGCTTGCGCAGGAGTTGCGAGAACTCATGCGACGCGGCGGGATCGAGGCCGGAGGTCGGTTCGTCGAGCAACAGGGCCTTGGCCTCGGTGGCGAGGGCGAGGGCGAGGGCGACTTTCTGGCGCATGCCTTTGGAGTAAGTGCCGACGCGGCGTTCGGCGGCTTGGGCGGGCAGGCCGGCCTTCTTCAGCAGCAGCAGCTCTTCCCGTGTGTGGCGGCGTCCGCCGAGCGTGCTGAAGTAATCGAGTTCTCCACGCCCGTGAAACGCGGGTAGAGCATGACCTGCTCGGGGATGTAGGCAATCTGCCGCCGCGCCGCGATGGGATCGGCGGCGACGCTGGCCCCGTTGACGCGCGCCTCGCCGTTATCGGGCGTGAGGAAGCCGAGCAGGAGATTGATGGTCGTCGTCTTGCCCGCGCCGTTGGGGCCGAGCAGGGCGAAGACTTCGCCGGGCTTGATGGCCAGGCTGAGTTCGTTGACCGCGACGTGGCCGTTGAACCGTTTGGTGAGTTTGACCGTTTCGAGCATAAGCGGTGAGTGGTTCAGTGTGCTTCCTTGCTCGTGCGCATCGTGAGTTTATCCGTCCACGCCAGGAGCAAGGCGGAGAAGACGAACACCATGTGAATGACCACCTGCCAGAGGATGGCCTTCTCGTCGTGGCTCTTTATGTCAATGAACGTCTTGAGCAGATGGATGGAGGAAATCCCGATGAGCGCGGTGGTGAGCTTGACCTTGAGGACGCCGGCGTTGACGTGCGAGAGCCATTCCGGTTCATCGGGATGCCCTTTGAGATTCAGGCGAGAGACAAACGTCTCGTAGCCGCCCACGATGACCATGACGAGCAGGTTGGCGATCATCACCACGTCAATCAGGCCCAGCACCACCAGCATGATTTCGGATTCCTTGATGGTGGTCGTCCGCAAGACCAGGTGCCACAGCTCGACCATGAAGTGATACACATAAACGCCCTGGGCCACGATGAGCCCGAAATAGAGCGGTGCTTGCAGCCAGCGGCTCAAGAAGATGAAGCTGCTGATCGCGTGTTTGATTGAGTGGCTTTAGGTTCGTTCATGTGAAATTCAGGTTTCGGTCGAACGCCCGTTTTCGGCAACGACAATCTGAGGTTTGGGCCGCCGCTTCGCGTGGATCAACGACGCCACCACCGCCACGGCCAGCAGCCCGATGATGACCAGCAGCGAGGCCAGGGTTGGGATTTTGTAGAAACCGGCCAGCAACATCTTGCCGCCGACGAAGACCAGCACCGCCGCCAGTCCGTAGTGCAGGTAGTGGAAGAGTTTCATCACGCCCGCCAAAGCGAAGAACATCGAGCGCAGGCCGAGAATGGCGAACACGTTCGAGGTATAGACGATGAATGGGTCGGTGGTGATGGCGAGCACGGCGGGCACGGAATCCACGGCAAAAACGAGGTCGGTCGTCTCCAGCATGAGCAGCACGATGAACAGCGGCGTGGCCAGCCAGAGCTTCTCGCGTTTCACGAAGAAGCGACCCTCGTGATACTCCCCCGTCACCGGCATGAAACGGCGGAAGAGCCGGAGCACGGGATTTTTTTCTGGATGCACTTCCTTGTCCTTCTCGAAGGCCATCTTGAGTCCGCTGATGACGAGGATCGCGCCGAAGACGTAGATGATCCAATGAAACTTCTGGATCAAGGCGATGCCCGCGCCGATGAACACCGCGCGCATGACCAGCGCCCCGAGGATGCCCCAGAACAAGACTTTGTGCTGATACTGCGCGGGCACTTTGAAGTAGGCGAAGATGAGGAGGAACACGAACAGGTTGTCCACGCTCAACGACAGTTCAACCAGGTAGCCGGTGAGGAATTCCAATCCCTTGTCGTGGCCACGCCAGTGCCAGATGCCCGCGTTGAAGATCAACGCCAGCGCAATTTATACGCCGCTCCACGTCAACGCCTCCTTCATGCCGACGGTGTGCGTCTTGCGATGGAAGACGCCGAGGTCCAGCGCCAGCATCGCCAGCACGAAGACGCCGAAACCAATCCAAACCATGGGTTCTCCGGTCATGGTCTGACTCCCTTCAAGCCAGCGTCGCCACAGAAGCCGGAAGCGGCGGCGGGAACGGCGTGGTTGAATACAGCTTGAACGGCGGCTTGATAAGCCGGGGCAACTTCTGCCGGGCCAGCGACCGTCAGGCTCAAATCCCGCAGCAGGCCGTCACTGATTGCGTAAATCCAGCCATGCACGGTCAACTCCTGTCCCCGCTCCCAAGCGTCCTGCACGATGGTTGTCTGGCACACGTTTGCCACTTGTTCGATGACGTTCAACTCGCAGAGCCGGTCGCAGCGCAGCGACTCGTCCCCGGCGGTGGCGAGTTGCGCCGCGTGTTTCTCCCTCACGTCCCGCACGTGGCGCAGCCAGTTGTCCACCAGACCCACCCGGTCGCCGCGCAGGGCCGCGCGCACACCGCCGCAACCGTAATGGCCGCACACGATGATGTGATGCACCTTCGGCACGTCCACGGCGAATTGCAGCACCGACAGACAATTGAGATCGGTGGACACCACCAGATTGGCCAGGTTGCGGTAATCAACGATTTCGCCCGGCGGAAGGAATTCGGGCGGTTGCCCGCCATCCGAGCAGCCAATCCAGAGGCAGCTTGCCGATGGTTGCTGCGAAAGATTGCGAAAGTACTCCGGATCGTCTGCTTTGATCCGGTCGGCCCAAGCCCGGTTGTTTTCAAAGAGATGGTTCAGGGCGCGCATAAGTTTTCGGGTTCTTTGAGTGGCGTGACTGATGGCCATGTCAAAACTTATCCGGGCGCAAGACCCGGACCTCTGTTTCGTAAACGATGACGGCGAAGTGCGGGAGAATATCCCGGTTCAACCGTTCCAGGAGCCGCTCCGCGACCGGCGCGGGAACAATCACTTCAATTTGAATGTTGCCGAACTCCTCAATGTCGGCCACGCGGGAACCTTTGGCCCCGGTGCCTTGAACGGAGAACAAGGTGTAGCCATGAGCGCCTTCTTCGGTGAGCACACGAGCCAGATGCTCGCGAGCCAGCGCTTCGCAAACAATGGTGACCAGCTTCATGGGGAATGTCTTCATGGTGCGACTCCAAACCACCAGCGGGCCATCGCATAATACAGCGGCAGGCCGAGAGTGATGTTAAATGGAAAGGTGATGGCCAGCGCCGAGGTCAGATACAAAGTCGGGTTTGCCTCCGGCAATGACAACCGCATCGCTGCGGGCGCGGCGATATAGGAGGCACTGGCCGCCA
>JBBRBM010000329.1:0-3793 GCA_038205745.1 Verrucomicrobiota bacterium | reverse complement strand
TTGCCGTGTAAAATCCTTGAGTTCAGAAATGGAAAAACTTTCGCCGCGCGCACGACCCAACGCTTCCTGCCACACCTGACACTCCAGCACGACCGAGTTTCGGTCGAACAAATGTTCCTCTGCCCATTGAACGGACTCGCTCACCGTGACGCGATTTTCCGATCTTACGGTGTTAACGTGAGAATCCGAAAGCTGCTCTAACACAATTCGTTCAGCTTCGCTCAACTGCGCTTCCCACAATTTCCGAAGCTCATCACGACTCAAGGTTTTCTGTTTTCGGGATCGCTCCGTCGTCGCCAGTTGCTCTCGCAAATCCTGGAAATTCCCGCCCGCAAGTTCCGGCTTGTCAGCGAGCAGCTTGGCAAGGGCCTCATCAATCTGCGTGTGCCGTTTGGAGAATCGCTCGCACAGTTCTTCGGAGATGCCTTCGATTTCAAAATCACCACGAGCGCGATTGCGAACCCGATAACCGAAGGTTCGCAGTTCACGCGCGAGTTCGTGATAGTAAGCGTTTTCGGCAAACTTTCTGGCTCGAAGCAACTCGTAGTTCTGAAGTGCCTTCCAACGGTTCTCAACTGTGTCGAACGTCGCGTTGAACACGATGCAATGCGTGTGTAGGTGTGGATCGAGTGTGCGCGACGTGTCGTGCGTGAATAACGCAGTCACGAAGTTTCCCGTCAGACGGTCGCTCTGCGCCCCACGGGCACGAATGCGTGTTGCAGCAAACGCCTCGAATTCCCGTAATGCCGATCGCACAGCCCGCGCGTGCGCTTCCAAAACTCTTTTGTCATCACCTAACAATCCCGCGATGGAAACGGACTTCGGTGGAGAAAAAGTGAAGTCGAAGAATATCCGCCGATTGGCTGCGCTTTCGCCGCCTTCCGTCCGCGTGGTATTCAGCCGCTGCGTCAATTTCTCGCCAGTGCCGGGATGATGATTTTCACACAGCCGAAGAAAATCATCGGCGCGGACTTTACCGGACAGTTGTAATCGTTCCGCGCCCAAGCCAAGCCACTCGCCGGCGACACGCTGGCCTTCATCGTAATAGTCGCCAACCGCCAGGTGTTCCTCGAAGTATTCCTCCGCGTTCTTGAGATTGTATTGCGTTTTGGCCGTGACCACGCGGCTGATTCTATCAACGTCATCCGCGCGAGTTGTGTATCACAAACACATTCAAGTCCCGGCACGGAAGGTGTCTTTCTGCGAATGATTGCACGGTGACGTTGAACGGAATACGGCTGGGTCAACTGACTGCAACAGCCACTGACCGGAACTGTCTCAATCCTCGCAGAAGTTCGTGAGTCCAATAAACTCACCGAAAGGCATCAAATCCCGATCAAAGGACATTCCTCTTTCAGTTCCTTGTTACCTTCTCGCGGCGGGCGGCCATATACAGTCAGGAACATGCCAGATGATGCTGAATTACTGCGGGAGTATGTGCATTGCGGCTCGGAAGAGGCGTTTCGACTTCTGGTCGAGCTGCACGCCGGCTTGGTGCATGGGGCGGCCTTGCGCGTAGTGCGCAATGACTCCGTCGCTGAAGAGGTCACGCAGGCAGTGTTCATTATCCTGGCGCGCAAAGCTCCATCGCTTCCCCGCAAGACGGTACTGGCTGGCTGGCTTTATCGCACCACCCGTTTTGTAGCGATGGAAGCAGTCCGACGAGAACGCCGACGACTGGAACACGAGGAGCGAATGACACAAATGAAGGATTCAGACGAGGGCGCCTCTGTATGGGAACAAATCGCTCCGGAACTCGACGAAGCGCTTAGTCGATTGGGCAAGACAGACCGCGACGCGGTGGTTCTGCGGTTTCTGGAGCAACGCAGTTTTGTCGAAGTAGCTACTGCGCTCAGCATCACCGAAGCGGCAGCGAAGATGCGCGTCGGGCGCGCGCTGGCAAAATTGCGTGCCGCTCTCGCTCGATGCGGAACGGTCGTGTCGGCGGCTGCCCTACTGGCGGCTCTTTCCGCGCACGGCGCGTCAGCGGTGCCCGTGGGACTCACGACAAGTGTAATGGGTTCGGCGCTCGCCCCGTGCGGAGCAGCAGGATCAAGCGTCTCTGGGCTGGTGAAAGGAGCGTTGATTGTTATGGCTTGGAATAAAGCGAAAATCGGTGCGACTGCGATCATACTCGTACTGCTGTTGAGCGGCGGCGGCGTAGCGGTCTGGAAATGGCAGTCGCAAACGCGCGGAGCAACATCAGGGTCGGGCACCCGCGTCGTCATGCAAACGTTTGAGCCGATGGCCGGCGAGTGGGAAGGCACGGTGACATTAACGAGTGATGGACGCGTGATGACTGACAATCAGCCGTGCTCGATGACCGTCACGACGCAACAAGGCGGACGTGCGTGCCAGATCGAATTGAGGATGCGATTGATCCCCGGACGAGAACCGACAGTGCAGCACTACTCGCACACGCTGAACGAGCAAGGTGACGGTCTTTTCACCACAAGTGATCCAGCCAGCGGGCGCGGCGATGGTGAATGCCAGGTCACGGAGAGCTTTTACAATCCCGCACTTGGTGAATGGCGCGCTGCCATGCGTTTTCCACGGTCCGGCGAGCGCGGGTTGATGGAGGGGAGCTGGGAACGCCGCGGTAACACGCTGATCGTGCGCAGCCACGATCAGTTCTACA
Organism: Verrucomicrobiota bacterium; assembly: GCA_038205745.1. GTDB lineage: Bacteria > Verrucomicrobiota > Verrucomicrobiia > Limisphaerales > SIBH01 > JANNGC01. Next base: position 1,155 of record JBBRBM010000329.1, on the reverse strand, counting down.
GCGCGCGCGGCACTAACCACGCGTACGCCGACTTGCAGCTCACACGCCGCATCTCGGCCAATGCGCCATGAAGTTCGCCAGCGCTAGAGGGAGAGGAAGCAGCCTGCGTTGCGTTGTGCTCTGGATGGCATGTAGCTTCGCTGTCGCCGTTTCCCCACTGAAGGCAGCCGCAGCGTCTCACTTTCTGGAGGTCGGCGGCTCGAAACTTTTCTATGAAATCGCTGGGACTGGTCCGGCGATGGTGTTCATCCACGACGGCCACATGGACAGCGAAAGCTGGGATGCGCAGTGGAAGTTCTTTTCCGCGAGCCACCGTGTGATTCGCTACGACCGCCGCGGCTATGGCAAATCCACACCTGCCAACGCGCCCTACTCGAACATCGACGATTTGCGAACGTTGCTCGCTCACGTGGGTGTGACCAACGCGGTCCTCATCGGGTGCTCGGCCGGCGGCAGGCTCGCGCTCGACTTCACATTGGAGCACCCCGCACTCGTGCGGCGACTCGTCCTTGTCGGCCCGGTCGTGAGCGGCCTGGACTTCTCCGAGCACTTCGACCAGCGCGTTCGCGCGGGCTTTCGTCCGCTGCGGGAGAAAAACGATGTGGGTGCCGCGATTACAAATTGGACGAACGATGCGTGGCTCATCGCGTCCACGAACCTCATCGCGAAAGAACGCTTCCGCAAAATCATGCTGGCCAATCCGCACAACATGACGCGGACCAGTCAGTATTCACGCCCGCCATTGCGCCTAGCCATCAGCCGACTCGGGGAGATTAGCGCTCCAACCCTCATTGTGGTCGGCGAAGCTGACATACCCGACGTGCATGCACACTGCGGCGCGATTCAGGCGGGAGTCTCGAACGCACAACGTATTGTCGTGCCTGGGTCCGCGCACTTCGTTCACTTTGAGCTTCCCGCCGAGTTCAATCAAATCGTTGCGCGGTTTCTCGCCATTTCTGACAACCCCAACCGCCGCCCAAGGCCATGAACGCGATTCGTTTCAAGCTTTCGGGAATGATGTTTCTCCAACTCTTTATCTGGGGCGCTTGGGGAACCATGCTCGGCCCGTATTTAACAACGAAGTTGGGATTTAACCCGCGACAGCTTGGGATGGTTTACGGAACTACGGCGGTTGCGGCGATGATCTCGCCGTTT
>JBBRBM010000328.1:0-3995 GCA_038205745.1 Verrucomicrobiota bacterium | reverse complement strand
GCCGGATTAGGGTTTTGGTTACTGGTCGGCTCGCGATGGTCGGGCGCGGCATGGGACATGGCAGAATTAACCATGATCATCTCGGTGACGTTCTCGAGCGTAAGCAGGCCGACCATGCGACCGCCAGCCACGACCGGCATGGTGGCGCATTGCCGCTCGCGCATGGATTCAACGGCGGTCTTTAACGAGGCTGATTCATCTACCGTCTCGCAATCGCGAGTCATCCCCGCAGTCACGGCGTCATCGCGGCGGCCCTCGGAGAGTGCCTTGACCAGATCGTTGCGGCGAAGCATGCCGACGGGTTGTTCGTTCTCCATGACGGGAAAATCTTGCTGGGAACCGGCGAGCAATTCCGTAACGGCCTTGGCGAGCGTGTCCTGCGATGTGAGGGTGCGGTAGCGCGTCATCATGGCGTCACGCACGCGCAAACCGGCCAGCGCAGATTGCATCTCGACCATGCCGGCTTCGGCCTGCGCACCCAGATACACGAAGATGCCGATGAATATGAGGAACGGGTTGTAGAAAAATCCGAAGATGCCGAACAGGATGGCCATGCCCTGACCCACATTGGCGGCGATGGCCGTGGCGCGACGCCGACCCAGGCGCAAGGCCAACAGCGCACGCAAGACGCGCCGCCATCCATCGGGAAGGCCGGCAGGAGATTGAAGGCGACCAGAATCAGGTTCAGCACGATCAGCCGTTGCCAGAAGGAACCGCCGGTCGCACTGATTTCCTCCACGGGAGTGAAACCGCCAGTTACCGCCAACCCGACCAACAGGACGGCCGCGATGACCACGTTCACCGCCGGTCCAGCCAGCGCGACCCAGAATTCCTGCATCGGTTTCTCCGGCATCTTTTCCAGGCGCGCAATGCCGCCGATGGGCAGCAGAGTAATATCGCGTGTCTTGATGCCGTAACGACGCGCCATCAAGGCGTGCCCCAGTTCATGCAGGACCACGCAGCCGAACAAGGCGACGATGAAGGCGACGCCTTGCAGTGTAGCCTCAACATTATGACTGGCGCGCCAGTAATAGAACCCGATAAAGCCGAGCAGCAGCAGAAACGTGAAGTGCAGATAAACGTCAATGCCGAGCAGTTTGCCGAGTTTGAGAGACCATTTCATAGAGGATCAATTTGCGGAGACTTCGTCCATCCACTTCCGCGCCTCAACGGCGTCGGCGTGATCGAAGTAGCGAACCGTCGCTTTCGTGAACGGCTTGCAGAATGTCGCCATCCCTTCCTGCCATTTCTTCTCGCCAACCACCGCCAGACGGTCGATGTCTTGGAAGTAATGCATCGCAAACTTCGTGTCTGCCCACAAGGCGCCGGCCGTCCAGCCGTGAAAACCGGTCATATTGAACAGCACGTTTAGTTTCCCGTGCTCCCGGACAAGCCGCTCGAACTCAGGCACAAAGTGCTCGTAGTCTGCGGCAGCCAGCTTCCCGCTGACGTGAACCGCCAGCAGTTTCCCGCCGTATTCTTCATTGAGTTGAATGGGCATTTTGGTTCCCTTTCATTAATTTGAGGTTAAAGCCATCACGGCTCGCGAAATCTTCGCAGCCGCCAGTTTCATTCGTCATCGCTTGGAGACCGCTGGTGGAACGTGAACGACCAAGCCACGTTGGGTATGAACGCTTCGTGGTATCGTCCCGGTAATAATCTAAGCCGTGGGCGGGTATTCGCCTATGGGGTGTTCACCCCATCCAGACAAGCGATGATCGCTGCATTCACCCATTTGGCTTCGTTGAGGTCATTGCCCCAGTTCGCCACCACGCCCGCCTCCGAATGTTCTGCGTTCAGAGCTTTTTGCGGATGGATTTCAATTCCCGTCGCCGTTTCGCGGTTGTTTTGGGATACGCCATCTTCAGTTCCTTGAATGCATCCAGGACGATTTGGGAAACGATCAACCGGGCACTCTCCTTGTCGTCCGCGGGAACGACATACCAGGGTGCGTGCGGGGTGCTGGTCGCGGTCAGACAATCCTCATAGGCCTGCATGTACGGCTTCCAGTATTTCCGCTCGTGAACATCCGCCAGGCTGAATTTCCAATTCTTGTCCGGCTCGTCAATGCGAGCGAGGAAACGCTTCCGTTGTTCGTCCTTGGACAGGTGAAGGAAGAATTTCACGACGCGCGTGCCGTTGCGGTGCAGATGCTCCTCCAGGTCCACGATGGAGACATATCGCTCTTTCCAAATGGACTTCTCGTTGAGTGCCACTTCGGGAAGCCCTTGAGCGCGGAGCAACTCCGGATGCACGCGAACGATGAGCACCTCCTCGTAATAGGACCGATTGAAAATGCCGATCCGCCCGCGTTCCGGCAGTCGGCGGGTGGTGCGCCAGAGAAAATCATGGTCCAACTCCTCGGTGCTCGGCTGTTTGAAACTGAAAACCTGGCAGCCTTGCGGATTGACCCCGGACATCACGTGCCGGATGGCGCCGTCCTTGCCGGCGGCATCCATTGCCTGAAAAATCAACAGCAAGGCATGGCGGTTGGACGCGTAGTGAAGGCGCTGCAGATCGCTCAACTCCTCCACCTGTCCCTCCAGGAGCTTTTTATACCGCTTCTTCGACCTGCAAATAGGCTTCACCAGCGTCGGCCACTCCTTGAGCACAACCTTTTCGCCGGGCGGCACCCGGAAATCCTTTGAATTGATTTTTGTCTTCATGCTTTGGCGGGTTGTTCGTGAAATGATAAAACCGGCTCTGTTTTGAGTGCTTCACGCACCCGCGCCAACCGATTCTCAAATCGGGCCCGGTCGTGCGGGGACTCGATGGTGCGTGCGGCCAGTTCGGCGGTGCATTGCACTTGTTCATGGAGCGCCTGCCGCCGGCCCGGGTTGGCCGTGAGACTGGCGATGGTTTGCAGCGCGGCCAGCAACTGCAGGAGGATGGCGACATTGCCCTTGGCGCTTTCCCGGATTTGATCGAAGGCTTCGGACAACAGGCTTTGAAAGCTCGGCCCTTTGGCGATCACTCGCAATTCCCCGTTCTCGTAGCGGTGCGATGAAGGAATCTGCTGGGGAGCCAGGCGTGCCAGAATCGTCGTCAGATAATCCACGCACGTCACGGCCGTCGTGGTGTCGTTGATGCCGGGCGAGAGTGCTTTCAACGCCACATCCACGAGTTGCCGGATGCCGAAGGCCGCGTCCTGTTCCACCGTGCGATGGCGACTGATACTAAACGTCGCCTGCAGAGCGGTCATTGTCTCTGGGCTCGGCGGGTCTTTCAGCGCGACTGAAACCAGCGCGGTGTTCTCGACCACGAACTCGCCGATGCCGTAATCCATCCGCACCACGGTTTTCTGCTCGCGCGCCAGGCGCAAAAGCGCCGCGTTATCCACGCTCTGAATGTAACCGCTCTCCCTCGCCGGCACGGCGCGCCACTTCCGCGCGATCAGCGGGCCGGCAGTATGGTCACCATCGGCTTCGCCCGGCCCGTGTCCCAGGTGTTTGGGAAACAGCCGGTCAATGGCGTGGATGGTTTCGTGAGCGACGGAAGCGATAATGCTGGAAGCCTGAATCGAAGAGGCAACGTGGTGAATGAAGAAGATGAGCACGCCCACGCCACCGACTGCCAGCACGAAGCCGAAGAAAACCGCCAGACTAGGAACAAAGGCGCCCTCGTCGCCGCCCCGAATCGTCCGCAACACAATCAGGCAATACGTGAAAATGCCGGCGAATACTCCGAGCACGGTCTGCGTGAGGCGGCTGCGCATGAAGTTTCGCAGGATGCGCGAGGTGTATTGGCTCGAAGCCATCGCCAGCGCCACCAAAGTCATGGAGAACGTGACGCCCACGACCGACATCATCGAGCCGGCAATCGTGGACAACATCCCGCGCGCGCCCGCCGCTCCCGCCCCGAAGAGCCGCGGCCATTGAGCCAGCCAGCGGTCACTCCCGGAGGAATCAGTCTCGATCAAGGCCACCGCGAACACGACGCTGGCTGCGACGATCAGCGAAGGCAGGAACCAAAGGCTCGACCGCAGATTGCTCCAG
>JBBRBM010000327.1:0-4011 GCA_038205745.1 Verrucomicrobiota bacterium | reverse complement strand
TCCATTCCGCCAGTCCGATCGATACGCCTTCGGACCTCATCCCACGCTCTGTCTTCCCAAACAATTACTTTGGCAACAGCGGCCCATTCTCGACAATTTCGCAAACATTTATCTGGCAGCAGACGATCCCTGTCACTCCTTCCGCCAATTCTCCACGCCCATGAAGACGGCCTTTGCTCTCACGGTACTGATATTAACGGTCGCGCTTTATGGCTGCGCGGACCAAACTCCGCCAACACCCGCAGAAGTGCCAGGAACTTACGTCGGAAAATACGGCGGCGGAAAGGAGGTGTTTGACATCCGTACAGACGGCAGTTTCAAGCAATTACTGACTGTCGGCACTACTCCGCTATACACTAATTCGGGCACATGGCGCATCCGAGGGCAGTTCGTTGTTTTCGACGGGATGTGTCGCCAAGCTAGGGGACAAACTACCGCGCACAATCCCGGTCGAAAAACCGACAATGTTCAGGGACTCTGGGTCATAGGCGACAAAGGCTGGCGTGCCATTTCGTTCGACGTGGATGTCGGATACCAGATCGAGAGACAGGCGGCCAACCGGAAGTAGTGTGATGATGCAGCGGGATTCAATCCGGCCAGAGCGTTCCAAGGTAGCATTGCCGGCTCCGCACAAGCTGGAACACCCATCTTTGTCAACGGTGCGGTAATTGTGCCGGTTACAGTGACGATGCAAGACCACATGACAGCAGTTTCCGGCACACGACTATCCGGTACCGTCGGTGGCTACGACCCAAAGAATCCTACCGCGGCTTTCACGGGCGAAAATCCTTACCGCCCGAACGGACCGATGCGCACCATTGACGTTAACTACAACATTACGACCTTCGTCGTCGTTCCAAGACCCCAATGATTTCAAAATTCCAAACCCTCATTTGCATCGTTGCTCTGTTGATAGCGGGCTGCTCGCCACGTGCCATTAAAGATCCACGCGAAGTGGCGGGTGAGTACATTTTCAAATACCGCACTGGCGAAATGGAAGTGTTGCTTTTGCGCGAAGACTTATCCTATCAGCAGGAACTCTATTCCGACATAGACAACTATCGTTCACACGCAACGCCATCCTTCACCAACAGCGGAACTTGGTCGTATGGCGGCATAGGATTAACAATGAACAAATTCTTCAATTTTTGTGACTTTCCAAATCCTGAGAAGCGGCTAGATCCACCCGTGCGATCTCAATCGACACCGGCCTTTTGGCAGCGCCCTTCTTCCAAGTGGAACGCATTCATTGTGTTCTCAGAGGACTCTGGCTACGCGCTGCTTCGTGTGAAGAACCGCGCTGATGTTAAATAGCAGGCCGCGCTCCACGCCGATGAAAGGGATATTCTACATCTGCTGCATCGTTGCTTTTGTGGTAACGGGCTGCTCGCCACGAGCAATTAAAAACCCACGCGAAGTGGCCGGCGAGTACGTGTTCCGCTATAAAACCGGCGAAATGGAGGTATTGATCTTGCGCGAAGACTTGTCATATCGGCAGGAACTTTATTCCGACATGGGCAACTATCGCTCACACGCAAACGCCATCCGGATTTTGATTCGGTGCTGGCGCGGCTTCTCGACTACGAACCCTTCACAACTTGAAGGAAAGCTCATCTACTCTGACTGAACACCCAAACGCCTTGCCCGCCTCGTGGCGCTGTCCCGGTAAATCCAAGAACGTGGTTTTGGCGTTCTTCACTCAGCACGTCCAATTCGCTTTCGGTGATGGATGCGACTGCCCCAGCTATGGCTTCAGTGTTCCTGAAGTGATCGTCGTGACAAGCTGTCTGTGTCGTACCAAACGCGTGCGTCCACTTCCGTTCGGATTGCTGTTGAGAGTGCGCGTTCCTGCTATTCGCTGTCGCGAAGTTGCTTCGTTGTGGCGTTCGGAAGCTGTTTAGCCCTTGAGCGCGGGCGGCGCGTTCGGAAGCGTTGCTTCCTCTGTTCTACCGTTTTGCGCGCATGACCTTTTGCAGTCCTTCCTTGCTGAGAAGCCGCGCCTTATTCAGTTTTTGTGCAAAGTCCCGTTGCCGCTGCCCAATCGTCGAGTTCTTCCGTGCGTTAGCGCGCTGTGGGAGTAATTCGAGATTCGCAATCACGTTGTCGAGTTCCGGCACCACGGCACGCGGGATAACGTGGTCAACGCTGAGTTGGTCACCACGATACCAGCCGCGCTTCACTGTTGCAGCATTCCCGCGACGCATGTCGTCGAGTCCTTCTTTATCCAGGCACCCGGGCCGATCAGCGATCAACAGGTTGCGCAGCATCGTTGCTTTCGTCAGTTCGCGGCGGAGTTGGTTCGTGACTAAAACTGAGGACAGAGCGCGCTCGATCACATTCGTAATGTTTGCGCCTTCACTCCGGGCGGTGGCGAGCCAGTAAACGATCTTTTGCACACGCGGGTTCGCGCCCCGTTCACCGAGCGTCGCGAGCTTCGCCGGATCGATGAGCGGGGCAATCTTCGCGCCGTGCGTATCAATGTCCGCCGCAAAAGCCAGGACACACGTCGCGAGCAGAGCGAATGCTAACCTGATCATGGCCACGGCTTTATATCGAGGATGACCGAACCCGGCTGCAAGCATGCATCTGTTCAAAGAAGGCACCTTTTCGTGGCAAACTTACCTCCCCCTTTTCCTGATTTCGGATGTTTATGACTGGGCATCAAAACGGGCACCAAAGGTGTTCCCGCCGGTAGAAGTTTGCAGGCATCAGCTACGATTTGTTTTACTTGATTGCGGCATCTAACGTTGATAATCTCTTACCAGTGCAGCACTTAGAGAAGTGGCTGCTGCCGAACGGTTTAGGCGAGTTTCAGAGTCGGCATAAAACAGTCCGATTCCGACCCTCGCCTCCAGCTCGAAAACGCCAGCGTTTCATCGAGTTTCTTCCGGAGGGAGGGTGGCTAAGTCCCTGAAAAGGGCCCAACGTGCACCCAAACGTGCACCAGAAATGAAAGGCGTGCCGAATCCGGGTTAATCCCGGCGGAAGGCTCGCCCTATCCATTTCGAAGCGGAATCGCTTTGACCCATACTGAATACAGGTATGAAGAAGAAGCGATATCGGGTCATCCAGAGAACCGACCGCGGTGACATGTGCTACTGCGTGGATACGCTCACGGGCGCGCGCCCCAGCATGAATACCACCGATCGCAAGGAGGCCGAAAAGGTCGTCCGCCACAAAAACGAGGCCATCGAGCAACCCCACATCAACCGAAAAATTGGCCTCGCTTACCTTTCAGCCGCGGATCCCGAACTCGTCAGGCGCACGTGGAAGTTTGTCATGGAGGATATCATCAAGGACAAGACCGGCCCCACGCTCCACCGCTATCAGACTGCGCTCAAGAACCCCGCTTACGAATTGATTGAGAAAAAGCTGCTCGTGGAAACGCAACCGGCCGACTTGCTCGAGGTGCTGCGCATGGGCGGAACCTGCACCAATCTTTACCTGCGTCGATTTCAAAATCACGCGGTGGACCTGGGCTGGCTGCCCGTCGCGATTCTGCCAAAGAAAAAGTTTCCCAGGATCAAGTACAAGGAGGCGCGCGCCATCCGATGGGAGGAGCACTGCCTGATCATCGGCCGCGAGGGAAATCCCGAGCGCCTGGATTTCTACGAGCTGTGCTGGCATCTGGGCGGATCCCAAACAGACATCGCCACGCTGGACAGTGTCGACATCGACCGCAACAACCGCTCCTTCACCTACTCGCGCCACAAGACCCACAACCTCGGAGGAACCAGGATCGGACCCAAAGCCTGGCAGGTCATCGAACGCCGGCCCGCCACCGGACCGCTGTTCCCCTACCTTTACACGGTGCGGGAGGCGGACCGGGCGACGGAATTCAAACAACGCTGCCAGGGATTGGGAATCACGGGGGTGACTCTCCAGTCCTACCGGTATGCGTGGGCCGAGCGCTCGGCCAATTCTGGATACCCGGAGCGCTACGCTCAGAAAGCGCTGGGACAGAATTCCAAAATCGTCCATCGCGCGTACGCGAAAAAGGCGCAAGGCCAG
>JBBRBM010000326.1:0-4029 GCA_038205745.1 Verrucomicrobiota bacterium | reverse complement strand
GGGGGTGGGGAGCGCCCGCGTGGGTATTCTCGAATTAAATACATAAAATCCACCCCCCCCCGGGCGCCCGCAGCCACGACAGACTCGAGCCGCATTTGAGGCATGCGCGCCACAAGCAGGTCTCACGCAAAGACCGCGAAGCCGCGCATCAATCCTGCCGTGTTCACTCGGGTGGGCGGCTCCTCGGTGGCGGCCGGAGCCCGCGGCAGGAAATTTCCCGGCTGGCGCCCTGCACTACCCGCGCTATTTCGTCACGCTCACCTCGCCGGCGCCGTGGCGGACCGTCACCACGCGGGTCTGCGGGTCGAAAGCCCAGCCCGGGCCCTCGCCGCCCGCGGGGGTTCTCCCGAGATCGCGCAGCGTTTGGTTGCCCACCTTCACCGCTTTCGGAACAAAGCTTAACTTCATCGTCACCTCCGCGGGCACGATCGTCGCGTAGCGGACCAATCCCGGCGCGTACTGCACATCGCGCAAGCCCGCCGAAAAACCGAGCACGTGGTCCTGGCCCTCCGGCGCCAGCTCCGGAAACGCCGGCATGCACTCCAGCAGGTGGCAGACCGTGTACAAGTGCTGCGAATACCAGTTCGGCCGGCCAACATCCTCCTCGGACTTCTTGTTGACGTCGTAGAAGTACGTCCGAAACAGACCCGCTTCGGACTGCATGTAGGTCACCGCGTTCAGCGCGGACAGCGTCCGGCGTTTCACCGCGTCGTCGCGCGTGGTCAGATAGAGGCTGGACAGCGCCAGGCAGTAACGGGCGGTGTGGCCCGGCATGATGTGGGCATACGTCGCCTGCTCCGCCACGGCAGGTGCAGGAGCCGCCGCGTGACCCTGCGTGTGCACCAACTTCGCCTCCATCTGCGCCAACACCCGCCGGCCCATCTCGACGTACTCGGGATGCTCCTTCGCATGACGAAAGAGATAATTGGCCGTGAAGCTCATCGGCTCCGCGGACAAATGCGTCCCCGCCTTCGGCTTGATGTCTTCGTGATACGTGCCCCACTGCCCCTGCTCCACGTTGCGGGTGATGAGACACCGCATGGCTTCACCCTGCGCTTTGCGCCAGGCCGGCCTGGGATCGTGTTGCTGCAGCCGCTCAAAAAACTCCACGAAGAAAACCGGGGCGCCGCCCATGTCCTCGAAAATGGCGCCATCCTCCGGGATGACGCGGAAAGGCCAGCTGCCGTCGTCGCGCTGTTTCGGCGCGAGTGTTTCGGCAATCTTGCGGGCGCCGTCCAGATAACGGCGGTCACCGCTGCTTTCATACAGCACTAGATAGGCGATGCCGATAAATGCAGGTTTGTCGGTCTCAATGCTGTTTTCGTCCGCGCTGCCGGTCGGCTTTCCGTCCTGATGGGCTGAATACGGCAGATGCGGGTAGGCGGCGGTCGCAGGGGTCGAGTGCGCCAGATTCCAGTCGGCCAGATCGCGCGCGCGCAGCAGCCATTCCCGTTCTCCCGTGTAAGCGTAATAATTCAGGAACGTGCGGATAAAGTAAGCATGCTGCCGCGCCGGGAAACTGAGCTGGCGCCGGGTCGTGCGCGTGCCGTCGGGGTTGACGTGCGCGCTCATGAAGTATCCCGCAAGTTCGCCGTCGATTCGGCCGGGTTTGTAGCCACCGTCGGCCTTGCGCAGAAACTGCATCGCGTCGGAAATCGCCTGCGCTATCGGCCGGCGCGGCATGACGACGCCGTCCACAACTTTCACCCCGGCTGGCCGTTCACTTTGGGCGCCGTACAGAAATCCGGCGCCGGCCAGGAAGAGCATACCGGCCACACCCACGAGGCCGCCGCGGAGCCGGGCTCCGGTTCGCGAAATTGCAGTCGCCTGCGAACGACCCGAACCGGCAAACGTAGAACTTGGATGGAGGTTTCGTGACATGATGATTTCGAACATTGGAAGCTCTTTCTCAACCGTGACTGCAAGCGCCCGCGAGTGGACCACGACCATCACTTCGCCGGCGCTCGCCGCATCGATTTACGGCGCGATGCTCACCTGACCCGCGGCGTGGCGCACCGTGAGGACGCGCGTGGAGGGATTGAACGTCCAGCCGTCGCCGGTTGCGGTGGTCTTGTCCGAAGCGAGTTCGCGCAAGGGCCGACCGCCAAGCTGCACCGATTTCGGCGTGAAGCTCAACTTCAGCACGACCTCGGTCGGCAGGTTGGCAGCATACTTTACGGAAGCGCGCGCGTAGCTGACTCCGTGCAAAGAAACCGCGCTGCCAAGAATGTGGTCCTGGCCATCGGGCGCCAGTTCCGGGAACGCGGGCATGCACTCGAGCATGTGACAGACCGTGTAGAGATGCTGCGAATACCAGTTCGGCGCCGTGGCGGGATCTTTTTCCTCCTTCCGCTTCACATCATAGAAGTGAGTGCGGAATAGGCCCGCGTCGGATTGCATATAGGTGACGGCATTGAGCCCAGAGAGCGCACGGCGCTTCACCTCCGGATCCTGCGTCGCTCGATAGAGGTTGGCCAGGGCCATGCAGTAGCGTGCGGTGTGCCCCGCCATGATATGGGCAAACGTGGCCTGCTCCGCGACCGCGGGTGCCGGCGATGCGGCGTGCCCTTCCGTATGCACCAATTTCGCCTCCATCTGCCGGAGCACGCGCCTGCCCAATTCGATGTATTCAGGATGCACCGCCGGCTGGCTGAATAGATACGCGGCCGTGAAGCTCATCGGCTCCGCCGACAAATGTGTGCCGGGCTTCGGTTTAATGTCCTCGTGGTAAGTGCCCCATTGGCCCTGCTCCACATTCCTCGCGATCATCAACCGAGCCGCGTTGTCGCGTGCGCGGACATACTCCGGCTTGTCTTCGTGACGGTGCAGCCGCTCGAAGAACGCCACAAAGAACACCGGCGCGCCACCCACGTCTTCATAAATAGTGCCGTCCTCCGGGATGACCCGAAAGGGCCAGCTGCCATCCGCCCGTTGGTGTTTGACCAGCGTGGCCGCGATCTTGCGGGCGGCCTCGAGATAACGTTTGTCGCCCGTGCTCTCGTATAACACGAGAAACGCGGTGCCAATCCACGCCGGTTTGTCCGTCTCGATGCTGTTCTTGTCCGCGCTGCCCGTCGGCTTGCCGTCCTGATAAGCTGAATACGGCAGGTTGGGATACGCGGCGGTGACGGGCGTGGAGTGCGCGATGTTCCAGTCGGCGAGGTCGCGCGCCCGCTGGAGCCACTCCCGTTCGCCGGTGTAGGTGTAATAGTGCAGGAACGTGCGGATGAAGTAGGCGTGCTGCCGCGCGGGGAAGCTGAGCTGGCGGCGGGCGATGCGCGAGCCGTCGGCATTCACATGCGCACTCATGAAATAACCGGCGAGTTCCCCATCGATGCGTCCCGGCACGTACGCGCCGTCGGCTTTGCGCAGAAATTGCATGGCTTCGGCAATCGCCTCGGCGATCGGCCGGCGGGGCTGCACCACTCCATCGACGACCTTCACCATCGAACCGGCGGGCTTGGCGGCTTCGCTGCGGCCGCTTTTCTCCGAGGCCTCGCCCTTACTGGCTTTTTCCGCCGCAACCGCCGAAGGCGTCGCGAGAATGACGCCACCGGCAAAGCCTAGCGCGAGCAGGCCGCGCCACAGGGCACGAGCAGCCACGGCGTGAAGACCACAACGAAGCGGACGCGGCCGTTGGGAGAAGGGAGGAGTTGATAGGTTCATGGTTGCTTGGAAAAAACGGTGCCGGACGCCGCCAACGATGGAGGCGGGGACGAAAGGGCACGGGGTTGACGGCTTGAGCGCAAGCAAGCGGAACTGCGGCGAGCGACGTGACGGCTAGAAATGAACTGAGGCCAGGGGCGGAGATCAGTATTCATAGGTGGGTGCCCACTCGTGGGGAGCGAGGCGCTTGGGGCGACGGGTAGCCCTGCGCTTGCCCCACATTTCTTGCCAAGCACGTCGGCATTCGCACCGGAGCGGCGGCTTTCCTGCCGCCGAAGTACGTTCGGTCGACCGGTCTCGGGCGACTGGAAAGTCGCCCTTCCGGTCAACCGCGCCCTTGGCGCGACGCCATACGCGATGGCG
>JBBRBM010000325.1:0-4043 GCA_038205745.1 Verrucomicrobiota bacterium | reverse complement strand
CCGCCAGCCCGCCCAGACGCGGGAGCATAGGACGCGGATTGGATTTGAACTTCAGCCAGGCGCGAGCGCTTACATTTCACGCCTCCAACGCTGCCGCAATCCCCACCTTCCGCCTAGCTGGTTTGGCCGGACGGATACGGTTCAAGGGGTTCAAAGCGCGAACAGTTTCGGGGAAGTCTCACCCCAGCCCTCCCCATGAACCTTCCCCACGTAGCAGCCGACGTAAGGAGGCTCAAACTTCCTGTCGCCACCTGGGTTCCGCACGGCGGAGAGTTACCAAACTTCCACCGGGCCTTTCGGGACCGGGATGTGCTGGCGGGTGGCGCTGGCGGGTTCTGCCATAAATGAGGCGACCATAGGGGCGGGGCGGTACTGGGGTTTCAATTCGCCGTGTTCGTCCACGAATTGGGTGCGCCAGCGGATGTAGTCCTGAAGGATGGCGTGGAATTCGTCGCGCGAGGCGAGGTGGACGACGCGTTTGTTGAACTGGTTGGCGGGGCCGAATCGTTTCGTATACCACGGCGCGACTTTGCGGAACATGCGGCAGGCGTGTTCCTCGCCAAAGACTTCCACCATGAGATCGAGGTGGCGGCACATGACGCGCACGCGTTCGGCGAAGAGGGGCTCGGGCAGGAGTTCGCCGCGATCGAGCAGGTGGCGGGTGCGGACGAAAATCCACGGATCGTAAAACGCGCCGCGGCCAATGCTCACTCCAGCGCAGCCGGTTTCCGCGAGCATGTGGCGGGCGGCTTCGGGCGTGGTGACGTCGCCATTGCCGATGACGGGAATGTTCTTCACGGCGGCAACGACTTTGCGAATTCCAGCGAGGTTCACGGTGCCGCCGAAACCTTGTTCGCGCGTGCGGCCGTGAATGAAGATGGCGGCGACGCCCACATCTTCGAGTGCTCGCGCGAGGTCGGGCGCGGTGATGTTGTCGTCGTCCCAGCCGAGGCGCATCTTCGCGGTGACGGGAATCTTCACGGCGTTGACCATGCCGCGCACGAGGGCGGCGGTCTTGTCCAACTCGGTCATCATGGCGGAGCCGCCGCCGACTTTGCAGACCTTCTTCACGGGGCAACCCATGTTGATGTCGATGGAGGCAATGCCGCGTTCTTCGAGCATGATCGAGGCGTCGCGCATTTCTTCGGGGACGGAGCCGAAGAGTTGCACTGCGAGCGGACGATCGGCCGGGGAAGTTTCGATGAGCTTGAAGGCCTTGGGGTTTTTCTCGATGAGCGAACGGGCGTTGACGAGATCGGTGGTGGCGAGATCAAGCCCGCCGACTTCGCGCACGGTGAGGCGAAAGGGCAGGTTGGTGTAACCCGCCAGTGGCGAGAGAAACAAATTGGAGCGTAAGTCGAGCGTGCCGAACTTCATTCGCGAGCGGGGAATATAGTGTTCCTCGCCGAAAGGCCAACAGACTTTGCCGTGATGCGGGTGCGATTGGAACCGCTGGCCAGTCAGGCTGCGTTTGGAGTGCGCCGACTTGGCGGCGCTTTTTCTCCGGCGCGACTTGGCGCGTCGGCCGTTTGGCGACGAGTCGCCAAACGAAAAAGCGGTGACAAGTCACCGCACTCCAAGAGAATCCATTCGGCCTTCCCGGCAGTATTCATCGCACTGCGGTTATGCCCAGGCGCGTTTCTTCGTGGCTGTGGTTGCGCGTGTGGTGTTTACTCGCATCGATGTCTGCTGAGGCACCAAAACCGTTTACGCCAGCGCCGCTCAGCCTGCTGATGCGGGTGAACCTGCTGCAAAGCTGGCGACGACTGACGGGTCTGCGGCATCAGTCACGGCTGCTCACGCTCGTGATCGTGATGTTCATGTTCGGCTATCTCGCGCTGGCGTTCTGGCTGTTCCTGAAAGGGCTGACGTTCGTATCACGCTTTCCGGGGCTGGGCACGGTGCTGTTGGAGCGGTTATTGTTTCTGCTGTTTGCACTGCTGTTCGTGCTGCTGATGCTGAGCAACCTGGTGATCAGCTACACGAACTTCTTTCGCAACCGGGAAACATCCGCGCTGATGACACTGCCCGTGAGCACGCAAACGATCTTTCAGTGGAAGACCATCGAGTCCGCGGTGCTGGCGTCGTGGGCGTTTTTGTTTTTGATCGCGCCGTTCCTGGCCGCGTACGGCATGACGCGCAACGTGCCGTGGCACTTTTATCCGGTGACAGTGATCATGGTGGCGCTGTTCATCATGCTGCCGGCTGTGTTGGGCGCGTGCCTCGCACTCGTGATCGCGCGATACGTGGACCGGCGGGTGTTTCAAGTCGGGGCGTTGGTTTTGCTGGCGCTGCTGCTGTTCATCATCGTGTTCTGGCTGAAGCCGGATCGCACTTTGGAGGAGAGTTCCGAAACCCGCGTGCTTGGAATGATGAACCAAATGCTGACGCGGACGCGCATCGCCCAATTCCAATTCCTGCCCAGCTACTGGCTTTCACAAAGCGTGCTGGACTGGACCGAAGGGGCTGTCACCGCCGCCGTGTTTCTGATGCTTGTGCTGTTGAGCAACGTGCTCTTTTTCGGCGCGATGGCATTCACGCAGACGGGAAACTTTTTCTATTCGGCGGCGTCGGCGGTGCAGAGCCGGAACAGCGTCTTCCGTCGTTGGCGCTGGTTTCAGGATTGGCAGTTGCGGCAACAATTGGGTGAAGGACTTCCGGGCCGAATGGAACGGTTCGTGTCGCTCATTCCCGGGGTGCCCAGCGACATCCGGGCCGTGATCGTGAAGGACGCGCGGATGTTCTGGCGCGACACGACGCAATGGGGGCAATCGCTGATGCTCTTCGGTTTGCTCGCGGTTTACATCGTGAACCTGCGGCACTTCGCGCAGCAACTCACGAATCCATTCTGGGTGAACCTGGTGGCGTTCCTGAATCTCGGCGCCTGCTCGCTGAACCTTGCGACCATCACCACGCGCTTCGTCTATCCGCAATTTTCATTGGAAGGGAAACGCCTTTGGATCGTCGGCATGGCGCCACTGGGGCTCGTCCGAGTCGTGAAAACGAAATATGTGATGGCCGTGACATTCTCTCTCGCGGTGACTCTCGGGTTGATCTGGCTCTCGTGTCACATGTTGCAGATGGATTTGTTGCGCACGCTGTTCTTCACGCTCGCTGTCGCGGTGATGAGCTTTACGTTGAACGGCCTGGCGGTGGGTCTTGGTGTGCTTTACCCGAATTTGCGTGAGGACAATCCCGGCAAGATCGTCAGCGGTTTCGGGGGGACGTTCTGCCTTGTGCTGAGCTTCCTCTACATCCTCGCGTCCGTGGTGCTGCTGGGTTTCGGCACGCCCTGGGCGCAGCCGCCCACTGGAGAATTCTTCATTCGCAGCATCTGCTGCCTGAGTGGATTCGGCGTGTTGTCGTTCGCGCTTGGATGGGCGCCGCTGCAAGTGGCCTTTCAGCGGGTGCGCTCGTTTGAAATTTAATCGCCGAGCAGCTTCTTCAGCTTCTCACGCGCGTCTTCCTCACGTTGGTTTGCGCCTTTGCCGGCCCACGCGCCGCGCTTCATGTCGAAGTATTCGCAGAAGTTCGCCATGTGTTTTTCCAGAACGAGGTCGGCGCGACGCTCCCTGCATTGTTCGGCCACGGCTCTGTCGTAGTGAATGCAGTTCAGGCAGACCTTCAAGTCGGCGCCGCATTGATGGCACGTCTCGGCACGACCGGGATTTCCGGGCAGGCGATATTCGCATCCGCAATTGTGACAATGCCGAATCATGAAGATTAGAAACTAGAGCAACGACCCTAACGCGAGAAGATTACTTGTTTTCGAGTTCCGCGAACGGGTTGTTTGTAAAAGCGTGTTGAACCAAGCATAGCTTCGACGCTCCGCACGCGCGTCACACCCTGGTTCCAATCAACGCTCCCCCCGCGCGTGCTCCGGTCAAAGCTATGCTTGGGGATTAGGCGCTTCCGGGTGTTCACACATCGACGTTGAGCGTGGTGGCGAGATAGCCGTCGAAATCGGGTGATGCGCTGCGCTGAAGAACGTGAGTAACCCACGCATCGCGCTCGAATGCCTGAAGCCGTAAGTCCCAGACGCA
>JBBRBM010000324.1:0-4077 GCA_038205745.1 Verrucomicrobiota bacterium | reverse complement strand
ATTGAGGCGGCGAACTGCGCCAGGCGGCTGCCCTGGTGTGGGCGGCAAGCGCAGCGCCGGTCCGAGATTCGGGTTGTCGACCACGCCGGAATTATAGAACTCCACCACTTGTTCCAGCGTCGCGAAACTTCCGTCGTGCATGTAAGGCGCGGTGAGTTCGATATTGCGCAACGATGGCACCTTGAACTTCCCATCGTCCTGCGGCTGGCCGGTGATGGCGCCGACGCCGCGATCCACGTAGGGAAACTCCAGCCCGTTGTTGAAAATATTCGGCGCGCTGAACGTATCGGTGCCGTGACAAGCGGCGCACGTGGCGTTGCCGACCTGGCCGAGGAAAATTTGCCGGCCGAGATTTTCCTGCTGGGTGAAGTTCGCGAAATTGTTCGTGAGACCGATGTCGTACTTGGACCGCGTCGAAACCATCGAGCGCACAAACTGGGCGAGCGCGCGTGAGATGCGATTGGTGTTCACGATGGGAGTCCCGAAGGCGTTCGCGAACAGGTTGGTGTAAAACGGCTCCGCGCCCAGCCGCGTCACCAGCGCCGGCAACGTCATTCCCATCTCCACCGCATTCTGGATCGGCTGCAACACCTGTTCCTCGAGCGTCGCCGCGCGCTCATCCCAGAAGAAACGTCCCCGCGGATAGAACCGTGCATCGGTCAGTCCCATCGAATTGCGCCCCGTGAGTCCGCCGTTGAATCCCACGCTGAACGGACGCGGATCGGAGAATCCAAACTTCGCCTGGTGACAGGACGCGCACGACACGGTGCCATTGGTCGAGAGCCGCTTGTCGTAGAAGAGCACGCGCCCGAGGGTCGCGCCGGCGTCCGTGATGGGATTGTTCGGTGGCGTGTTGTCCTGTCCGAGAATGGGCGGCGCCGAATAATTCGGCGGCAACGGCGGCGAATAGTTGAACGCGATTCCCGGCAACACCAGCGCATTGCTCGTGGCGCTGAAGATCGACTGACGCGCTGGATCGAAGAAGGCGCGATAGAATAGATTCCCTGCTCCGTTGCGCGACAGGGTTCGATGGAAGCTCCCGTTGTGAATCTTCCACGCATCTACATCGCTCCACGTGCTGAGGTCCGGAGAGGTTTGCAGAATCCACACATGGTCGCCGGGATCAGTGATCGTGACTCTGCTGGCGGACGCGCTGGGCGCCACCAGGTTCAACGAGCCGGTCGGCGGAATCTGCGCCTCGATCGGAAGCGCGCTGAAAAGAAATGCGGCGAGGAATGCCGCGCCGTTGCGGATGTCATTGCGAGCTTTCATGCACGCATCAAAAGCCCGCCGCCGTGTGCGGAAAAGTATCTTTACCTTCGCTTCACCGAAGTCCGCCCACTTTTACCAACGCTTAACAAACCTGCCACCAATCCGCCGTTCACCGCGACTTCAGCAACTTCGCATGCACCCGCGCGACGTCCCCCATGTAATGGTTCGGCCCAATGGCCACGGCCTTGTCGATATGTTCCCGGGCACGCTCCTTGTTCTTGAGGGCTTCGTGATAAAGCCCAAGATACAGATGCGCATAGAACACCGGGTCATCGCCGCCGCGTGCAGTGGCCGCCGACAAAACTTTCTCCACGCTCCCCTTCCCCGCGAACAGTTCATAAACCTCCGCCATGGGAACACGCGCATCAGCACCCGGCTTCAGAATCAGTTGCCGCGCCCGCTCCACGCCGATGGCACGGGCGACACACAGGAAATGCCACACGGCATTCTCCACATCATTCGGGTTCACCGACTCGTGCAGCTCGAACTGCTTGCGGCCGCCTTCGTAATCACCGGCGTAGTAGAGCGAGATGCCGCGCTGCCAGTGATACGGTCGCTGCGACGGCGCGTAGGCGAGGAATCGGTCGAAGTCCTGCACCGACTCGCGGAAGTGCGAGAGCTTGAACTGAATCGTGCCGCGCAACTGATACGCGTCCATCAGCCGAGGCTCCAGGCGCAGCGCCTCGGACACGTCCTTCAGCGCCTTCTCGTAATCGCGGCACGAGTCCTCAATCGCCGCACGCATCATCCACGGCGCCGCGTTTGTGCCGGCCGCTGCCACGGCGCGATCACACAACGTGAGGGCGGCCGCCGCATTCGTCCGCCATGCCGATCGCGCCTCGCCAACCAACTGTTGCCAGTCGCCACCGGGAGCTGTCGCGGCTCCGAAGGCGTTGAGCGCGGCGAACCACGTGCAGCAAATCCAGAATCTCATCCCTCCCATCTCAACAGCTCTTGCATCCCGCGTCCAACTTTCCTCCGGGCGCATCTTGAACGTACCGCCATTCTGCTCCCTTCAGATTCCTTCGCTCCTTACGGTCGCGGCCCTGTTGGCGGACCTTCGCGCCCCTCCGAGCAGAGCCGCGACCGTGAGGGAGCGAAAGGGAGACGGTACGTTCAAGATGCGCCCCTTTCCTCCCGCCCGCCCGAATAATTCTTGGCGGCTTGTCACGCCACACTCAAACTGCCGCGATGAAATTTCGTCACGCTGAATGTCGGTAGAGAGAGATGAGAACTGCCTTCCTTGCTCGTTGGTTTCTCCTCATCACCGGCTTTCTGCTGATTGGAAAATGCTTTGCCCAATCGCCGGAACCGAATCCGTCCAACACCGTCGTGCGCTTCGAAATCATCCGTGGCACGAACACCCTCGGCAACGTGGATGTGGAGTTGTTCGATCAGGACAAACCGCAGACGGTGCAAAACTTCCTGCTCTACGTGCAGAGCGGCGCTTACTCGAACACGTTCATTCATCGGCTCGCGCAAAATTTCGTGGTGCAGGGTGGCGGATACACCGTGGCAAATCCCACAAATCCAAACCAGTTCACTTCGTTTCAGTCCGTGTCGAACTTCGGCCGGTTGCCAAACGAGTTCACGACCGGCCCCCGCTTGAGCAACACGTTCGGCACGATCGCGATGGCGAAAGTCGGCGGCGACCCGAACTCCGCCACGAGCCAGTGGTTCTTCAATCTCGGCAACAACTCGACGAACCTCGATGAGCAGAACGGCGGCTTCACCGTGTTCGGGCGCGTGATCGAAAGCACCAACGCCACTGACGGCACGAATGTGCTTCAGCACTTCAACACGTTGAGCACCAATGCCGGGATCGTGAACCTCTCGAGATTCAATGGCGGATCACCCATCGCCATCTTCACGGAGTTGCCGGTGGCATTCACGAACAGCACCACCATCAACCCCAATTACAACCAACTGTATTACACGCGCATCTCGGTGCTGAACCGCACGAACCCACCCGCCGGTCCCGAGCCGCCGACGATCTCGGTGGAAGCCCTTTCTCCCGACGCGCGATTCACCAACGGCCTCGTCACGATTCGCGGCACGGCGGGCGATGATGTCGGCGTCGCGCGCGTCGTCTATCGCGCAGGCACGAACACGGCGTTTGAAATCGCATCCGGCACCACGAACTGGGAAGCGCACGTGGCGCCTCAGCCCGGATTCAACACCGTCAGTTTCCAAAGCATCGACACCGACGGACATTTCTCGACCAACTCGTCGAGCGTGACGTTCTTCTACGTCGCCACGGTGCCGCTCGATTTGCAGATCGTGGGCGCGGGAAAAGTTCTGGGCGGGACGAACGGCCAGGAGTTGGTGGTCGGGAGATCGTACACGTTCACGGCGAAGCACGCACCACGGCGTTCATTCATCGGCTGGTCGGGCTCCGTGACCTCGGCGAATGCGACCATCACATTTCAAGTGCCGGTCGGCGCAACGAACTTCACGGTCATCGCACAATTCGCGAATGCGCTACCGCAGCTTGCCGGACTCTATCGCGGCCTGTTTCGTTCCACTGGAACGCCGGGCTTGAGCGACGCCGGTTACATGACGCTCCTCTTGCGCGCGAACGGAAAATACCGCGGCGAGATTTTTCACCGCGGAGGACGCTACTCATACACGGGCCAGTTCGACCTCAGCGGCAGCACCGCTGTGCAGGGATCTTTCGGCGAAGGCAGCCGCACGTTCACCATGAAGTTGAACCTGACCAACAGCGCCGGGGTGATCGGCGGGACGTTGCTCGGCGGAAATGGAATTCCAGAACTGCAGCTCGAACGCATCGCGCCATCAGTCCCC
>JBBRBM010000323.1:0-4083 GCA_038205745.1 Verrucomicrobiota bacterium | reverse complement strand
CGGTTCCACGATGACGGTGCGCATCACCTGCGATGCGACACTGCGCAACTTGAACTGGCCGGCGGGTTGGAAATTCGTCGGTGCTGCCGCTCCTGCGTCCATCGCCGCGAACAAAACCGCGCTGCTGCAACTCTGGGCCTTCGGCGTCAACGAGAGCGACATCATCGCTCGTTACCTGGTGGAGCCGTGATGGAAAAGAACATGAACAAACATTCTCTTTTCAATTCGTTCCTGCTCGCGGTCTGCCTCGCCGTCATGGGCTGGGTCGCACACAAGGCCGCCGACAGCGGCGAGCGCATTGCCGCGATGCAGGTCGCGCTCGATGCGGTGAAAGAGAGCACGGGCAAAGCGGAACGCTCCAGCGCTGAAGCTCTGATCCGTGTTGAGCGAAAGACGGACGACATGGTCCCGCGCCGCGAGTTCGACGCGAAGTTGCTCGCCATCGAAACGGAGCAGCGCAAGGCCGACATCCGCATCCGCGAGATCGATCTGGAAATCCTCAAACTGAAACAAGGTCTGCAATGAAAACACTTCTCATCTGTTCCATCCTCGTGCTGCTGGTTGGCTGCGCGACACGTCCACTTCGTCCAGGCACTGCGACGATCAAGAGCACAGCGCCATCGAACGGCGCGCAGTTCGCCAGTGAACTGAAGCAGCCCGAGAACCCCGCACAATCTGCCGCGCAGAATTTCGAACGTACAACGGAAGTCGAACTGCCGCTCGCCGCCGGAACGAAGATCCAGGAGACAGTCGTCACGCGTAATGAACAGAAGCCAGAGGCTCCGCCCGTCGTCGCTGAGAAAACGATCGTGCTCACGACGCCAACGATTCAGAAAACGCGCACCATCGAGAAAGCAGGCACAACGATTGGCGCTGCGCAGAAGGACACAGCGCGCGAAATCGGAGCGAAGCTCGCCAGCTTGAAAGGCGTGGTCTGGGTCGGTGTGGTCATGTTCCTCTTCGGCATCGCTTCGCTCGTATATCCGCCGCTGCGCGCAATCATCGGCAGTGTCACGACGAGCGTTGCCATCATTGTCGGCGGAATCGCTCTGATGATTTTACCAACGCTCGTGGTCGGCAACGAGTTGCTGATCCTGAGCGCTGTTGCACTCGGCGTTGGCGGTTGGTTCTTCGCGCATCGTCACGGACGCCTTCAAGGTTTCGTCGATGCGAACAAGGACGGTGTGGATGACCGGTTGCAAACGACACCGCCAGCAAAGGTGTGAGCGCGGAGGATTGATGAACTCGCAACAGGAACAATTTCTCAACCTCAATAGGCATCCGGCGCGGATGAAAGTCGAAGAGGCGGCTTGGTATCTCGGCTTTGTGCCTCACGAGATCACGATCCTGATGTCGGAAGGAATGTTGAAACCGCTCGGCCATCCTCCGCTGACCGGCGTGAAATACTTTTCCACCAGCGCCCTGGAAGAATTGCGCCGCGATACCAAGTGGCTCGCTCGTGCGTCCGACTGCATCGTTCAGTACTGGAAGGTTCGGAACGAAAAGAAGACGGCGTACCGCACGGTGAAGTGCGGTGCGTCACGAGTGGAAACCTCCACTACGCCGTTGCCCGCAGAGGAATGTCATGAACAGGCGCGGGAGAAGGTTGTAGCGGAATAATCTTCCTCTCGTAGTCTTCGAGGGACGGCAGCTTCATCTGGGCTTTCTTCGCATACGCGCGATGTACCGCCTTGCTGCCGTGTCCAAGCGCCTGCTGGGCGAACCGCTCGGGATAGCCGCACACCTTTGCACGTTCCGCCCAGGAATAGCGGTAGGAGTGGAGCGACACGCCCGACACCTTCACTAATCTGCAACGGCGCATGAACGCCTTGGCGCGGTCGGACTCCTTCATCGCCGCGATGCGTGGCAAAAGCTGTCCGCGGGCGGGCAGCGATCGCATTAGCGCCGCAACGTGGCCTCCGAAATGTAGCTGGACGACTGATCCTGTTTTCATGCGTTCGAATGAAATTACCTGCAGCGACCAGTCAATGTCTTCGGCCCTTAATTGAGCCACGTCGGATTGCGCGCCGCCAATATTCCAAAGCAGTTCGTAGAAGACGCGCCATTCGGCGTCTCGTTCGCCGGCAAAGATCGCCTCGTGTTCTTCGGCTGTGATGCCGCGCTTCTCCTTAAATGTGATCGCGGGCCACTGCCTGCGAGGAATGACAGGGCGGGGAAGCCAATTCATATCCAACGCGAAATTCTGGATTCGGCGCAGGAACACGTTGGTTGAGACAGTGCCGATCTTGAGCACGGCGAAGAATTGCTCCGGGCGCGTTTCAAAGAGACCGACATTCCGAATCAAATCGAAGGCGGAATCTTTCATCGCCGACTGCCAACGCACGAGCGTGGACTTCTTTTTTGATTGAGCCATGAGGACCATGACGTCTTGCCAGGTGCGCTTGGTCGAATCGCCGTCTGCGGCACTGAGGTAAGTCAGTGCGATCTGTTGATTGAGAATGGGCTGTCGAAAGGCTTCGTTTTTGCAGTGGAGGAGTGTGTGGGCCTCGTTCTCGTCTTTGGTTTTGAGGCTCTGCTGCTTACGGGTGTGGGTGTCCTCGCAATAAAACATCCCATTGGACCGCCGATAGAGAGTGAACCGTTGTTTCATCCGATTACCTTTGCTGTGCGGTAATGTGAACCTGTTCGGCGACCACTCGTTATTGAGCAGAGGGTGAGTTGGCGCTTGGTTGTCAGTGAGTGGCTGGAAGTTCAAACTTGCAGCCGCGTCTCACTGGCAATTTCACTGGCAAATCACCGTTCTGAGGCTCGAAGTTGTTGCCACTCAAGTGGTTAAACTGGAGCCAATGGTCGGGATTGAACCGACGACCTACGGTTTACGAAACCGTTGCTCTACCACTGAGCTACATTGGCAACCAAGGACTTACGCGAAGCTGTGTGCCCCTCGTGTGTGCCCCCAAACTTCACTGTGGATTCCCGCGCAGCCATGATGCTGCGTGTCATGATCGAGAATGTTGACATTACCGGCACGGAAACAGGTTCGCTGGAGAATCGACGGTTAGTCAAGTCCAAGGTGGCAAACTTCAGGGCGGACGCATCAAAAGGCCAATAAACGGAGCAGGTAGTCCTGATTCCAGCCCGCGTTGAGTTGTTTGCCTTTGATGCCGCGCGTTTTCGTGCGGTCTTTCTTCAAGAGATTGAGCGCCAGCCGCCGCAGCGTCGCCAGGTTTTCCGCGCTGTGCCCCACGCGCGCGCGGCTCTCGTCCTCGCGGCATTGCACGTCCAGCACCCAGTGCAGTTGAGTTCTCCACGCTCCAATGCCCGCGCACCGCCCGCGCAAATGTTTCCACGTCCACGGCCAGACTGCTCAGGTAATAGCGCCGCTCCACCGTCGGCGCCTCTTCTCCCACCTGGCGCACGCTCTCCACCAGCCCCACGCTGCGCAAGCCTTCCCATTTTGCCATCAGCAAACCAATCCACCTCGCCACTCTGCCAGTAGCGCCGCGTCTCCAGCCGCCCGTGGTCTTTTTCCACCGTCTGATGGAAAGCCAACGGAGGCGCCGCGGGGGTGCAAGCGCGCGGCGGCACGGGCTTTTGTTGCTGGGCCACCGGCGCGTCCAGATAGGTTTTGGGTCCAACTCAGGAAACACTCCAGGAACGCTTGGGGTTTGAGCGCGGCGAAAACGCGATTGAACGTGTCGTGCCCGGGAATTTCCTTGGGCAGGCGCAGGAAGGTTTTGAACCACTCGTGCTTGGCGTGGCCGAAGTCCTCCATGTCGTTGAAACCCTGGCCACCGCACAAGAGCGTGCAGAGGGCGATGACGAGCACGTCGATGAGTTCGTGCTCGCAACGCGCCGTGACGCGCGGGTCAGGAAGCTGTTTGAGATGATCGATCAAACTGAGTCGTGGATGCGTTTGCATCCCGTCTCATCTATACATCATCGTGCAAAGTACAAGACCTATTTGCGTAAAAGATTTTGATGCGTCTGCCCTGCAACTCACCGGCAAGAGTAGCACCGATGGGGCGTTGGCCCAGCGCCGGGCTCTGCTGCCTCCGGCAGTTTTTGAGGAATTGATGGTTGCCACGCTCAAGCCCAGAGGCGACCCGGTGCGACATCCCG
>JBBRBM010000322.1:0-4101 GCA_038205745.1 Verrucomicrobiota bacterium | reverse complement strand
CAACTTCGTGAATGGCACCCCGAACACCGCGCCGACATTGACGCCCATCGGCAACAAATTCGTTTACCTCGGCAACACGCTGACCTTCAACGCCAGCGCCATCGACACCGACGCGCCGCCGCAAGTTCTCACCTTCACGCTCGATCCCGGCGCGCCCGCCAGCGCCGGCATCAGCGGCTCCGGCGCGTTCACCTGGACACCCAACACACTCGGCACTTTCCCGCTCACCGTGCGCGTCACCGACACCGGCACGCCGCCGCTGGGCGCCACCGAACCGATCACCATCGACGTGCTCACCGCGCCGCGTTTCACCGGCGTGACCCGCAACGGCGCGACCCTCGAACTCACCTGGGGCACGCGCTCCAACCAGAGCTACCGCATCCAATACAAAGACGACCTCGGCGCCGCCCAATGGCTTCCCCTGCAAACCAACACCGCCACCGGCGGCACGCTCTCCATCACCAACAACAACACCAGCCCCGACCAACGGTTTTACAGGATCGTGGTGGAGTGATCTGGATTCGTGGGAGGCGTTGTCTCCAAATCGTGTTGGCAGGATTTCAACGGCGCTCCGAGGAAGATCGCGCGCTCTATCGAACTGCTTGCGAACGAGAAGTGTTTCCCGACCTCACTCCCACCAGAACGGCTTGCTGCGATGTTTGTTCAACCAATTCTCCAGATCGAACTGCACTGAGAGTCCCACGACGTGCGCGCCGCGATCGCCGTTGCGCAACGCGTCGATGCCGTAGCCGTAGGTGAGTCCTGCTTTCCACGTCCCTTTTTCGGAGCGATACGCCACGCCGCCGCCCACGCCGGAGTGCCAGTTGCCAGGCTGTTTGTGGCCATCGAGGTAATCGACAACCGCCGCCGCCGCCATCGCAGTGAGTTGCCAATGCTTCCGTGCATCAAGCGCAAATGCGTAGCGGCCATTGAACAGCATGAATCGGTCGGCGCTGATTTCCTGATAGTAGTAGCCGGGAATCACGAGCGGATACTCTGCCACAAGCGGCAACACGCCACCGAGACGATATGCGCTGAAACGGTCGGCGTTGACACTCGCGCCCGTGGTGATGCTCACACTGAGATTGTCGCCGCGATCGAAGGTGTAGGCGAGGAAAGCGTTGGCGTAGAACAACTCGGCAGACGACTTCACGTCGCGGTCACCGTTGTAACCGTAGTCGCCCGAGTTGCCGCGGTTGAGTGACTCGACCCAGATGGCGAGTTCCATCGCGAGCGCAGGAAACAGCACCGGCTCTTTGCCGCCAAAACGAAGACCGGCGCGAAAGTTCGCCGAGGCGCGATCGTCAGGAAGCGCGAAAGCCGAGGCCGTGTCTTCGGTGTCCGTGTAAGTCGAATAGTAAGCACCGCCGCGAACAATGCCGTAGAGGGGGATCTTGTACGATGGATTGAACAGGTGATAAAGGCTCACCGACGCGCCGCCTCCGTGCCCGTCGAACGATTCCTTGGTCCGATATTTTCCGCCGCGCACCTCGTTGTAGCTGTCGGCAAAACCACCACCCGCCAAGCCGATGCCGAGGTCCGTGTTCGGTCCGAGCGCGTGCGAGATGCCAAGTTCCGAGTCGAAGTAAACGGGCGCAATCGCCATGCGCAGCGTGAGGTCTTCACGCTGGAATTGAGGGCGGTTCAAGTAATAGAACGCATAAGCCGCGATGGGCGCGTGGCCTTCGAAGGACGCGTTGTAGCCGACTTGCAGGAGTTGGCGCTTTTCGGGATCGATCTGCCCGGCAGCCGGGAACGCGCCGATCAATGCGGCTGCAGCGATGAAACTCTTAACACTCATACCCCTCAATGGCATGGCGGAGTTTCTAACTGCGAAACGCAAATTCCGCAAATCAAATGGCCGATTACAGTCTTGACCCACTTTTGTGCCATCGCTAGTTTTTGCGCCACGTGAACACCGTTGTTCGGCAAAACGTTCTGGTAATCGTCGTAGTAGGCGATGCCGTGGCGTCTTGTCGAACGTAAGCGAAGATTTTGACAAGAACCCACGGCTGGCAACGGCCGTGGGTTTTTTATTTCCGCGAGCCGGTGCAGTCAAAAAACGAAAGCAGTTATGAGCAAACAGACACAGACCGCTGATAAAACGCAGGCAACCACCGAGCGCGCCGAAGTCGGCCGCCTCATGATGGGGAGCGAAATCCTCGTGGAGGCGCTTGAACGCGAGAGCGTGGAAGTCATCTTCGCGTATCCCGGCGGCGCCAGCATGGAACTGCACCAGGCGCTCACGCGCTCGAAGATTCGCACCATCCTGCCGCGTCACGAGCAGGGCGGATCGTTCGCCGCCGAAGGCTACGCCCGCGCGTCCGGCAAGGCCGGCGTGTGCATGGCCACCAGCGGTCCCGGCGCGACAAATCTCATCAGCGCCATCGCGGATGCCTACATGGATTCCGTGCCGCTCGTCGCCATCACCGGCCAGGTGCCGCAAGCGATGATCGGCAAAGGCGCCTTTCAGGAAACTGACTTCTTCGGCATGACGCTGCCGATCGTGAAGCACAGCTATCTCATCACCGACATCGCGGACATCCCGCGCATCGTGAAGGAAGCGTTCTACATCGCGCAAAGCGGACGCCCCGGCCCGGTCGTGATCGATTTCCCGAAGAACATTCAGCAGGCCAAGACGCAGCCCGTCTGGGTGAAGGAAATCAAATTGCGCGGCTACAATCCCGACAAGCGTGCGGATGACCTCGTGCTGAATGAGATCATTGGATTGATCGAGAAGGCCGAGCGCCCCGTGCTTTATTGCGGCGGCGGCATCATCACGAGCAACGCCTCGCTTGAGCTCCTGAAGTTCGCTGAAGCCGCCCAGATTCCTGTGACGACGACGCTCATGGGCATCGGCGGATTTCCAGAAACGCATCCGCTCTCATTGCGCTGGCTCGGCATGCACGGAGCGGCATTCGCGAATTGGGCCGTGAGCGGCGAATACAAGCAGCGTTCCGGTTTGGATGAACCTTTGGTGAAGCTGAAGGAAGGCGCCGATCTGTTGCTCGCTTTCGGCGTGCGCTTCGATGACCGCGTGACCGGCAAGCTCGAAGAGTTCTGCAAAAACGGAACGATCGTTCACATCGACATCGATCAATCGGAGCACAACAAGAACAAGAAGGTGCAGCTCCCGATCGAAAGCGATATCAAGGATGCGCTCCATCGCTTGAACGAGATGATTGCCCGCCGGCCGATCCAGAAAAAGTTCGAGGCGTGGCACACGCAGGTCGCCGAGTGGAAGAAGAAGGCGCCGCTCCGCTACGGAGTCACCGAAGAGGTGATGAAGTCGCAGCACATGAAGGATCATCTCACGGGCCAGGAGAACGAAGTGATCCTGCCGCAGATGGTGCTCGAATTGTTGTACGAGCTCACGAACGGCGACGCGATCATTGCGACCGGCGTCGGCCAGCACCAGATGTGGGCGGGCCAGCATTACAAATACAAGTTCGCCCGCCAGTTCATCACCAGCGCCGGCCTCGGCGCGATGGGCTTTGGTTATCCTGCGGCGCTCGGCGCCAAAGTCGCGTGCCCCGGCAAGCAAGTCATCGACATCGACGGCGACGGCTCGTTCCTCATGAACGTGCAGGAATTGGCGACGGCGCACATCGAACGCATCGCGGCGAAGGCGATCATCCTGAACAACCAGCACCTCGGCATGGTGGTGCAATGGGAAGATCGCTTCTACAAAGGCAATCGCGGTCACACTTATCTCGGTGATCCGGAAAATCGCAAAGCGATCTACCCGGATTACGTGACGATGTGCAAAGCGTACAACGTCCCCGCGGAGCGTGTGATGTACCGGAAGGACTTGCGCGGCGCACTCGAACGGATGCTCGCGTCGAAGGAGCCTTATCTCCTCGATGTCATCACGCCTTACAGCGAACACGTGCTGCCTTTCATCCCGGCGGGCCGGACGGTGGCGGACATGATCTATTGATCAACGTTGGAGGGACGAGCTTCGCGAGTTCTTAACTGAACTGAATTCACAGCGGCGGTCGAAAGACCGCCGCTTTTCATTTTTGGAGCGCGGTCGGGGACGGCCGCGCGAACAGGCACCAGCCCCCCGCCGCGACCCCCCGGGGCCCCAACTGGGGTGCG
>JBBRBM010000321.1:0-4173 GCA_038205745.1 Verrucomicrobiota bacterium | reverse complement strand
CTGACGCTCCCCTTACGGGGAGCGACAACTCCAAGTACTGCTTCTGTTGAAAACCGGAACCTTGCGGCGCCGGGTGTTAATTCGGTGCGAAGCAGCAATCGGACGCTATCGCGTCACTTCAAATTTTTCAGACGCCTCTAGTCTAGTTCCTCGCGTGAAGCGGTTCCAGCCGCGATTGACACGCAGGTATCGCCGCCAGGGTCAGCCCGGCCCCGGCCGGGCTGCTTCTATCGAAGGGCTGTTTTTGAGTGATGGCGGCTGAAGCTTGCCGAAGTCTTTGCGGGGACATCGGAACTGAATACCGCGAGAGCCAGCGCGGAGGCTTTTTTGCCAGACACGGTGGCCAATTCAGCTAATTGAGGAGCGGCAACGCGGTTCGGTATGCTCCAACCAAGTTGAAGACTCGCCGTTCGGAACAACGCGTTGAGCGGTCATCCACGATGCGTTCGGCTGTGCGACTTGGCCCCGGCAATACGGCGTCACAGGTCAATATCAAGGCTCAGCGTATCCGGTCGAGACCGCTTGATTTCTCGCGTCAAATGGCCTTCCGCAGAAACAAGAATGCTATAGGCCCCTTTAACGTGCTTTAGTTGGACCTCAAATTGTCCATCAGAACCAGTTCTGATCGACGACAACACAGTCTCTGTTGTGTGATCAAAAAGAGTAAAGATCGCACCCTCGACGGCTTTTTGGGAGGAAGTTATAGTTCCAACGGCTATGGGGCTGAATACGGAAATTACGCGTGGCTTATTCCGTTCGGGGTCTGCGCGCATGTCTTCAATCCCCTGCTCGTCACGAACCTCCTGGAGTTTCGCATCGAGTTGTTCAATTAACTCCTTCGTGAAGTCGTCCGGATTTTTTGTGGTGTAACCTCCCCATTGTTCATCTGGCGCGTGTTTCTCCAGATCCTGAAGAATACTTCCAATGGTAACAAGAGGCGCAGTTGTCATCGGTTGGGCAGCGGAGCCATCATTCCGAACGGATGTAGAAGTGTTTGCGCGATTGATTAGAGCAAGTGAAATGACAATGACCGTGTAGAGCAGCGGCAGAAAATAGAATAAGCCGATCAATTGTGCAGAATGCGTGTTCCTCAGAAGTGAAGTGACTATCACGGAAGCGATAACGAAGAGAGCGAGGGCGATTACTGGAGCGCCCTGGAGGAAGTCAGGCCCTTCCTTCGAAATCAATGCTGCAACAAAAGTAACAGCCAATCCGCATAACAGCACAGCCGCAACTGCTCCCAATCGATGAGCTTGGGGCAAGTGTCTTATCGTGCTTAGGGCGCGCGTGAGCCAGGATTCAGGTAGCTGTTTGAGAGACGGCATTGTCGAAGCCCTTAGTTAGCGGAAACAGCGGCAAGAAGTGGCGGGAACGTAATCGGCCTCGGTGCACGGCGGTTCCGCCATGATTCGCCTTGCTATGTCAGTCGTCCCTAGTCGGCATTGACTTTGTACGCAGGCCAGACACGACGTGTGCTCGGTGCTTGAGGTACTCGCCTTCTATTCTCTCGGTCAAGAAAAGCAGGCTCACGGACTATTCTCGCCGCCACTCGACTCCGTGCTCGTTGGCGCTGGCCAAGGTTTCGTTGGCGCCGACCAAGTGCCGTCTGGAAGCTTCTTTGCGCCGTTAGGCATTACGAACTCGCGTTCAGGCATGAACGATGGTCGAGCGATTTCTCTGACGTAGGCAAACGCATTGAACGCGGCGCGGAACACTGGCCGCTGTGCCATCTCTGCTTCAGGGTTAGTCGAGTTGGATACGTGCGTCAGAACGACAAAGAACCAGATGACGAATCCCACGAAGGCAAGCGCTCCTGCCATCCACGCGAGAAACATTGCTGCCTGTTTATTCGTCATCGGCTCAGCAGTCTGCTTTGTCTCCATTACATGCTCCTAGAAAATACTGTGATTGATCAAACCTGATTCTCGCCTTCGTCGGCCTGTCATCGTCGGGGCTCGCCCGCAGAGGCCGCAAGGCCCTTGGCCCCGGCGATGATGGGCCGAACGAAGGTGCTCTCCCCTCGCCTTTGTTGGCCCGATTCCGAGGGGCCTATTCGCTGCCCCAGATGCGGAAGGCTCGTTTTTGCGGACAACTGTGATCTGCTCATCTGGAGGCCGCCTGCCGGGATGGTATATTGGAGCCAACACTTTCGCCTGCCGAGTGCAAAACAAGGTGGACCTGACCTCGCCCCCGGGCAGTCAACAACAAGGGGGCATTTTTCATGCGCGGTGTTCCTGGAGTGCTCATCTCGCTTCGTGTCTAAGGCGTGGGCGGCTTCTTGTGGCGACGTACCGCTTTCTTGAATTTCTTCCGTAGCGCTTCGCGATCGGCGGGTTGATCAAGGTAGAGTTTTGTAATTTCATCCACCGTCTCGTCTTCAGACGCTTCGGATTGCACTGGCTCGACTTCCCCAGTATCCCCATTCTCGGCAGTCTTGCTACGTGATGGTTCATCGTCAAGGACTTCGGCGCCACCGTCTGGATATGAGGTCGTGCCGTCTGCGAGAGTTGCCGCCACGAGACGTTCGTTGGTCGGTGGCCACTCGCTCCTCAGATAGTAGTCGTAGGGTTGGGGCCTTGTGAGATGAAATACCGAGTCCATCACGAATGGCATGCCGCCGTATTGCGCGAAGCCCTGGCCGCGGCGCACGCAAGCGATATTCCGTCCCACAGCGTCAGTCGCCATCAGGACATCATTTACTGAAAGGCGGGGACTGCGCGCCTCGGACACGCTCATGCCGCTCGGCATTGCGCCGAACAAAGTGTTGTCAAATCTCCAACTGCGCGCTCCGTATACGGTCTCCCCTCCAGTCTCGATCAAGTCGGAAATGTCGCTTCGGCTCCCGGCGCCGAAAACCTGGCGAAACCGTGTGTTCGTGCGAACCGCATCAACCAAATCCGCATCTGCGCTTTCAAGATCCGACAATGACTGATTGGCCAGAATGCAGCCAATGTCCATACTGCGCGCCTGCTGCAAGAACAGCTCTAGGTTCTTAGCAACGATTCTCTGAAACTCGTCAATGATGAGAAATACCTGTTTTCGCGGCCGTGGGTGGTGCTGTGCGGCAGCAAGTAGCGTGTACAGAAAGATGCGTGCGATGTCGGCTGTGCTTGAAATCCCCGCCGTCGGCGGAAGCGCGACATAGAGGGCTTGTGGCTTCGTGAAAACTTCGGATAGCTCAATCGCGTTGCCGAGTACAGCTTCAGAAGTTCCATTTGACCGAGAGGCGTTCAGTGCGCGGATTCGGGCGAGTCGACGAACGGATGAGCGGACATTGCTTGCTGCGCGTTTGCTCTCTTTGTGCAACGGAAAGCGGTCGGCACCGGCCAGAATGTGGTCGAGCGCGGCAAAACTGTCGACCTCGGGATTTTGCGAGATCGCGTAATTTAGAATCTCGAAATTGGCATCTCCAAAAAACTTCCGTCCGTAGTCATTGCCGTAATTCAGGCCAAGTGCGGCTTGGAGCAAATCAGTGCGCTGATCTGTGCTCACGCAGTTCATCACTCGTTGCGTCAGTGGATTGAATGCAAACGACGAGCGGCCGATGACGGTGGTAAACCAGCGAAACGGATAGCTTGCGTGGTCACCGCGATCGTTACGTAGCTTCGCGGTGATACTGTTCGCCTCCGCGCGTAGGCACTCAAAGAGCACCTGGTCGTCAGCCTTGAGATCAATAACGATGACGGAGCAATCGCCGGAACGCATCAATTGGGTGACAAGTGGCATCACGCCCATGCTCGTCTTTCCCGCACCGGAGTCGCCTAAGATATGGGCGTGTTCGCGGAACGTGTCGCGGTGAATTAGAACTGGACTATCGTCCCGGGCGTTTGTGCCCATGAACAAGCTTTTGTTCTCGGTTTCATCTTCTGAAGAACGAATGCGGTCGACGAGCACTTCCCAATTTGCGGTGGAAAGTACTCGCTTCCGCCAGCCAAAACCAAGAGTCGCCTCGATACCGGCCAGCGACCGGCCAGCCAATCCGATAACCATCCCCGCAATTGCAGTGATTGTCGCAACGATTGGGAGCAACGCGTCTAAGAACGTGTCTTCAAACTCAACGGAACATCGCCACCAGTCCAGTTTGCTGGCATTGCTAGCGCGCGAATTCCCGGAGAATGTGCGTATGACAAAGGGCTTGCATCGGCTCCGAGGCCTGGGATTTTACATTTGAAG
>JBBRBM010000320.1:0-4244 GCA_038205745.1 Verrucomicrobiota bacterium | reverse complement strand
AAGATGCTGCAACCCTTTCAGGGTTGAGGCCACGCTCGGGTGCGACCCAGGGTAGCCTCGTGGACTCGGCAACCCTGGGCTGAGGGCTCCAATCCTTTCAGGATTGAGCAATGACTCGCCGAATTGTGGGTAATGACAAGGGTTTCAACCCACGGTTCGCGCCCCCGCCGAACGCCCGTCGCGTAGCGACGGCTGAACGCTCCCGTCACGCCACCCGTTCAAGCGTCGCTCCGCGACGGCGGAGGACGCTCTCCTTGTTCACTTCAATTTCCGCCGCAGATTCCGGAGATGCTTCGTGGCCTGCTCGCGATCCAATTCACTCGCCGCCACACCCAGCGTGAGTTTCTCCCATGCATCCACATCGAGTTCTTCATTGGGCAGCAAACTATTCTCGCTGAGGAACACGAGGCACGTTGCGAGCGCGGTCCGCTTGTTGCCATCCACAAAGGGATGGTTCTGACAGAGGTAGAAGAGGTAAGCCACCGCAACCTCGACCGGATCGGTGACGAGCGGTTTTCCCATCATCGTCGCTTGCGGTGCGGCGACGGCGGATTCCAAAAGCGATTCGTCTCGCAAGCCAGCCGAGCCGCCATGCGCGGCCAGCACTTCCTCGTGAATCGCGATGACGGCGGAAACCGTGGGATGCGACAGCGGCGCGCTCATGAGAGCCGCTTGAAGAGCTCGGAGTTCTTGCGAATCAACCGCTTCGCCGTTGCCGCCGCCTGCTTCGGCCCAATGCTCGGGCGAATCGGCGTGAGCGTGATGGTGCCGCCCTCATGCAACTCGACGTTTACCTGGTCGCCCACTTTCAGCCGCGCCATTTCCATGATGGCCGCGTCGAACATGATGCCCTGCGAATTCCCGACTTTGGTGATCGTCTTGGTCATGACGTCATACTATGTTTGACCGCTGGACAGTCAAGCGGGGTTCTGCGCAAGTGCGATGTGAAGGCTGGCGTCCGAACGCGGCGCAGCCTGACCATTGAGCATTTCAATCGAGCCTCGAATTTAACGTGTTTGCTCGAAATGAAACGCGTCGCCAGCGTCCAGCGCATGAAATCGCTCAAGCTCAATGTTCCAGTGTTCTGTCAAATGTTCATGGTCGTCGTCGTGCCTCTCAGCCTCTCCGCACAGACGGCGGGCGTGAGCAAAGACGCGGTCCCATTGAATGACAACCAGCGGCGCGTGGAGGAATGGACGATGCGCCAGTTTCGCAGCTTCTTTGACAATCGAACCTTCGCCGACTGGACGAAGGCTGAACGCGATGCGCTTGAAACCAAGAGCATCGACGCGCTGAAGGGACCGCACTCGCGCGAATACTATCAAGCCATCAACACGCTTGGAGTGCTGCGTTCCATGAACGGATTCAAGCATCTGCTCGCGATCGCGACGGATCGGGCGGACAAGGACAATCGTGATCGCTGGATGGCAATCCGCGCGCAGGGACAGTTCGGCGACCAGTCGGTCGTTCCGGAGCTCATACCTCTCGCTTATCACGGCAACGTAAACACGCGCTGGTGGGCGCAAATTTCCCTGGTGCGGCTCACGGGCACGAATTTCGGCGGCGACTGGCGCGCGTGGGGTGCGTGGTGGAACCAGCGCGGCAGCAAGGCCGCGTTTGCGACGAATGACTACGTGCGTTGGGTGAAACAGGCCGGTTGGGAAACGCCTGCGGAAGTCGAAGCGAAGTTGAAGGAGGGCGACGAGAATTTCTTCGCGAAGCTGCCGCCGGTGACCGATGCCTCAAAACAAGCGCCGTAGTCTTTAGTTGGGCGGAACCAAATCCAGAACCCATTCGCCGGTCGGTCCTTCAAGCCACGCCGTTCCCGACTCGGCGGAGACTTCGATCGAAGTTGTCTTCTTGTCGGCCACGGACCGCGCTTGCCATCTCCCTGGCGCGAGGTCAGTGATGAGGCAGCGACTGCGTCCCGCGCCGGGAACAGTGAATCGAACAGGCTGTGCAGAGCGCAGGGTGTCCTGGCGGAAAAGCACGAGAAAATTTTCATCGGCTCTCTTCAACACGCAACCCACCCGATCGGCGGCATCGACGCGCTGCACCATGAGGCGCGTTCCGGTTTGGGAATCGGTCACCTGCATGACGGTGAGGAATTCATCCGCGACTGCGCTGGTTTTCGGCGTGAGTTCGAGACGCCATGCGCCGGGCTCCATCGAGCCGCGAGCGAGCCGGGAAGGATCGATGTCGTTGGCGTAATTGGTGCCGAAGACCCAAAACTCTTTCCCCGGTCCACCAACTTTGGTGAGCACGGCGTTGTCGCTGGTGGGCAGAAGCACGTCCAGATTCAAGCGGCCGTGAGCGCCGTGTTCGGTGCGGTCCATGGTCGCGGATGAGCCCATGATGCGGGGCTCTTCGAGTGTGTGCATCAGCCATGTTTTTTTGAACGCTGGGTTGCTGCTGATGACGCGATCGAAAAGCACCATGGCCGCGGGAACTTTTTCATTCCCTAAATTCAGAAACACCCATGACCGTGTGACCTGTCGAACCTTTTTGCTGTAGGCGTCCGTGATGTCGCCCTGCAACAAAGTGAACGCGGGATTTTTCGCATCGGGGCCGAAGCCGTGGGCGATTACGCGGCCGGTGCGATAGCCTTTCTCCGGGGCGAGCAGCGCTTCCATGTTGCGGGCTTCGGAGCGGCCGTTTGGCAGGCGCTGACCGCCGTCGTTGCCCCAGTCGACATTGGAACTGAATCTTTCATCTGGATCGAACACGAGGAGCGAGTTGTGCGCGATGGTCCGCCACGAGTAGTTCTTGCCGTGAGGACTTCCGTACTGGCCAGAGGAGCCGGAGTAAACGCCCGAGTCGATCGCCAGCGCGCCACGATAATAAATCTGGAATGCGCCGGCATCGAGATGCTGGTGATTCACGAAGTTGTATTCGTTCACCTTCATCTCCGCGACGACCGCGTCCTCACCCCAGCCGGTGCGGGCGACCATCCAACCGAAGGGCGAGCCGAAATATCGCGCCAATGGCAGTGACTCGATCGGCGCGGGCTTGAGCGTCGTGTCGCGCCAGAGGAATTCGAAGAGTGCTTCGTTCTCGGCCGCACCGCCTTGCTTCAGAAATTCACTGAGCAGCACGCCGTCGTGATAGTGGGACGCGGTGAGAAGCGTGCCGTGACCTTCGCTCCACGGCTTCCCTCTGAGCGCCGAGTCGCTGAAGGTGTCGCCCGAGCGCAGTCGTTGGCCATCCGGACGCGTGGTGTAAAGCCAGAGATAGGGCACGAAGCGCTGCTCGGGATTGTAAACATTGCCCGCTCCCATGCGATCGAAGATGAACAGCGGGAACGTGTCCGCGCCGAAACGATACGGACCATAGGAGTCACCCTGATGATAGGCGTGCCCGTTGTAGAGCCAATTGCGAACAGGCAGATGTTCCTTGAAGAAGCGTCCGGCGGAGAGGTCGTACATTTCCGGAAACTCATCGTAAATGGCGATGCCGGCGGAAAGCATGTCGCGCATGATCATCGCCTCCGAGCTGTGACCCGTGACCGATCCTTGCCGCGTGGGCGGGTAACCACACTCCTGGGTTTTCGCGAGGCGAACCAACTCAGTGATGAACGTCTGTTTTTCATCCGCCGTCA
The DNA here is from genome assembly GCA_038205745.1 of Verrucomicrobiota bacterium. GTDB lineage: Bacteria > Verrucomicrobiota > Verrucomicrobiia > Limisphaerales > SIBH01 > JANNGC01. The sequence goes on along the minus strand of JBBRBM010000320.1, from coordinate 646 downwards.
GCGACGCATACAGCCAGTCATAAACCAGCGCGCCGGTGACCATCATCCTTCCCGTGACGCGGCAGGCGTCGTTCCTGTCGGGCAACACGGATTGCTTCAACAAGGTCAGGGTGTCCTGGATGATGGCGCGAGCCCGCCCGGCGTCCGGCTTTGCAAGCTGTTGCACTGCCTGCCACTCGACGCGGAATTGCGCCGACTTCGCCGCGAGCTTTTCCAAACGTTCGACGGCCGATTGAAGCACCGGGTTCTTCAAGCGCTGCGCCAGGACAGCAGCATCTGCCGTGCGCAAGTAGAGTCGCGGGTGTTCCGGTGGCGGAATCGGAATCATGGTTTCACCGACCGCTTTCAGCGGGAGCGACGAGTCTGCGGCGGCGACAGGGAGGGCTGCACACACCAGTAAACCGACCGCCAGCGCGAGAGTTCGACAGGATGAATTCACTGAAGAACAGATGTGACGGAGAGCTTTGATATTCAGCCGCGGCTGCAATCGCAGAGGACGACGCAACGTATCCGTCCGGCCAAACCAGCTAGGCGGAAGGTGGGGATTGCGGCAGCGTTGGAGGCGTGAAATGTAAGCGCTCGCGCCTGGCTGAAGTTCAAATCCAATCCGCGTCCTATGCTCCCGCGTCAGGGCGGGCTGGCGGCG
>JBBRBM010000319.1:0-4284 GCA_038205745.1 Verrucomicrobiota bacterium | reverse complement strand
TTGCGAGACTCGCCGAGACTTGAAGCTACGGCGGGATTTTTTTTCTGAGAACAAGTTCCCGACTGGCAGCGCTGCACGTTGTCGCGGATCAGTGTAATGATTCGCTGTCATCTGGATTGTCGAGTGACGCAGTTGCGCACTCCCCGCAAAAATGCCTTCTCGCTTGACGATGGCATCACCAAACAGCTTTCGCAGTTCGTGAACTTTCTTCCGTGCCGATAGGCCATTCGTTTCCAGCCAATCCAACAACGTGCGCCAGTGCGGCTCGCAGCGATAACGCACGTAGGCCGTCTCCTTCCACTCCCGATGCGAGTTGACGACAAAACCTTCTTGGCCTTCCGTCTTGAAACTCAGCAACTCTTTCATGAGTGCTGGATCAACATAGACGGTGCCCCCAGAACCATGCTTCGGTTCAATGAACTCGTTGGATTCAACCCGGATGGAGCAGTCGTCCGAGCGCAACTGCGACCATAGACACACGTCGGCTTCCCCACGTCGCAGCCCAGCGCACATGCAAAGGAGAAAGAGCTTGTACGCTTCGGGACTTTCTGACCGCAACTCCTTCCGCGCTTTCTTCACCAGATCCTCATACGTAATTCCGACAGGCGCGTTGAATTTCATCGAACCTGCTTTTTCAAAATCGACAGTTTCAAACCAGTACACCTCGCGCTCTCCACGTTGGCCGTCCGGCACTTTGAACTTGGGAACCTTAATTCCGAAGTTTGGTTTGTTTATGATCGCCGAGCTAAAAAGGCTTTTCGTGTTACGTAGCCAGGTGTTGAAGGAGCGATTCACTTCCATTTTTCTTCGTGGGTCGTGGCTCGCTCGCCGCAGGTAATCCATTTTCCAGTCGGCAATAGCGGCGGGAGTGATGGCTGAAAGCGGAATCACGTCAACTTGCCTTCGCCACGCCAACAAACCGCCAGTGCGGTAGTCGTACCGGGAAGCGTCCGTTTTCACTCCCCGAATGTGCGCCGCCACCCGCCGCAAACATTGAGCGTAACGACGAAACGTCTTCGGCTTCAGATTTGATGTCCTTTCGACTTCCGCAAGGAATTCGCCAACCGTTGCATCCCCGGCCGTGATTTCGATGGGCAGCGAGGTTTTCGGTTTGAGTTCCGCGAGAGTCGCCGCCCAGCCCTTTGCGACCAGTGAAAGGTATATGTCTCGCGCTTTAGCCGCCGCCTCCTCCTTGTTTCCGCTCTCCAGATCGAAACCTTTGCGGACGCCGCCAAAATGAATCCGCACCGACCAATCCGGTACTTCATGCGTCTTTCCGTCGCGTGTGTACGTTCGATGCTCCAGCCGTGCCTTCCAGTAGTTGACGTGCGTTTTTGGAAACGTTCGCTTAGGTTCGTTATCTGAAAGAATGGCAATTGGCGCGTCGGTCTGCTTGGCCAATTCTTGGCCAATCTTTCCGTTTTGAGCAGTTGCTTCGAGTTGCGCCATACCCTAAGCTCGCTCACCGGAATCGTTGAAAAAGCCTTGATATTGCGACTTATTCCGACTCGTCGCTACTTGGCGCAACTCTGTAGGACACAACTCAGCATGGTGCGCTTCCCTTGCGGAACTTCGACCGTTCGCTCGATGGAACTCGGTTGCGTGCGCGAAGCGGGATGCGTGAGTAACACGTTTTTGCGCCCCGCGAATTCGGTGAGCTTCTTCGGCGCGCCTTCGAACGGCGGACAAGTGACACTCCAATCCGGATTCCAGAGCGCGACAGATTCGCCGTCGTGTTGTGCGGCGCCTTTGCCGCGGAAATCGTCGGAGCGCGGACCGTCAGGTTCGCGCGTTGCGTCGGTCTCTGTTCGCGCGGACGTGACCGTCCGCGCTCCTGCCGCGCTCGCATCCGCCGTCTTCTTTTCCTCGGTGCCCAGCAACTCCCTGCGCAGCGCGGGCGTCCACGGACGATTGTCTTCGGGCGGGTTGAGGATGAACATCAGGAGGTCGCGGAAATCCTTGTCGGGAATTTGTTCGAGACCTTCGGGCATGAGGCTCAGCTCGGTTTTGCGAATCGCGAGTTTGCCGTTCACCACTTTGATGTCGCTCTTGGCAATCGTGTGTTCGACCGGGCCGACCGCGACGAGTTTGATGCGCGTGTCGGTTTCCTCGACCACGCGGCCGCTCACGGATGAATCGTCCTTCAACTCCACCTCGGTCGATTCGTAACCAGCGCCTATGACTTCGTTCGGATCAATCACGTTGTGCAGCAACGCGTCGAGCGAACTGCGCCCCACGCCCGTGAGATCGGGCCCAACGTCTGCGCCTTCGCCGTTCAATTTGTGGCAAACGAAGCAAGTGCGCTTGGCGACTTCGTGACCGTTGTTCAAGTCCGGCGTGCCACTGAGAACGAGCTTCCGTTTCTCATCGATCAACTTGAGTTTGTCCGCGCCCGGCTTGCGATATTTGCCGAGCAAACGATCGGCATTGTCGGCAATGGTGGTGTCGCTGCTCGTCGCCAGCGCGCGACGAGCGGTCGCGGAAATGTCCTTCGGCGAAACGACTCCCTTCTCCACACCGGCGAGCAACGCGCGCGCGGTCTTGGTGCCGCCAACCAAACTCTCCGCGGCAGCGACACGGGTCATGGGCGCCAATTCCTTCCACGCATCCACGACGGCGTAGGCGTAATCGTAACCACCCATCGCACCCAGAGCGCGCACGGCTTCGGTCTTCAACTGCCCGTAGGAGTCGACGTGAGGAGACTCTGACTTTTTGTTCGTGAGACTCGTTATCTCGTCTCCTACGTGGAAACGAATGAGTTTCAACAACTCGCTTTGCGCTGCTTCGGACTTCGCTTCCTTCGCGGCGTTGATCCCGCGCAGACGTTCTTCGGCGCTGGCGTTTGCGTCGTTGATCTTCGCGATGAGCAAACGCGCGGCGCTCTTGTCACCGTAAGCGGCGGCGAGACGTTGGGCTTTGTCGGCGATGGCGGGATGGGCCGTGAGCTTCGCGAAGATCGGTTGCACGTCGATCGTGGGCGGTGCGCCTTTGCTCTTTTGCGCTTCGATCAAACCGTCGAGCGCGGCGGCTGCGAGCTGAGTCTTCGACGCGATCGTGCCGAGCCATTCGAATGCGGCGTTCAGATATTTCTCGCGCGCGGCCGAATCGCTGAGGTCGCAGATGCGGCGCATCACGCGGCGTGTGGCGTAAGCGGAGACGGAATTGTCATTCGCCGCCAGCAACGTGAAGAACGGCTGCGGGTCCGCCGCCACGCGCGGCTCCATCGCCATCCAGACGATGTGCGGGTAGTAGAAGTCGCCATCGACGCTGGGGCGGGAGAGGAGTTCTTTGAAGTGCGGCAAAAGTTTTTCCGTTCCCACAGTCATGCGCGGTGCCGTGTCCACCGTGAGTGAACCTGAAACAAATTCTCTCACCGCCACCGCCACCGCAGCGCGCACCGTCGGCTCCGCATCCGCTGAAAGTTTCTCCAACCGTGTCAACGCCGCTGCATTCTGCTCGTGTCGTTCACCGGTGAACCGCGCCGAAGCCGTGCGCATCTCCGGCAGCTTGTCACCCGCCTCTTGATCCAAATCTTGCTCCGTGAGCGTGCCCGTTGCGTGCAGAACCCCGAGCGCCGCGATGCGCGCCGGAACCGACGACGTGGAACTCCCGGCCAGCACCCTCAGCTTTTCAATCACCGTCTTGTCCTGTGCCGTGACCTTCTCGGACAGCAACCGCTGCGCCTGCCGCCGCTGCCACGAGTTGTCATGCGCGAGCAGCCTGACCAGATCGTCTTTGGAGAGTTTCGAGAAATCCGCTTCGGCGGCCACGGCCCGCCCGGCCAGCGCCAACGACAGCAGAATGAGCGTCAAAAATTTCATAGCTGAGAACCGGAAATTAGCCGCTCTGACGGTCGCGCCGCAACGACGATTCAAGCGAACCGTCCTCGGCAGGCGGTGGGTGAAGGTGAGTCCCGCGACCGCGGGACTGCGGTGTTCAGTCACGAGTCTGGCAGCTTCGAGAATAGCCCAGCCATTGATGGCTGGGTAAATCGTCCAGGGACAAAATAAAGTCCCGCCAGTGACGGAAGGAATTCCTCAACCTCAAACGCTCCTTTCGTCCCGGCGGGACTGGAATGGTTCGTTTGACCCGTGAACCCAGCGCTCAAGCGCTTGTCATTACCCACATCTTCTGGCTGGCCTTCTTGGAATCCTGAAAGGATTCCATCACTCAGCCCAGCGTTGCGCCGCCGGGGCGCTACGCTGGGGAAACCGTCCGCATATTCATCAACCCTGAAGGGGTTGCACGGCGTGACGGCGATTGAGCCGGCGGTCGGAAGATGCT
>JBBRBM010000318.1:0-4375 GCA_038205745.1 Verrucomicrobiota bacterium | reverse complement strand
CGGGATTAACCCAGATGAGAAGCCGCTTGGGAGGGGCCCACTGCTGGGTCGTGTAGTCCGGCTTCGGACCGGTTTCGGGCACGGCATCGGGCCAGCCGTTCCAGTCCAGCTTCCTCTGCTCCTCAGGCGTCAGTGTCCGCTGCTCAGAGATTTTTTTTTGGCATAATATGTGTTCTTGTTACTCGCCCGGCGGCCGGGGCGATCAGTTTCCGCCAAGCAGCACCCCGACCTCTTCGGCCCAGCCCCGCGGCGGTGTGTTGGGCTTGAATACGTCAAACATCTCCGCGGGCTTCCCGCCGCACTTCTCGCCCCAGAAAACGTTCTGGAACGTGTCTTTCATGGCCATGTCCCTCAACCGGATGCCGCCCTTGTGGACATCGTCGAAAAGCACGCCGTTCAACTCGACGTCGCCTTCCAGCACCAGGTCAATCCGCCGGGGCAGCTTCTTGTAAAGGTCAGACCGCTTGCCCAGTTCGGTTGGGTGGACGTTGAAGCCCGCATCGCCCACACTTGTTTCCCGTCCGTGAAAGCAAAAGACGGCACGGCACTTCTCCGGGTCAGCGCTGTAGATCCGAAAACGCCCCTTGGGGGTGACATGGAAGCCAAAAACATCCCCGCGGTGGTCCCCGCTCATGTTCTTGGTGACGGTCGCATCCCGATTCCCGGCCATCAGGCCGCTGTAGTCTTTAAACGGCATGGCGATGTAGGTATCCTCCGTAATGGGCCGGCTCGGCGAACCGACCATCGCCGTGCCATTGATGTCGTAGGACTCACCGCAGGCGTGGTTCTTGTGCTTGCCCCAGATCGCGCCAGACATCACTTGGAGCGTTGCGCCGGGAAAAATGCGGTCCGGACTCCGGTTGTCCGACATGACGGCACTGTGTGGTCCGATGATGCAGGTCCCGCTGAAAACGAAGAACTTGTCGTTTGATAAAAAGTGACCAACAAACTCCACTGATGCGTTCTTGTCCTTATGGGGGGAAATATATTGTGAAATATAGTATCCGCTGCGAGTTTTCTCAGGCAAGCTTTGCGGATTCACTCCGACCTTGAAGAGGCGAGGCCGGTCGTTACGAATAAAAGTATGGTCCGGGCCTAAGAATTGGATGCTATAGCGGATGCCAAGGGAGCCGTTCTCCCGCAGCCAGACATTCCCGTGAACGCTGGCGTCGTGAGCGCCCACGCGGGCCCCATTCTCGATGCTGAGATGGCGCAACTTTAGGTCGAGCCTGCTGGTAACCGGGTAATCAGCGCCGCCGGTTGTTACGTAGGCTTTCTCAGCGGCTGGCATCAGGACATCAGTTTGATCGTCCCACGTATCGCCTGCTGCCAGCGGCGCGCCGAAGACGAGCCAATTCGAGGGTTCGTCATTCCGTCCACTCTGGCCGGGATTAGCCCAGATGAGAAGCCGCTTGGGAGGAGCCCACTGCTGGGTCGTGTAGTCCGGCTTCGGACCAGTTTCGGGCATGGCATCGGGCCAGCCGTTCCAGTCCAACTTCCTCTGCTCCTCAGGCGTCAGTGTCCGCGGCTCCGAGATTTTGATTCTGTTCGTGCCAGTGCTGTAGGTGGCCACAAACTCTTTGCGAATACTGGCCAGCGTGCCGAGGTTGGGCGAATAGAGTATCAGGCGGTCTTTCATTTCACAGGCCAATTGCCCCGGTACCGTCCGACCGTCCACCAAGGTCAACTCGGTGGTGACGAGTTTCAATTCTGCCGCATTCGCCATGCTCAGCATCGCCGCTGCCGCGCAAACGAAGCCGAGTTGGGGAAGATTCAGTGTTCGGATTTGCATGTTCATAAATTTCGGAAGCTACTTTACTTCGATCCGCCTTACCACCTGCCCTGCGGGTTCGATGGCCACTGGCATGGACGTAGTGGAACCGTCGCTGCGGCGGACCTTCAACGTGTAGTTGCCAGGCTCGCGCACCGCAATTGCGATTGGGCCGCTGGAAAAGCTTCCCGCCACTCCATGGCCATCGAGGCCTCGGACGGCGGCCACCTGGCCATGCTCGTCTTCGAGGGTCAGCGTGGCCCCGACTCGTCCCCGTGAACCTGCCAATGCGACCTCAATAATTTTTGCCTTGGCCAATTTCCTCAGGAAGAGACCGGCGCTTTCATCGAGATTGCGGCGCAAGGCCAGAGAATCGTTGAGCAGCAAGCGGACCACCCCATCACATCCGCCCATAAGCAGGTCCACTGTGCCATCGCCATCCACATCGCCGGCTGCCAAGCCCCACGAGCCGGTTTCATAGCCGGCCTTGGGGAACACTTCGGCATCATATTTCATCGGACGCATGTATGACCCGTATCCGCGGTTGAGATGGCAGGCATCCGCGATGTCGCGCATGCCCGAGGCGGTGTAAATATCCACCTCGCCATCCGCGTTAAGATCCTCGGCTAGGGTCCAAAGTTGGCGGGCGGCAGGTTCGGAGGTTTCATTGCAGGCGCCAACATAATCCAGAATGTTTTCCTGGCGGGAAACAAGCAGCGCGAAGCCGGCGTGCCGTGGAACCATCAAGCTAAAAGCGTCAGGCCGCCATAAGGCTCCGCAGGCCGCGCCGCCAGTGCGCTGGCCTTCTTCGGTGGATTTGAGTTCAAGAGCAGGAATTTTGAGGGGATGGAAAACCTGGTCTTTGCCTTGCAGTAAAAGCAAGCCTCGTTGCGTGCCGAGAAAGAGAGCCCGCATGCCGCTGCCGTTCCAATCGCTAATGGCAGTCACCAGGGCAGCTTCGCCGGCTCCGCACTCCGGCCGGCCCAAACCGAGACGGGTGGTGGCATCGACAAACTTGGCACCTGGCTTGGCGGGATTGAGAAAGACCTGCACTCCATTGGTCGTGGCGGCGAGTACGTCCGGCCAGCCATCGCCATCCAATTCGGCAAACGTAGCACTGATTAATCCGGGAATCGGAGGCACACGCTCACTCCGCACATAGCGCGCGCCGGTGCGGAGCCAGAGCGTTCCGTCCAGTAACAGGTCCGGCGGGCCATCTGGATCGACATCCACCTTGGCTACCGCCACCGAGGATGCCTTCACGCCGTTTAGCCCGAGTTGCTCCGTGATGTCCTGAAACGCCGTCTTGTCCTTTTGCAACCAGACCCGCACACCGGCTGACGATACGCCCACGGCATCCAGCTTCCCGTCGCCATCCAAGTCGGCCAGGGCGACGCCGCGCACCGGCTGGTCAAACCGCCCCAATTCCCGGGCCGGCTGGAAACGACAGTAAGGCTTTGCCGGAAAATAAGCGCGCCCATCGGCCAAGTCTTTCATCATTTCGGCCAGTCGATCGACGCCGCCGTTGAAAATTCCATAGAAATGATTCGCAGCGCCCAGGGCCGTCCATTCCCATTCCGAAGGCTTGGCAGTGTTAGGCATTTTCCCCAGAAACCAGACGCCGCCGCCGGCGTAGCACAGCAGTTCGTCCTCGCGCTTAAGCTTGCCGACAAATGCAACCAGGGTCTGATTCGTGCCCAGGTTAAAGAGCGCTTCTTCCGCTTCGTCTCCGGCGCGAATCGAAACTTTGGCCGGGGCAAAGGCGCCCTTTGTGACCCGTTCGATCGCAACGGTCACCGTCTTGCTCTTGGCATCGATCCCGGTGACTTTTAAGATCATGACATTGCGATAGCGATCCGCCAGGTTCACCGGCTGGAGGAAGGGATTAATGACCGCCCACACCTGAGCGAAGGCCATTAGCATCCCTATCACCAAAAAGCGCACAAAGGAACGTTGCCTGGTCACGGGGTGACTCCTTTCGTCTGCGAAGCAATGATGGCAAGCCACTTGGCGCGCTGGGCCTGCCATAATTCCCAACGGACGCTGGCCATGGCAGCCATGCCTTGGATTATTTTTTCGTCATCGTCTTTAATTCGCATATACGCCCCCTTCGCCTCCGTCTCGCGAGCTTCGAGTGCTTTGACCGTTGCCCGGAGTTTCGCCACCTCGGGATTGCCTTCGCAGGCCGGTTCGGGTTCTCCAGGGGGTGGAGGATTCTTGACCGCCGGGTCATCTGTCCAGCCGCTGGGAGGCACATTTTGTTGATACACGGCAAAGAGGTCTGCGGGCTTTTGACTTTGGCAACTGGGGGCAAGCGTGATGTGCTGCCACGCATCTCTCTGCTTCAGGTCCGCCAGGCGAAGGCCACCCTTCCACAGGTCCTCAAAGACAACCCCGTCCAGAACCACATCGCCCAGCAGCGCCACATCCACATATTGAGGCAGGGCCAGCCATCGATTTCTATGCAATGCGAGCTTGCCGGGGTCCGAACCGGAATCGAGCGGACCAGGCCCGTCATCACACCGGCCATTGCGGATGACTAACCTGGCTTTGGTTGGGTCGCTGCTGTAAACGCGCATTTTCCCGGTCTTATTGATGCGCAAG
>JBBRBM010000317.1:0-4396 GCA_038205745.1 Verrucomicrobiota bacterium | reverse complement strand
GTCCTGCGCACGAACCGCGCCGAACGCCAGGACGCCGAACGCCAGCGCGCCAAAAACCAGCGCAAGAATTGAACGTTCGAGCCATGTATCAATCGCTTGGCGGTTCATGAGGCTGGCGATGAAAGCTGGTTCTTAGGTCGGTACGAATGGCGGCTTCGAAACAAGCACTAGATGAACCGAGCGGGCGCAGAACCTTGGGCGATTAAGAGCATACAACATTGCTTCAACGCTCGCAGGAAGCTCCAGAACTCGCCAATAATTCCCGAATTACTCATGGTTTCAGTAAAGGCCCGACCATTTCAAAGAGGAGTCGACCGATGATCTCATTGCCTTCGACATTAAGATGGCCGGGGCCAGCTCCGAGGTAAAGTCTTTTGCCCAGACGCGTAAAATCCAGTTCTGAAAATCCTTCCACGCATTCCCAGATTGTCAGTGCCGTTCATCATACGCGAACCGAGCGTCCGCTTTTCAGAACTGCTGTTCGTGCTCATGTTTCGATTTGAATTTCGATGTGTCGCGGAGAATCCAGTAGCTCGCATCGGTCGGGCGCCGCTTGCGCGAAAGGAAATCCTTTCCGGCCAGCCGAGCCAAAAGTCCAATCGGAGTCACCATCAGATAGAAGAGCACCGTCAATAGGAGTGTGGACACAATAGCGCCGAGCACCATCGCCAGCGTCATCCAGCCAACATAAATCCACTTCAACGCGCGGGGCAGAATCGTCCCGAGCGCGAGCAGGGGAATTCCGGGAACGAGCACGTACCAGTAGAACGGTTTGTGCCGCAGATAGAACCACAGACCCAGGGCGCAAAACACACCGCCAACCGTGAGGCCGAACTTGCGCAAATCCAGCGCGGACGCTTTCTGCAACCCCTTGATGTCTTCGCGCAACATGGCTCAGTCGAGTTCGAATTCCTTCAGCCAGTCGATGTCGTGGTCGAGCGGCTTCTGGTCTTTCTTTTCGAGCAAAAAATTTCCGACCACGAGGTAATCCATGTTGGTGCGCATGAAGCAGCGGTAAGCATCTTCCGGGGAGCCAACGATGGGCTCTCCGCGCACGTTGAAGGACGTGTTGATGATTACCGGACAGCCGTGCTTTTCCTCGAAACTCTTGATGGTGCGATAATAAAGCGGGTTCCAGTCTTCGGTGACAGTTTGGACGCGTGCTGAGTAATCCACGTGCGTCACAGCCGGGATGGTTGAGCGCAGGGTGAGAAGTTTTTCGAGGCCGAACTTCTTCTGCTCCTCCGCGTTGAGTTCGCGGCAATGCTGCTTGGCGACAGGAGCGACCAACAGCATGTAGGGACTTTCCTCGTTCAAGTCGAACCAGTCGCTCACTCTCTCTCGCAACACCGATGGCGCGAACGGACGGAAGCTTTCGCGGAACTTGATCTTCAGGTTCATCGTCTCCTGCATCTTCGCGGAGCGCGCATCGCCGATGATGGAACGTCCGCCGAGTGCGCGCGGGCCGAACTCCATTCGCCCCTGAAACCAACCGATGACCTTGTCCGAAGCAATCAGATCTGCGACACGGCCGGGCAGTTCATCGTCGCTGAGTTCGACGAACGGCGCGTTCTGTGATTGGAGAAACTTGCGGATGTCGTCGCGTTTGAATTCAGGGCCCAGATAAGAACCCCGTTGCGAGTCGTGGACGCCGTCAGGTTTGCGCTCATTGCCAAGATATTCGTGCCAGGCGAAGAGCGCTGCGCCAAGCGCGCCTCCGGCGTCGCCAGCCGCGGGTTGAATCCAGATGCGTTCGAAAATTCCTTCGCGAAGAATCTTCCCGTTCGCCACGCAGTTAAGCGCCACACCGCCCGCAAGGCACAGATGCTTCAGTCCGGTCTGCTTGCGGACATGTTTCGCCATGCGATACATGACCTCTTCGGTGACGTCCTGGATCGAACGCGCGAGATCCATGTCGTCCTGCGTGAGCTTCGACTCCGCCTTGCGTGGCCCGCGACCGAAGAGCGTATTGAACTTCGCGTTCGTCATGGTGAGACCGACGCCGTAGTTGAAGTAATCCATGTTCAACCGGAACGAGCCATCCTCTTTCAGCTCGATCAATTCGCGAAGGATCACATCGACGAACTTCGGTTCTCCGTACGGCGCGAGTCCCATGAGTTTGTATTCGCCTGAGTTCACTTTGAAACCGGCGAAATAAGTAAACGCGCTGTAGAGCAACCCAAGCGAGTGGGGGAAACGAAGTTCGCCATGAATCTGCACGTGGTTGTCGCGACCAAGGCCCCAACTGGTCGTCGTCCACTCACCGACGCCATCCACCGTAAGGAACGCGGCTTCTTGGAATGGCGATGGATAAAACGCCGACGCCGCGTGCGATTCGTGGTGTTCGGGAAAAATAATCTTGCCGGTAAAGTTCAACTCCTTTTGCAAAGCCGTCTTCATCCAGATCTTCTCCTTGATCCACACTGGAATGGCTTTGAGAAATGATGGAAGGCCTGCCGGGGCGCAGGCGAGATACGAGTGCAGGAGGCGATCGAACTTCAGGAAGGGTTTCTCGTAGAACGCAACGAAGCTCAGATCGCTCGTCGTGATCCCGCCTTCACGCAGGCAGTAATCCACAGCGTGCCGGGGAAAGCTCTCGTCATGTTTCTTGCGCGTGAAGCGCTCCTCCTGCGCTGCTGCGATGATCTGCCCGTCACGCACAAGGCACGCTGCGCTGTCGTGGTAATAAGCCGAGATGCCGAGAATGTTAATGCTTTTACTGGGCACGAGGTCGAGTGGGTAACACGCGCGTATTCAAAAACGAAGAACTGATTTTCACGCCGCAAAAGCGCTGCCGTGGCGCGGCAGTGCAGCCGCAGAGAGTTCTTCTCGTCAGCTCAAATACGCCCCCGGATCGGTGATCCGTCCTGTCAGTGCACTCGCAGCAACCGTTGCCGGGCTTGCGAGGAACACCTGCGATTCCTTGTCGCCCATGCGCCCTGGGAAACTACGATTCGTCGCACTGATGCACTTGAGGCCCGGCGTTCCGGCTCAGTTCGGCGGGCTGATTTTGGCTTGCAAATCATTCATCCATTTCTGAACGGACTCCGGGCTGGGCGACACCTGCTTGAGCGAGGCGAGGTAGGTCATGGCGCGCGGATAATCGCCGGCCCCTTCTTCCAGCTTGGCAAGCTGGCCGAGCAACTGGCCGATGAGGAAGCGTCGCTCGCCCGACCAGTCGGTCAAGTCACCGACGTTGCGCAGCGCCAGCTCCCAGACGTTGCGCGCATGGTTCGTGCCGTGACGGTCTTCGAAATAAATGCGGCCCAATTCGAAGAGCAGTTGCGGATGGCCCGGATTGGCGCGCAAGCCATCGCGCAGGAAGCCTTCCGCCTCGTCGATCTTCTTCAACTCCGAGCGCAGCCAATAGGCCGTCACGCTGTACGTTTCGATGCGCTCCGGGTCGAACGACGCCGCGGTCTTCAGCCACGGAAGAATCTCGCGCACGTCGCCGCTGCCGTCGGCGAGTTCCACGCCGTTCGTTTTCCCGCCCGGAGCGTCCTGGCCCAGATGCGTATGCACCGAGGGGAAGAACTGCCGCCCGAAGCCATCAATCCAGTCGCGTTTTTTCCCGGGGAAGTGTTCTTCATCTCCCGTGTTTTGACCTTTCATCGCGCCGGAATCCTCGGCGATGTGCGGCGTCTTGAAGGCTTCGCGGTTGTCGTAAATGGTCGGGTAGAAGCCGCTGTGGAAATAGGCGTCGGCCTTGATGAAGAAGTGGTTGGCGAACATTTTCCGCGCGTCACCGAGCAGCAGCGAGAGCGGGTCTTGCGAACGCTTGCTGTTCTCGTTCACCGACGAGAACCACCGTTGCAAGTCCGTGGCGAAGCAGACGGCCAGCATCAGCAGCAGCGGGACGATCAGGTAGAGGGGGCGTTTCATGATCAGGTGTTCAACGCTTTGCGGCGGAACAGGAAGCACGACGAGGCCAGAAAGACCGTCGCATAGAGCATTCCGTAAGCGCTCGCCTTGAGACAGACCAGCCAACGAATCGGCGGCCAGTTGTGGATGATGAGGTCGCGCACGTCGAAAAACTTCAGGTGCGGAATCGCGAAGTAGATGCTTTGCGTGATGGTGCGCGCCGGTTCGCTCATTTGCAGCGAGACTTTGTTCAGGTGCCGACCCAACAGGAGAATTCCCACGACCAGCACAAAGCAGATGGTCGCATTGGCCGACGCGGCGCTGAAGACAATCGAGCCGAGCATCGCCAGTGCGACGACCACGCCGAGCATCATCCAGTGCAGCCACGCGGCCTGGAAGTAATTGATCAGCGGCCACGTCTTCTCGCGCGACATGGCGACGCAGCCGAAGAACAGATAGAAGCCGATGAGCGCGATGCCGCAGGCCAGCCAGCAACCGAGGAATTTTCCCAGCAGCAGTTCCGTGCGGCTCACCG
>JBBRBM010000316.1:0-4420 GCA_038205745.1 Verrucomicrobiota bacterium | reverse complement strand
GTCCAGAAGCGGTGCAAAGCCGCGTTTTGTTCAACGTCACCGCCGGCTCGACCTACCAAATTGCTGTTGATGGATACGATGGTAGTTCGGGCAATATTACCCTGGGCATTTTTTACACGATCCCTCAGACCAACGATAACTTTGCGAGCCGAACCGCGCTGACGAATTCTGTCATTACCGTGAGCGGGTTCAACACCGATGCGACGAAAGAACCGAATGAACCGGATCACGCCGGTGGCACGGGAGGCAAATCGCTCTGGTGGAGTTGGACTGCACCCGCCAGCGGGTTGGCGACGGTGAGCACCTGCGGCAGCGATTTCGACACGTTGCTGGCGGTTTATATCGGAACCGCAGTTGACGCGCTCACTGAAGTGGCGAGCAGCGATGACAGCCCTCTCTGTGGTGATTTAGCCCAGCAGGGATATTTGGAATTTGCGGCAACCGCGGGAGAGACATATCAGATTGCAGTAGATGGCTACCATTACGGGGACGAAACTGACGCCAGGTCCGGCAACGTCGTTCTTCACATTCAGCAATAGCCCCTTGAATGTGGAAAACATCGCGTATTCGTCACGGACGCGGACCCCGACGCTCACTGCGATGGCGATCACGCATCGCGCGGTGGAACACATCCTCTAGCGGCAACTAAACTTCCCGTTGACGACGATGGGAAAAATATATGTCGTTGACGGAGCCCCACTGCTGCGCGATGAACCAACTCAACGTGAGCCTGCAACATTCCATCATTACGCTGGCCGCCAAAGGCTGGTCAGTTCGCAAGTGTCGCGCGCGAACTGGGCGTGCATCGCGAGACCGCGAGCGGGTATTCTCATTAAATTCTCAAAATTCTCACACTCGACGTTCCGTTTGCCGACGTCATATCATGCTCTCCATGAAACGGATAAAACCACTCACTGCTCGCAGGCCCGGAAGTCCTGCCGTTTCGCCGCTGCAATCCGCCGCCCACCGCTGGGCGCGTCGCCTACCGTCCGACGTGGAGGCCGTCCTTGCCCTGCATCCACAGGCCGACCCTGAGGATGTCCGCCTCACTTTGATTTCCTTGCAATCACCACCGATGGACCGATTGAACCGGAGCTTGCGCCGTGGCCGAGGCTTTGCCGCTTTCAGAAAGTGAACTCCGCCTTCTGGAGTCGCTCGCCCGCCACCATATCCGCTTCATGGTGGTCGGCCTCTCCGCTGCCGCACTCCAAGGCGCACCCGTCGTCACCGAGGACGTGGATCTCTGGTTTGAAAATCTGAACGATCCCCGTCTCATCCGGGCGCTGAACGCGGTTGGCGCCGCCTTCGTTCCACCATTGGGCTATAATCCGCCCATGCTCGGCGGCCCGGGCAGCGATCCATGGGGTAAGCACGAATGCCGCGCTGGGACAATTCAAAGCCGCTGACGTTGCACCTGCGGCCGCGAAAATTGTTTCGACGGCTAAAAGCGTGCCTGCCGCCATGCCCGCTAAATCCATCGCGAAACCAGCCCCTCAGAAAGTGACTCCTCCTTCGGCCAAGCCCGTTCAGAACAAGCTGACGATGCGCGAAGCAGTCGCCCAGCTCGTCAGCAAGAAGGCGTTGGTCATTAGCGAGATTGTCGAAGGCATGAAGCGCGCCGGTTACGTGTTCAAGAGCAGTAACCCAACCAATTCAGTCGGCGCTTTTCTCTATGGCTCAGAAGGCAAGAAAACCTTCAAGCGCGTGAACGGAAAGTTTTCGATGAAGAAGTAATGCCGCCAATGGTCGGTGCCAAGCCGACCACTTTCTTTGGGAGGCAACGAGAAGCCATCGGCTTCGTTGCCTCTTCTGCTATCCACTACGTTGGACCGTTGTCCGCGGTATTCTGATCAGCGCCGCTTGGGTAGCAGCCACGCTGTGGCCGTGCCTCCGTATGACTTCCCCTCCTTAATTTCGCGCCAAACGAAAGTGCATGATTAACCATGCATACACAGACCTAACGATCGACGCCAACGCCCACCCACTCGACATCACTTCGCTGATTCGTCGCGCCGGCATTCCTTACCCGGCGCGACTTTCCCTGCGACTCGCTGAGCGCTACGGACTCACGCCAGAGGCGGTGCTCGACGACCATCTGGAACTGTACGATCTTGCATGGGCGACGGCGCTGGTGCTCAATCGACTTCTCCCATGCCATCACTGCCGGATCGGCGGCGATGAGTTTTACGAACTTGAGTTCTGGTCTTTGTTGCCCGGCTCGGCTGAACCCGCCGCCATGGCCGTGACCGTGATCCTCGAAGACGCGGGAACGCCACGGGCCGCTCTTCATTTCACGCTTCCCGGCGAGCTTCCGGCACGGACGCGCCGGCACGTGCTGGTGGTGGACGACGACCTGTTGGTCCGCGACTGCCTCCAGCGATTGTTGGAACGCAATGGATTTCGCGTGAGTGCCGCCAGCAATCTTGCCGGAGCCCGGGGCTTCATCGAGCACGAGTTGCCAGATCTGATCCTCATGGAGGCGCATCTGACGGACGGCAGTGGAATCCGGTTCTGTCAGCAGCTCAAGCTGATCCCCCGCACAGCCGGAGTTCCCGTCGTGTTCTGCACCGGTGATTACAACGCGCAGTCACACGCCCACCACGCGGGCGCAGCCGACTTCCTGGAAAAGCCTGTGGGCCTCATCGATCTGGGCCGGCGCCTCCACGCGGTATTGGCCCCAATGCCTGCGGCTAAAAATGCGTCACATCAAAATTCGTGACAACACCAACTCCAACTCCGACTCCTATGAATGCACTCGTGCTGAAGCCATCAAGAGCGGTCAACTATTTGACATCAGCCATTCCACGCCGTCGCTCGGCGCGGTATTCACCGTTCCGGCCGCGATCTCAAAAACATTATGGAACGCGATGATGGGCGAGACCCCATTCTCGGTGGATCATCCACACCTGTTGCTCCTCTGTCGTCTCGTATTTGCGCGGATGGTCAGCGGCCAGGTGGCGCGCAGGCGCGAGGGTTTCTTCAGCGAATCGGTTTGGTTGACCGTGTCGATTGCCCAACGCGCGGTGATCGTCAAAGCGGTCTGCCATCCAGGGGACACTGCGGATGCGGTTTTTACCTTGCTCGAGGAAAGTGAATCGACCGCGCTCGAACTCTGACTCGCACCCACTCGCGGCGATCTCGAACCCGAACGCTTCCGAGCACTCCACGGCTTCGTTCTATCAGGGAATGAAGCCGCTTTCATTGTGCGTTGGACATTCACCTCGTGCCCTCTTCAGAGCACCTCCCGATGCAGGCCATTTTACCAGGGCAACTGAGCGTTGATCCAAATTATCGCCCAACACGTTTTCGATATGAACCAAACATCGAAAACACAATCGGTGCCTCAGCAGATGAGCGGCGCTCCCAGTGCCGCCCAGCTTCTGGAGGCAATCACCCCGCAACAGGAACAACAGCTCACCAACTTCGCGCGCCGGCGTCTGAGCCGGATCAATGGCGGCGAGCGGCTCCGGCAGTTCTTCTGCAGCCTGAGTCCGGAGGATCTGGTGCAGGACGCCAAATACAAAGTCCTGCTGGGAGAGGAGGTGCCCGGCGCCGGGCGCCGGTTGAAAGCGCGCAACCGCGTGAGTGTCGAGGCCTTCATCAACTGCCTGCGCGGGATCATCGAAAGTGACTTGTCCAGCCTGCTCAAGGCCGCCAACCGCCGGAGCCAGGAGCATCTGCCGGTGGGCGACACCGAATCTGAGCCCGGCATGGTGGACCCGCGCGATCCCCTGGATCAGGCCGACGAAATCGCGAGGCGCGACCTGCGCCGGGTCGTGTTCGCCCGCCTGCGGGAAAACCTTGCCGCCGAGCCCGGACTCCTGCCGCGGATGCTCCAGTGGGAGGAAGGCTTTCTCGAGGACGATCGGGTGGCCGCCGACGCCCTGGACCGCAAGCCGGCGCAGCGCCTTCGCGAACTGGTCCGGCCGATATGCAAGGAGCTGTCCAGCGAAGTGAGTCCGGCGCCGACCGGAAAGGAGATATTGCTGTGAGCGACTCCGGGGGTGACGCCACCCGCGACGCCCTGTTGCAAGCGGGATTGCTGTATGACATTTCCGAGCTGGCGAAGACCCTGGCGCAACTCGATATGCCCACAGCGATCAGTCATTTGCTGTGGGAAGTCATCGCTCCGGGCGAATCGTTCCGCACAGACCACGACCAGATCAAACAAGTCTGCTTCGCGTTCTGTTTTGCCCGCGCGGGACTTCTGCCCACGGAGTTGTCGGTGCAGGGGAGCGCCCAGGTCCTGCGCTTCCAGTGTCTGCCCTGCCACCGGATGGTCACCGTCGTTGCCGTCGTGCATCCACTCGAGGATCGGTCGCTCGTCTGCACGCTCCTTTCAGGACATGAAAACTGAGGACCGGAGCTCTGATCTGACGGGTCGCGCGCGGGATCCTCCTGCCGAAGCGTGGCGTCTGGT
>JBBRBM010000315.1:0-4439 GCA_038205745.1 Verrucomicrobiota bacterium | reverse complement strand
CGAGAATTCCATTCGTGGCTATCAACAAGGCGAGGCCTCGCCCCGCAATGCCGCCGGAAAGGTGATTGGCGCCGAATCCTCTCTCGGCGCGAACATCGAGTTTGAACAGGCCCTCACGCCCACATGGTCCATCGTTGGCTTCTTCGATGTGATGGGCGTGGCGCGGGACATCGGCCAGTATCCCTTCAACGAACTGCTCTATTCAGCCGGCGGCGGACTGCGCTGGAACACCGTCATTGGTCCCGTGCGTCTTGAGTACGGTTACAACCTGCACCGCCGTTCCCACGATCCGGCCGGAACGCTGCAAGTGTCCATTGGATTTCCATTCTAGCCGGAATGGAACGATTCACGCGCGCGGCAAGAGGAAAGCAAAACGGGACGGAGTGTCCTTTGGACTGCGGTGGCACGACACCGCTTTAGCTTCACGTCCGCAAGAAACACGCGGACTCGCGAATGATGCAACCAAAGAAGTCATGCCTCCGCAGTCCACGCTTTAACGTGTGTCTCAATTGTATTGCTGTCTATTCCTATCGCCGTGCGCTTCACGCGCCCTTGGTTGAAAGCTGGCAGACGAGCGTTCTTTGATTCACGCTGCCCATTGATTAACGATGAATCCTTCTTCAACTGAAATTCTGGCGACGGTGTTTTTCGCGCTCGCCGTGTTCCACACTTTTTCCGTCAAGCGCTTCGCGCACTGGGCGCATTTGTCGCCACCGGGTTCCATCAAGGAGAACGTCCTGCACTTTCTCGCCGAGACGGAAGTGGTGTTCGGGTTGTGGGCGGCGGCGCTGTTCCTCGGCATCGCGGCGCTGACAGGCTCGATGCACAACGCGGTGAGCTACATCGAAGGACTGAACTTTACGGAAGCGAAGTTCGTGCTGGTCATCATGGTCGTGGCGGCCACGCGCCCCGTGGTGAGGCTGGCGGAATCGCTCATCGAACTTGTCGCGAAGCTTTTGCCGTTGAAGGGAAGCCTGGCGTTCTACGCCGCCGCGCTCTCCTTTGGCCCGTTGCTTGGCTCGTTCATCACCGAGCCGGCGGCGATGACGTTGCTGGCGCTGGTGCTGAAGCGGCGCTATTTCGATCGCAAGGTCAGCGGAAGATTTGCCTATGCCACGCTCGGATTGCTTTTTGTGAACGTCTCGATTGGCGGGACGCTCACGCATTTCGCCGCGCCCCCAGTGCTGATGGTCGCCGCCAAATGGAATTGGGACACGATGTTCATGCTCACCCATTTCGGTTGGAAAGCCGTGGCGAGCTGCGTTGTGTCCACGGCGGTCTCGGCTTTTATCTTTCGACGCGAACTCTCGGAACTCGCAGTCGAGCCCGTCCCCGCTGCACGCATTCCGGCGTGGCTGACGGCGACTCACCTTGTGTTCCTCGGACTCGTCGTGGGATTTGCGCATCACCCGGACGTGTTCTTCGGTGTGTTCGTGTTGTTCCTCGGCCTGGTCGTGGCCACGAAGGAATACCAGGATTCGCTCAAGCTGCGGGAGGGATTGCTGGTGGGATTTTTTCTCGCCGGCCTGGTGACTCTCGGATCGTTGCAGTCGTACTGGCTCAAGCCGCTCATCCAGAGCTTGAACGGCAGCGCGCTCTTTTTTGGCGCGACCGGACTCACGGCCCTCACCGACAACGCGGCGCTGACTTACCTCGGCTCGCTCGTCGAAGGGATTTCAGACGAACTGAAATATGCGCTCGTCGCCGGGGCCGTGGCGGGCGGCGGATTGACGGTCATTGCCAACGCACCGAATCCGGCCGGCGTGGGAATTCTTCAAGACTCGAAAGTCTTCGCCGACGAAGGCATCAGCCCGCTCGGCCTGTTCCTTGGCGCGCTCATGCCCACCGCCGTGGCCATCGTGTTTTTCTGGTTCCTGCATTGATGAATTGAGGGTGACGACGATGCGCGCCTGAAAAGGCAGCTTGCCGAACCCATAGAAACTGCCAAACACATCGGCCTGTGACGACCTGCCGGGTAGTCTGGTTGCTGAAAGTAATTTGCGGAGTGCCGGAGCGCAGGGCAATGCTCTGCGCTCCGGGAATTGCTTTTGGCAACTGGTATAGTTTTGACCCAACCCGCCTGACTTATGGCTGACACGATTTCCATTTCACTCGACGAGTTGAAACCTTAAACCAACTCTAAAAAGATGTGGGCAAGGACAAGCGCTTCAGGGCTTGTCCTTGCCCACCACCGTCCGTCGCATGGCGGCCAATCTCAACGGGATTCATTCCGCCAGCGCGGAGAAGTTGTGGGTAATGACAAGCGCTGAAGCGCCGGGCTATTTTCAAAGAGGGAAGTGATCCCGAGAAATGCGTTTGCCTCAGTGTAAAGGGAGGCGTTTACTCCGTGCGTGAACCAGCAGCCACCATCCGGCGTCAGCCCGGCCCAATATTCAACGGCACCGACTTTTATCAGCTCCTTTAAATGTTTGCCTCCTCGAACATGAAAGTATTTGCCACATTTTTATTTGTCGCAGCTTGTTTCATCAGCGTGGCTCGAAGTGGCGTGGAGGAGGCGGTCGACGCTCAGAAGCGTGGTGACTACGAAACCGCGCGAAAGGAGTATCAAATGCTTGCAGACAAGGGAGATGAGAAAGCGATGATGAGCCTTGGTCTGATGTATCACACCGGCGAAGGAGTAAAGCAGGACTACGACAAAGCAATGGACTGGCACCTGAAAGCTTACTCGAAACGCAACGGCGACGCGCTTAACAACATTGGCGTCATGTATCGCGATGGATTGGGCGTCGCCACGAATGCGAAAATTGCCTACTTGTTGTTTCTCGCCGTGCACATGGAGGGTTTAGGAAGCGAGTCAACTCAGATTCGTGCCGGACGTAACCTGTCTCGCCTCGCGGAAAGCGTCCCGAAGAAAGCAATTGAGGAGTCACTGTCGTACACTTGGGATTACGTTGATCAGATCGTGAAGAGCCGCGGAAAAAATCTCACGATTGGTAAAGATGTTCTTCCTGCGAAAAAACGCCCACGGATTCGCGACAATAACTGGTGGCTGGATAGCGAACGGATGAAGATGGATTTTGAATCACCTCCACCTTGGAATGTCAAAGGAGGTTAACCATGCGCTACAGCGCCCTTATGAGGGCTGTCCATTCCAGCATCCTGTGCGCTGGGTCGCTAAGCCTGGGCCGTTAAAGCTTCATCATGTTTGAAAGTCGTCATGAACCGATCCTGCCGACGCGTATTTTCATTCGCCGCCTGCTCGGTTGCGTCGGGGTCGCATTCATCATCATCTTCGTGGCGCTGGGTATCGGCACTTGCGGTTACCATTTCATCGCCCACCTCCCGTGGATCGATGCGCTGTTGAATGCGTCCATGATCCTCACCGGCATGGGTCCGGTGGATGTGCTGCGCTCGGACGCCGCTAAAATCTTCGCGTCGTGTTACGCGCTCTTCAGCGGCGTGGTGTTCATCTCGCTCATGGGGTTGCTCCTCTCGCCCATCGCCCACCGCGTGCTCCACAAATTCCACGTGGCTGACGAAGATTTGAACGACGACAAATCCGGCAAGAAGACGGTCGTGCGCAAACCGAAGTGACGCGCGAAGAAATCGGCCAGCGCAAAATCATTTTTAAGCGCAAGCTTGATCAGTGACTTGCGTGGGTTTCACTCGGGTCTCATTTCGTGGCGATCGATTTCCCCTTTGCATTCCCGTTTTCTCTCACGATATTCCGCGCCCAAGAATTTCAAGCGACTGATTGACTATGGCCGACGACAAGAAGCACGTTTACGACGAGAGCAAGATCAAGACGCTCTCCTCGCTCGACCACATCCGCCTGCGCACGGGCATGTACATCGGACGCATCGGCGACGGTTCAAACCAGGACGATGGCTGCTACATCCTGCTCAAGGAGGTGGTCGATAACACCATCGACGAGTTCATCATGGGCCACGGCAAGGAGGTGCAGATCAAGGTCGAGGGCGCGCGCGTGAGCGTGCGCGACTACGGGCGCGGCATCCCGCTGGGCAAGGTCATCGAGTGCGTGTCGCAGATTAACACGGGCGCGAAATACAACGACGATGTGTTCCAGTTCAGCGTCGGCTTGAACGGCGTGGGCACCAAGGCGGTGAACGCACTCTCGAAGGAGTTCATCGTGCGCTCGCATCGCGACGGGCAGTTCGTGGAGGCACGCTTCAAGCAGGGCAAGCTGAAGAAGGAGGACAAGGGCAAGACCGCCGAGCCGAACGGCACCTACGTCGAGTTCGAGCCGGACCCGGAGATTTTCAAGGACTCGGAGTTCAAGAGCGAGTTCATCGAGAAGCGCCAGCGCCATTACACTTACCTGAACACGGGGCTGAAGCTGATTCTGACCATCGATGGTGGGGCGCGTCACTCCGTGCGCGCCGAGGACGGCGACAAATCACCCGGCGGCGCGCGCGGAGCGACACGCCCTACCTCGCCTGAGCCGAAGACCTTCGTCT
>JBBRBM010000314.1:0-4768 GCA_038205745.1 Verrucomicrobiota bacterium | reverse complement strand
CCCTTTGAAGCGCGTGATCTCCGGCTTGCCGCCAAGCTTCGCCGACGCGGCGTCGCGCTCGGATTCGCTGTAGCAGTAGATCGTCTCCTGCTTGTTGCGCACGCGGAAGAGCGGCGTCTCGAGCACGTAGAGATGGCCGTCATGCACCACTTGCTCGAAGAACTTGAAGAAGTAGGTGATGAGCAAATTGCGGATGTGCAGGCCGTCCATATCGGCGTCGGTGGCGAGGATGACCTTGTCGTAGCGCAAGCTTTCGATGTTGTCCTCGATGTCGAGGCTGCGCATGAGATTGTACATCTCGTCGTTCTTATAAACGATGTCGCGCTTGAGGTCCCACACGTTGAGCGGCTTGCCCTTGAGCGTGAACACGGCCTGGTTGTTCACGTCGCGGCAACTCGTGATGGAGCCACTCGCGGACTGGCCTTCGCAAATGAACACCTGCGAACCTTTGCCTTTGCCCTTGGCCTTGTCGAAGTGGACTTTGCAGTCCTTCAACTGCGGAATGCGGATGGTGATGGCCTTGGCGCGTTCGCGCGCGAGCTTCTTCACCTCCTGAAGTTCCTTCCGCAACTGCTGTGTGTCGGTGACCTTCTCGACGATCTTGGTCGCGATGTCCTTGTTGCGATTGAAGAAGTGCAGCAACTCCTCGCGCACGGTGTTCACGAGTTCGGTGCGAATCTCCGTGTTGCCCAGCTTGTTCTTCGTCTGCGACTCGAACATCGGGTCCTTGAGGCGAATCGCCACCGCGCCGACCATGCACTCGCGCACGTCGTCACCCTCGAACTTGCCCTTGGCGTATTCGTTCACCGCCTTGAGCAGGCCCTCCCGAAACGCGCTCAGGTGCGTGCCGCCGTCGCTGGTGTACTGGCCGTTGACGAATGAGTAGAACGTCTCGCCGTAGCGCGAATTGCTGTGGGTGAAGGAAACTTTGGGTGAAAACCCTTTTGCAATTCAACTCAGGGTGCACGGCGCGTTCAATAACGGGCTGTCCAAGTTGAATCTGAATAAAGATGGGTGTGCGCTGAATCTCCTAAAGAAATGGCGTGGCGGAAAAATTTGACTCTGCGTAAGGCACTACTTTCGTTGAACTCAATCCACTTCCGATGCCGGCCGCACTGGCAGTAATCGTGCATCACGTAAGCGGGGCCAAGCGCTATCCTTGCCCCGGCGAGCAGCAGAACCAGCGTGGCAATCGAAATAAGTGCCGTTCGCCAGCGTCGAGTCACTTCCTCTGGCGGTATGGGGATTGTCCTTTGGACAGTTGGTCGATGATGTCATCAACCTGCTGCCACGTCGCCCACTCGGGAAACTTTGCTTTCAGTTCGAGCGCGTGTTTCAGCGCTTCGTCGAGTTTGTTGGCGTGGCACGCAGCGATGACGAGCATCCGGCGAAGATTCGGTTCGAGGTCTTTCGATTCCACCCGCATTGCCTTGAGGTAGCTCTGAAACTGTTCGTCCTTTTCGCTGCGGTAAGTGTCCACGGATGAGAGAATCTCGGCGACCTGAGACTGAAGGCCATCGTAGTCGCTCGCGGTGAGCAGCGCACCGGTTCGCGCGAGACGCGCGACCTTTCCATGCCATGTATTAGTTCCCCGTTTCGCCAGCGCACTGAGCGTAGCGCTTTGCGCTTTCGCTTTTTCTTTTCGGCTGGCAACACGTTCGCTCTGTGCCGATTCGAGTTCGCCGACCGCGAGCCACACTTCCGCCGTGAGTGCTTCTTCAGTTCCGGCGTTGAGCTTTGCGAATATGCGTAGCTCTCGCTGGATATTCGCATCCACCCAGCCGGGATTGTTCATGTGAGATTCCTCGGCGGGTTGCCGGTTCAGCCGCTGAAGAATGCCTGTGAGTTCTTCTTTGGACGTTTGCAACGCCGCGTTCTGCGCTGCGAGTGTTCCCGCGAGCGCGAGAGCCATTGAGAGAGAGACGAGTCGCATTTTCATAAAATCACCAGCCGCTTCCTTCATTCAGTGTTTGCAAAGTATAGCTGCCAAAGCTCCCGACAAAATGGTGTGCTTGCCGTGGAGTCGAGCACGCGTCCAACGCGCAAGCGTTCCACGCTCGATGCAGTGAGTTGGCATACATCCACGAAATCGACGGATAGCCATAATCTTCAAACAGTTCCCAATCGAACGCGAAATCATCGACGATGTCGCGCGGAATGCCGGATGAGTCCCCGGGTGCTGAACCTTCATAACCCATCAAGTAGCATGGCCCGAGCGTGATCCATTTTTTACCGGGCCGGAACGTGTTGCCCGACGGCCACTTGTTTCCGGTTACATCCAGCACGCTGCAACCGGCGATGAACACCATGTCTAAATCCTTGTTCCAGCGATTGGTGAACGACTCCGGGCCGATCTGCCCGCTGGCCGTGTAAATTTTGTTTACGTCGTGAAGCCCATGCGTGGAAATGTAGAGGAAATCCGCTTGATTCTCGATCACGTCAAACTTCAAAATCTGTAGTGCGTTTCCCGTGAGTTGTTCAAAACCGGCTGCCTGCAAAAAAGTTTTATCCATCTGCCACGGGCTGCCGTATGGCGAGCGTGCATTGCCCCTCAGCGTCGCCCCGAACGCTCCAAGATCGTAGTCGAATTGATCTGAATCGCCCGCGTTGCTGCCTTGGACGACGAAGTAGTCAGCGGAGGCTTCTTCCACAACGCCGTCCGGCGCAGCCCACTGGCCGATGCCGGTTGCTTCAGCCGCGTTGAATCCGCCCTCGCCGGAGGCAAGCAACGAGTCAGTTTTCACAGACCCGACATACACGCCGGAACCGGCGTAACTCTCGTAGAGCGCAGAAATGATTCCAGTCGGACTACTCGCGCTCGTAAGTTTCACGCCCACGACGTGGGCGCGATTCGTATTTCCACCGGAGGCAGTGAAGCGCAGATGGTCGATAGCCAAAACCACAGTGGTATCCCGTGGTGCCTCATAACGTTCGCTCGCATGATCCAGCGTGAGTGGCGTGACCGTTTCGGCAACGAAGTCGTAAGTGTTCGAACCGACTTGTGCGAAGACGTGGTACGTTCCGGTCTCGCTGGAGAGCGTGAGATACGTTTGCGCTTGGCCGGGGCGTCCATTTGCACCAGTTGTCGTTGTCGTCACCGAAAGCCGACTGGAAATGTTTGCGCCGGTCGGACTCGTGGCGGAAAAAACGACTGTGGTTCCGTTCCCGTAAGAAGTTCCGTCAGGCTGTGCCAGGTAAACAACGAAGGGCAAGAGCAGTTGGAAATTGGTGATGCCTACTTGGTTGTCGCCTCGCAGCTTTCCTGGCACGAGCAGTTCCGATGAAAAGTAATTCGGCCCTCGGATGATGTTCGTCTCAATCGTATTGTCCACGATTCCGTCGTGATTGTTATCTACGCCATCCGCTGCAAAATCGGTTCCCCCGCGCTTTCCATCACTGATTCCCGTTTTCTGCGAATCCGCAGTGTAGGGACTCGTGCGCAAAAAGAACTCCTCGTAATTGCGGACGCCATCATTGTCGAGGTCCAAGTCTCCATCCAAGATGTTGGTCGTGACGGTGAATGCATTTGTCGGGCTGGTTTTCGTCACCAGCACTTCAAACGCGTCGGTGAGTCCATCTTCATCCGTGTCATTTGCTGTCCCGACGAGGAAGTAGCATTCATCGCCGGGCGGACGCGCCGTGAGAAACACCGTCGGGTTGGTTGCACCACGAAGAAGCAGACGCCAGAAGAAGTTCGTTTTGAAATTCGGCGTGAAATAAACGTCATACGCGGTGTTCGGTGCTGCGTTCGAGATTATGAGTTGGACATTTGCACCAAGCGGCTTGATCGAGGCGATGTAAAGATTCGTGCTGTAGTCCATCAGACTGAACATCGAACCTCCACCAAAACTCTCTGCGCCGCCTTCTCCAGTCGCCAACGTGGGCGCTGCCGTCGCAGCGCTCTGCTGTTCCAATTGCGTATCGTCGTACATGTATTTTCCATTACCGAGTACGATCACTGACAGTTCGGGATGCGGATTGGAGGGCAGCGGCGGGTAATACGGATGGCTGGCCGAGTAGTAGAGGTCACCAGCAATGGCAACGGAGCAGCACATCACCAGACCTGCCAGCAGGACAATCAGTTTTGGGTGAGTTTTCATACGTGAGCTCTGCGTTTTGAATTCAGGGCATTCGAGCGGCGTGATGCTACGCAACATCCCTCGGGGCGCAAGGCAAAAGACAAATGTCTTATCCGGTTTGCTGCCGAGGATTGCGGATTTTCTCAGAGATGCCGCGTATCCTTTCGGAGCTTTCAGACAGTTTTGCTGTCGTCGTGCAGAAGCGTCGGAAGGCCAAGGGCCTGAGCCGCGCCAGCCTCGCTGCGGAGGCCGGGCTTCACCAAACGTACGTTGGGCTGCTCGAACGTGGCGCACGAAGCCCGAATCTGGATACCGCAGAAGGCATCGCCAAAGCGCTTGGCGTCCAACTTTCGGAACTCATCGTGGAAGCCGAAGCCCTTCAGAAGAAAAAGCGCAAATAACCGCCACGCGTTCACTCCTCCACCGGCACGACGAGATTCTCCATGATGTAATCTTTGCGCTCCGGCGTGTTCTTGCCCATGTAGAAGGAGAGGATTTGCTGGCTGTCCACCTTGGGCGCGTATTCCACCTGGCTCACGCGCATGTCCTTGCCGATGAATTGCTTGAACTCCGCCGGGGAAATTTCGCCCAGCCCTTTGAAGCGCGTGATCTCCGGCTTGCCGCCAAGCTTCGCCGACGCGGCGTCGCGCTCGGATTCGCTGTAGCAGTAGATCGTCTCCTGCTTGTTG
>JBBRBM010000313.1:0-4771 GCA_038205745.1 Verrucomicrobiota bacterium | reverse complement strand
GAGCTTCTGCAATTGCGCCACGTCGATCGGCTGCCCGTTCTTCACCTTGTCCAGCTTGAACGTGCAACGCTTCGTCTCGCGCTGGCCATTGTCACACACGTAGCTCGTCGGGCCTTCAAAGATTTTTCCGCCGCACTTCGGACACTTCGCGAGCGGTTCCTTTCCGGTAAAGTCGATCTTCTCCTCAGGAGCTTTGTCCTTCGCCGGAAATTTCCGTTCACGTGGCGCGAACTCAAAGCTGACCTTGCCGTCCTTATAGACAAGGAACGCCTCGAACTTCCGGTTCGTCTTCTTCGAGACGAAACCTTTCAACAAATCCGTCTTGCCCCCGGTGAGAAGTTTTACGACCTGCGCCTTATCAATCGGCTGTTGGAGAATTACCGCGCCCGTCTTGAAATCACACGTGCGAGCAGCGCCGACCGCCTTCTCGCAGACGTAGTTCATCCCATTCTCGTAAATGTTCGCTCCACACTTCGGGCATTTGCCGATCGGTTCCTTGCCGGTGAAATCCACGACGACCGCAGCGCCGTTTGCATCCACGTCCTCGTTGCCGAAATCGAACTTCACCTCATTCTCCGGCGTGAGCTTGACCACGGCGGCAAAGGGAAAGCCCTGCTTGCTGCGAAAGCCTTGCAGCGGCCCGATCTGTTTCTCGGTGATCAGCTTTTCAACTTCCTCCGGCTCAAACATCCGTCCGCCGAGAACCTTGCGCACGTAGAAGTCGCACGAGGCGCATTTCCACTCGCGGAATTTTTCGTGAATCACGCTGCCGCACTTGGGGCACGGCGTGCTCAGCGCGCCGAAGTCTCCGGGAATGGTGTCCTTATCGTACTGCTTCGCCTTCGCAACGATCTCCTCGGTGAAGCGCCGGATCTCGCCCATGAACTGCTCGCGCGGCAATTGCCCGCGCTGCATCTTGCGAAGCTGAAATTCCCAGTCGCCGGTCATCTCGGGCTTGGTGAGCTCGTTCACGCCCAGGCCGTCGAGCAATTGCATCAATGTGAATGCCTTCGCAGTCGCGACCAACTCGCGTCCGTTGCGATGAATATAGGCTTCAGCGATCAAACCTTCGATGATCGCGGCGCGCGTGGCCGGTGTGCCAAGACCACGCTCGCTCATCGCTTCGCGCAATTCATCGTCATCGATCAGCTTGCCCGCACTTTCCATTGCGCCGAGCAGCGTTGCTTCGGTAAAGCGCGGCGGCGGCTTAGTCTTCGTGTCCTTCACCTCGACGTTCGTCGTCTTGACGTGCTCGTTTGGCTGCACAGGCGCGAGGCTCGGCTGCTCGTCGTCCCCCAGCACTTCCTTGCCGTAAACTTCCAGCCAGCCCGGCTTCACCAAAACTTTTCCGACGCTCTTGAACGGCTCGTTCTCGACGCGTGTGATGCGCACTGTTTCGAGGGATTCCGCCGCAGGATAAAAAATCGCGAGGAACCGCTTCGTGACCATGTCGAAGAGTTTCTGCTCCGGCTCGCTCAACGCCTTCGGCAACACGCCGGTCGGGATGATCGCAAAGTGATCGCTGATCTTGGCGTTGTTGAAGATGCGTTTGTTGGGCTTCACCCAATCGTTCGTCAAAATCTTCGCCGCGAACGAGCTGTAGCCTGGCACATCGCGAAACGCGTCGAGCGTCTTCTTCACCGTGCCGATGTAATCCTCGGGCAACGCCCGTGCGTCAGTTCGGGGATACGTCAGCACCTTGTGCCGTTCGTAAAGTGCCTGGGCAATCGCCAACGTGTTCTTCGCGCTGAAACCAAATCGCCCGTTCGCTTCGCGCTGCAACGTGGTGAGGTCGTAGAGCAGCGGTGACATTTGCGTGGCCGGCTTGCTCTCTTCCGTAGCGATGCCGGGCTTGCCCAGGCACTTGTCGCGAATGGCCTCCGCGCGCGCCCGATCCCACAGCCGCTCGGGTTTTTGCTCAATGTCGCCGTCCTTGTCCGGCCTCTTAAAATTCTCGTCGAACCATCGCCCAGGATACGATCCCGCCTGCGCCGCGAACGTCCCGAGCACTTCCCAATAATCGCGCGACACGAACTTGCGAACCTTCGCCTCGCGCTCGACCACGATCGCCAGCGTCGGCGTCTGCACGCGCCCGACGGTCGTCTTGTAAAATCCTCCCGCCTTCGAATTGAAAGCCGTCATCGCCCGCGTGCCGTTAATGCCCACGAGCCAATCCGCTTCCGAGCGTGAACGCGAGGCGTGCGCCAGCGGCTGCATCTCCTCGTCGCTGCGAAGTTTTTGGAACCCGTCACGAATCGCGCCCGCTGTCATCGATTGCAGCCACAGACGTTTGATCGGCTGCTTTGCGCCCGTGTACTCGATGATGTTGCGGAAGATCAGTTCGCCTTCGCGCCCGGCGTCGCACGCATTCACGATCGCGTTGACATCCTTACGCTTGAGAAGTTTTTGCAACACCTTCAGCCGCGATTGGCTGCGTTCGATCGGCTGCAATCCAAAACGCGGCGGCAAATGCGGCAGCGCGGCGAAGGTCCATTTGCCGCGCTTCACATCGAATTCTTCGGGCACGGTGAGCTCGAGCAAATGCCCGACGGCGGACGAGACCAAGGAGTTTTCGCTTTCGTAAAACTCCTTGCTCTTATCCTGCTTAAACCCACCCAGCGCCTTCGCAATATCGGCGGCGACGGAGGGTTTTTCGGCGATGATGAGCGCTTTTCCCATGAGCTCACGAGTCGATCGTCACTAGAACGTTCGATGGTGTAAGTGCGGCGGAACTTGGCGGAAACTTGAAGGCAAGTCAACGGGTGCGTGGAAATGTCAGAAATAAACGAGTTACTCGCACTCGGGCGGGACGGGCGCGACAAGTCTCAATGAAATTACCGCACGGCGTTTGTTCCCTCTGCCATGTTTATCAGGTCGCGAGAAGTTCCGATCCAAACAAGATTTGTTCGCACCCGTTCACTGATCTGCTGCGCTTCTCTCAATATTCGGGCGAAACTGTTTGTTCCGAGATTCATGCCGAATCGCTCTTCGTATGTTAGCGTCATTCCCAGAACATCTGCGCCCAGGTTGCTCTTCACCTTCGCCCAGTTCGTTTGCTCGACTGAGCGGTAAGTATAAACTGCAAGTGTCAATCTACCTCGCAATTCCCGCTCGTCGGGTGACAGCCGCGTGCCTGCCCGGTATCCAACTGAGTAACAAAGGATGCACGCGATGAGCGACAGGACGAACAAGATGAGGTAACCAAGGCGCATGAGGGCAAGTTAGGGACGGTTGCAACGCAGTCTAGCGTCGATTTCACGCCTCGCGTTCGGGAGCAATTCGGCAGAGATTCTGTCCAACGCTGAGGTGAACGGGACCATGAAAACTTTTTCAATCATCGGGTTGATTGTGTTGCTCCTGCTGAATGCTTTGCTGTTCGTGCATCAAAAGCGACTGGAGCAACAAATCCAAACCCTTCAGAGCAGCAATACTCAACTCACGCAGGAACTCGCGAGCAATCCGCGCCTCTCGCCTGAAGCCGTGCGCGCAGTCGAAGCGAGACTCGTCCATGCCGAGCAATTCATGGACGCGGTGGAAAACCGGCTGACCAATGCAACGGCTGTGTTAAGCACTTTGCAGTCGGCTGCTCAACGAACTGTTCCCGCTCAGACTGCAAATGTACCTGCCCGGCGAATAATGCCGGGCGGCAGTATCGCCAATCTTCCAGAAAGCCCCGACCGCACGGCCTTCAATTCCACGCTTCAAGAGTCTTCAAGTCACACCCCCGACGGCCAGCTTCAGCATCGCAGTTGGGGACCGGAACAGGTTCTCGGCCCGCCCGACACTCAAGCGGCCGGCGATATTCCGACCGCGTGGGCGCCGCTCGCCAGCTCCGGCCAAGGCGAGGAGTGGTTGCATTTGAATTACGATCGTTCAGTCGATGTTTCCGAAGTCCACGTTCGCGAGACACACAATCCCGGTGCCATTTCCAAAATCGCCGCGATGATGCCGGATGGTCGCGAAGTTGTGGTGTGGGAAGGAACGGAGCCGAAGGCTGAAGCACCCGTCGATATGACGTTCAGCGTGCCGCAAGGCGTGAACGCGAACTCGATCAAGGTCTATCTCGATCGCACGCGCGTCCCCGGGTGGAACGAAATCGATGCCGTGGAACTCATCGGTCGCGACGGTTCGCGCCAGTGGGCGTCGTCGGCCAAGGCGAGCAGTTCGTACGCGGAGCCGGCCCGATCGAGCGTGGACACGCTGGGTTTCGATCTTCTGCGCTGACGGGAGCGCGGTTTGGTCTGTGAAAAGTTTTCGTTTCACGTTCCAATCATGCGCGTGCCATTCCGTTCGTCACAGTTCGGGTTCAAACTCCTCGGCGCATTCGCGTTTTGGACGATGCTGGGCATTGCGTTCGGCGTGCAGTTTCATTTTGCGAGCGAACAGATTGGCAACCCCGTTCCGTGGTCGCGTGCGCTCGGCCATTCACTCTCAGATTGGTACGTGTTCGCGCTGCTCTCGATTCCGGCGGTGATGCTCGCCAAACGTTTCGCGATCGAGCGCCCGAAGTGGGTGAGCGCGCTCGCCGTTCATTTCGCCGCGAGCATCGCGTTCACGCTCGCTTACGTCGCACTCCGTTCCGGCATTGGAATGTGGCAGGGCGGCGCGAGCACGGTGTTCACCGACGCCGTCGTGTCACTGCTCGTGAAGAGCTGGCACTTCGACTTGATCGTGTATTGGGTGATCGTGGCCGTGACTCACGCGTTCGGTTACTACGCGCAACTGCGCGAGCGCGAACTGCGCAACGCCGAACTCGAACGGAGCCTCACCG
>JBBRBM010000312.1:0-4792 GCA_038205745.1 Verrucomicrobiota bacterium | reverse complement strand
CTGCTGAAAAACCTACGCCTTCTCGGCCGAATCAAAACTGACACCTTACCCTAACCCTCTTCCCCAGCGCGGAGAGGAAATAAACGAAAGGAACTATGACACTCATTGAACGTAATCAGCCGTCGCATTGGTATCTGCGCGATGGCACTCCGTTTCACGAAATCGCGAAGAAGGACGGCACGGGCAACCGGGCCGTAACGCTGGCCGATGCGCGGAAGGTGCTCGGACTCCCGAGCGTGACCAACGTGCTCGGCGTCCTGGCCAAGCCGGGCTTGGATGCGTGGAAAATTGAGCAGGGCATCATGGCCGCGCTCACGCTGCCGCGCGTTGAAAACGAATCGCTCGATGCGTTCGCGCATCGCGTGGTCGCCGACATGGGCGAGCAAGTCGAGAAGGCGGCGGACTTCGGCACCGCGATTCACAACGCCTGCGAGGTCTATGCCATCAACAAGGAACTGCCGACCGATCCGAAGCTGTTGCAACACTTGCGTTCCTGGTGCGACTGGTTCGATGCCAACGTCGAACGAGTCGCGTGTCTCGAAACCGTGTTCGTGCATCACGAGCACGGTTACGCGGGCCGCGTCGATATGGTCGCCAAGCTCCGCGATATTGGTTGGGCCGTCGTCGATTTCAAAACGCAGAAAATCAAACGCTCGGCGAAGGGCGAACCGAAGCCGACGTTCTACGAAACGTGGCCGCTGCAACTGGCCGCTTATCAGCAGGCCATTCTCACCAACAGCGCGAAGGATGTGAGCGCGCTGGTCTCCGTGGTCATCGACAGCGCGCAGCCTGGGCCGGGGCCGACTTCTTCAAATCCTTCACGGCGGCGTTCGCGTTGTGGAAATACGTGAAGGATTACGATCCGCGTGAGCAGAACACCGCCGCGCCGTTGGCGGCCTGAGTTTTAACGCAGAGGCGCAGAGGCGCAGAGAGGAATTCGTGTTGGCCGCGAAACGATTTCTGCCTGCGCCTGCGCCGGGCCGGTGGTCGGCCCATGAACTCGAACGCATGAACACACCCGTTTCAGAAGAAAATCGTTTCCTCGCGCACGCCGGCGACGGGCGGAATGTCTTCCTGACCAACATGGCCGGCACAGGCAAGAGCACCTTGTTGCGCCAGTTCATCGGCGAGTCGTTCCGCAAAGTCGATGTGACCGCGCCGACCGGCGTGGCCGCGTTGAATGTCGGCGGCATGACCATTCACCGTTTCTGCGGGATGCTGCTGGGGCCGCAGCCGGGGCAGTCGAATGAAGAATACTTTGAGATTCTGCGCCGCGACACGCGGCCTTCGATCATGGCCGGGTTCAATCGCGTGCGCCGCTGCGAGGCGTTGGTGATTGATGAAATCTCCATGCTGACGGGACGGCAGTTTGATTTCGTCGAATTCCTTTTCCGACGATTGCGTTGCGATGATCGGTCATTCGGTGGCTGTCAGGTCATCGCCACGGGCGATTTTCTCCAGCTTCCGCCCGTGCGACGCGGCGAGTCGGAGCCTTACAACTGGGCGTTTCAGTCGAGCGCGTGGGCCAACGCCGAATTCAAGACGGTGCTGTTGGAAACGGTGCGCCGTCAGGACGAACCGGATTTCGTCCGCGCCTTGTCGCGCTTCCGCATGGGCCGCGTCCAGGGCGATGACGCGCGGCTGCTGCAATCGCGGGTGAAGAATTTCCCGCCGGCCAACCTCACGCGGCTGTTCACGCACAACGTCCAGGTGGACAAGTGGAATGAGTTTCAGCTTTCAGAACTGCCCGGTGAACCAGTCGTGTGCGAAGCGGTGCAGACGGGGCCGGACACGCAACGCGAGTTCCTCGCCAAGAATCTGCTGACACCCGCGATGCTGCGCTTGAAGCCCGGCGCGCTCGTGATGTTCACCGTGAACAAGAACGAGCGCGGGCGATTGGAGCCGGTGTTCGTCAACGGGCAGATGGGCGAAGTCATGGAGGTCGGCGATGAGTTGATCCAGGTCCGGCTGCCAAAGCGCGACATCATTCCCGTCGAGCGGTTCACCTGGCGTTACAGCCAGAGCGATCCGGAATCCGCCACCTTCGCGCAGTTCCCTCTACGCCTCGCCTACGCCATGACAATCCACAAATCGCAAGGACTGACGCTCGACGCGGCGTATCTCGACATTCGGGCGGCACGCGAACCTGGTCAGGCTTACGTGGCGGTGTCGCGCGTGCGCTCGCTCGCGGGTCTGCACTTCAAGGACTGGTTCAAAGGCATTCATGTCAGTGAGGCGGCGATTCAGTTCTACAAGGAAGCCTGTGCGCGATGACGCGAACATTTCGCCGCTCGACCGCCTCACAGTGCTGCTCGGCGCGGATGCGTTCTTCGTGCCGTGTGAGCATGGCACGAAGAAGCCGCTGGTGACTTACGCGGAGCGTCCGTTTGCCGCGACACAGACACCGGCGTATCGCGCCGTGTTCTCCGCCAGTCCGACGAACATTGCCGTTTATCTGGGCGAGAAGTCGGGTGGCCTTTGTGCCATCGACTTTGATCGCGATGATGATCTCGCGGCATTCCTTGCGACGAATCCCAAGCTCACCGTCACCACGCATTCACGCGGTAGCCGTGGCGGGATGTTGTGGCTGCGCCTCGCGGGCGAGTTCCCGCGCAGTTGCCAGGCACCGCAGTTTGAATGGCGGGCCGATGGCAACCTCTCGACCATTCACGGGCGGCATCCGAGCGGAGTCGATTACCAACTGATCTGCGATGCGCCGCCGCTGACGCTGCCTTTCGAGGAAATCGTCTGGCCGGAAGATTGGGAACTGCCCTGGGTGGATGATCCCGAAGCGAAGTTGCGCCTGCTCTACGGCGAACCGTTCTACACGAATGACAAGGGAGCCATCGCCGGCATCAACGAAGCCTATTGGGCCGGGATGCACGCGACGGAAAACATCGTGATATTTGAGCCGGACGAAAAAACTTTCTACGGCTACCAGGGCGCGACCGGGCTGCATGAAGTCGAGTCCGCCGACTTGGTGCGGACGAAGATTTCGGCGCGGATGCTGGAAGCCTCGCGACAAGCCAACGCCTTTGACCTGCAAAAGAAGCGCACGGCCAACACGTTGAACAATGTCATCACGCACCTGCGCGGCATCGTCGAGAAGCGAGGCGTCTTCACGACCCGGCGCACGTTCATTCACCTGGCGAACGGCGTGATCGTTTTCAACGGAGCCGAGGCGGAGTTGCGGCCGTTCTCACCGGAGTTCTATTCGCGGAACCGTTCGCCGATTGCCTTCGATGAGAATGCGCCGTGCGAGCGGTTCCTGGACGAACTGGTCCGGCCCGCCGTTCACGCGGACGACGTGGAACTGCTGCAGAAGTTCGCCGGCATGTTCCTGCTGGGTGACAACCGCGCGCAGCGCATCCTGATTCTCGACGGCGAGGCCGGGCGCGGCAAAACGCAGTTCGCCAATGTCATGCAAGGTCTGGTCGGCATGGCGAACGTGACGCAGTTGCGCACGAAGCATCTGGCCGAACGCTTTGAACTCTTTCGCTACCTCAAGAAGACGCTCCTCGTGGGCGTGGATGTCGAGCCGGATTTCCTCAGCACGAAGGGCGCGGCGGTCCTCAAGGGACTGGTCGGCGGCGACTGGTTCGATGCCGAGCAGAAGGGCGGCACGGGCAGCTTTCAATTACAGGGCAACTTCAATGCGCTGGTCACTTCCAACGCGCGGCTCAAGGTCCGGCTCCAGGGCGACATCGGCGCGTGGAAGCGGCGGTTGAACATCGTGCGCTACGAAGCGCCCGCGCCGACACGGAAGATTCCCGACTTCGGCGGCTTCCTCATTCGCGAGGAAGGCAGTGGCATCTTGAATTGGGCGCTGCTCGGCGCGCAAAAAATCCTGCGCGAGATTCCCGAGACCGGCGGCGACTTCGGCATGACGCCGCGCCAGCGCGGCATCGTGGATTCACTCTTGGCGGAAAGCGACAGCTTGCGACACTTCCTGAGCGAGCGCGTCGTGAGCAATTCATTCGAGGATTTGACCGTCACCGAGATCGTCGAGGCTTACGCCGCCTTTTGCCCGGAGCGCCGGTGGCAGCCGATGCCGATCACGGAAATCCAGCGGCAGCTTGAAGGGCTGATGCTGGAACTGTTCGGCGCGAGCAAGGCCCACGGCATCGAGCGCCACGGGAAGCATCAGCGCGGTTTCCGTGGCGTGTCCTTCCGCGACAGCAACGGTGCTGGCGCACTGCCACTATGAGTCTCCTCCTCACAAAACTTCAGTTGGTGAAAGACCTGGGCGACGGCGGTCAGCAGGCCCGTTGTCCGGCGTGTGCTGAACTCGGCCATGACCGCAAGGGCGAACACCTGCGCCTCTACCCCGATGGCCGCTTCGGCTGTTGCGTGCATCCGAAGGATCGCGAGCATCGCAAACGCATCTTCGCGCTGGCCGGCAACCGTGAGCCGCAGAGCATCCGGGTGAAAGTGGTCCGGCCCAAAACTCAGGCACCGTTGCAACGCGATGTCCTGGGACGCTTGGGACGGCTGTTTGCCACTCAGAACGGGGACTCAGCCATCACCGCCGACATTCTTGGGACGGCTGGGACACCTTTTTTCTACTTAGTGCCTGGCCGGAAACTCCCGATTTTGGAAACGGCATGGGATGTTGGGTGGGCTGGCGAGGCGGCCGCGACTGTTTTTTCCGCGCGGCCACGCTCAAATCGTTGAAGTTCTCCGGCGACGCCGACACCGCTCCTGTCGGACTGGGCGGGCGGGGTTAGTTCGACCGGCTTCAGGTGGCCGCTCGTGACAACAACTCCCGCCCGATCCTGTGCAGGTTGTAGCT
>JBBRBM010000311.1:0-4821 GCA_038205745.1 Verrucomicrobiota bacterium | reverse complement strand
CGGTTGGTTGAAGATCATCCGTCTGACTCGGCATTGACTCGATTGGCGCATAATCTATCGGTTGTTTAAGGATCGGATTCTCATTCGTTGATCCTCAGACGGCTGAAGGAGCGGTCATTCTGAAGCCTTCCCCACCGGGAATTGGATTTGCGCCAGCGCTTTCACCGCCGTCATGTAGGCGACAATCTCATCGGCGCTCAGCGCGCGGTCCAGGACTACGATTTCGTCCAGCGTCATCGCCGGGCTGCTGCCGGTGGCGCCAAGTTCCACGGAGTTGATTTCGCCTTCTTTGAAGATCCGCTTCTTGGGTGCGTATTGGGTGCGGAGGTTGCCGTCCCAGTAGATGCGGATGTCGGCGGCGCCGCTCACGGTGATGGCGGTGTGATGCCAGACGTTCGGTTCAAACCAGGCGCGTCCGCCCCAGACATCGTTGCAGTTGTCCATACCCTCGAAGTTGTAGCACTGAAACACGTAGGTCGGCTCTCTGAGTTCGCACCACGGACCTTTGCCGGCGACGAACGCCGAAAGCCAGCCCTTGCCGCGCAACGCCAGCACGCCGAAACCGGTTTCCTCCTTCATAGGCTCGTCCAGCCGCCACCAGAACATGACGGTGAGCGGCTTATGTGCGCTCAAGGCAGGGCTGCGGAGCGAGTAGGCACCTTTGTTTTTCGCGGCTGTTCCGCTGCCAGTTTTGTAACCATGACCGGCCAGTCCCGAAACCGCGTCGTTCTCGGCCAAGGTCAGAGTCGCTCCGATGAGGTTGATCTCCGGCGTCTTCAGACCCTTCGCAAAGGAATGGTAGAAGACGACGCGATCAGCGATGCGCGGCGGCAGATAGAAGAATCCATCGGCAGGCGCAGCCTGGGCAAGGCCGGCCGTGAGCAGAATAATGGCACAGAAAAGCCGACTCATTGGCCGCCTTTCGGTGAAATGCGCAGCACACGCAATTCGTGTTTCTTGAACGGCAGCCGGAGCGTCCCATTTTCCACGGACAATTCGGCGCCGCCTTCAACATTCGCCACGTTGCACCCTTGCGGGAAGCCCAGGGCCTTGGCGTCCACGGAAAGCACGGCGTCCACTTCCTGCCCGGCATAGCTGGTTATCGCTGCCACAGCCGCTTTGCCTGGGACGCTATATACGATGCTGACAATGTCAGGGTTGACCGATCTCACCGGCTGTGGGCGCTCGTCCCAGTACTTGTAAACTTTCAGGCCGGGCATATCCAACAGATCAAGAATGGCCTGGGCCAAAGCGGCGTTGTCCTTGTGCGCCTTAACCCAGGAGCTGCCCCATCCGCCGCCGCCATCGAGTTCGTGGACGAGGCGCACGGCGGTGAACGTCCGCTGGGTCCAGGGATCATTCGCCAGCTTGCCGGCGTCACCCAGCGGAACCGGCCACACGTCGGCCTGCTCGCCGGTGGTTGCGAGTTGGATATACTCGCGGGTGTAACGGTCATGGACGTCGCCCTCGGAATACTTCCATTCCCACTCGTACTGGACGGTGCAAAATGAGAGCATGGGCAGAGGACTGAAGCTTGTTATATGCGGAAAGACGACCGGCAGCATCTGGCGCTCGTTCATCATGAGAAAGGTCCGCTTGGCGAGATCGCGCAGCGCCCAGATGCCGGCCGCCGGCACGATGGTGCCATCCGCGCGCCGATAGGCATCGGTCATTTCGGTATTGAACGACGGGACGATGAAGAAGTTGTCCCAGTACACGCCACGGTTGTTGCCGATCTCGAACGATTTCGCATACCAATAGAGATTGTAGTCCGCGTAGGAGGGCGAGGGCACGACCTTGATTTCGCCGCGGCTGGTGCCTTTGCCGATGGCACGGAAGTCGTCGAGCATCCATTCGTCCTTGAAGGTTTCAAATTCCGGGAAGATCTGGCAGGTGGCGCGGTTGTAGTAGAACACCATCTTCGCGCCCAAGTGCGATCGCAGGTTGTGGCCGACGTGCGCCTCCCAGCTCTTCACCGCGTCCTTGCCGTAGGGCGTGAAATGCTCCCGGCAGCGCGCGACAGTCGCCGCCACGTCCGCAGCGCTGATCTTTTCAAGATTGCCGCGCTTGAGCATCTCCCACAGGAACATGTCCTGGCCCGCGGGATACACCGAGCCGCAGTCGCCGAGCGCGAGCCAATTGATATCGGTGCCGAGGAGTTGGTATTTGTCGCGGAAATAGCGATAGCGCCACCAATTGGGATTCTGGCCCGGTGCGTTCAACATGGGCTTCACCGGCGCCGCGAGGAGTCCGAAAGAAAGGGTCTGCGAATGTGCGAGCGTGGTCGGCTGATTGACGAGATGCACCCGCAGGATTACTTGCCCGTCCTGGCGCACGACTTCCACATTTGGCGTCGCTGGATTCCAGCCCCAGCCTTTGTCGTTCTCCGCAAACCAGCACAGGCCACGCACAGGACCGCCGAGAAAGATGTAAGGACAGAAGTTCTTGATGAAGTCATCGCAGGCCAGCTTCCGCGCATCCCAGACCACGCCGTCGCCTTCGGGAATCTTCTGTGCGACCGGTGCGCGAATGCGATCGGAGTTGGCATGGATCATCGTGGCCGCGTCGCCGAGGAAGGGGATTTCCAGCGTCAGTTCTTCGATGGCCTGACCGCCGGTGGGCTGAAGGGTCAAGTCCTCGCGCAGCGTGCCGTCGTAGTCCCAACTGTCGCGCAAGGACGCCTTGAATGGACCTGCCGACAGTTGGCCTTCGGTGCGAACTTCGTGCGGTTGAGCCGAGACCACCTTCAATTTGTCCGCCATCACGGGCAGGTTCACTCCCGCAACTTTCACGAGATAGCGCATGGGGGCGGCGAGCAACGGTTTGACCACGCCGGTATTGGCGGACTTTCCCGTCACCTGGTCGAGCAGGCCGACATCGTTGAGGGTGTGTTCACGCAGAACCGTCGAGAGTTTCCGGCCACTGACCTGAATGGGCGTGAACGGAGGATACACCTTTGTGCTGCGGCCCGCGGCCAGGTTTTCCCAAGGGAAAACCTTTCGTTCGAAATTCTTGACTGTCTCGCCGGCCGGGCAGTTTGCGCCTTCGGCCTTCAGGGCGATTTCAAATTCGCCTTCGAGGCCTGGCAGTTCTCCGGTCGTCTCCTGCCGTCCGCCCGCGAACTGGTCGATCGGAAACTCGAACGTCCTGATCGCATCCCTGGTGCCGGCCTTGCGCACCACAGCGCTGACGCGCGTCGGTTGCGCATTCTTTGGCAGGCCGTTGATGTCCGCCGCGAGGCGCAGCTTGTTTTTGGAAGGATAGTAAGCAAAACGAAAATCCACCGGCGGCGCATCCTTCGGCTTGCCGACCGCCCAACGGTTCGCCTCCTTTGCGCGCGTCCATTTGGTCTGGCGCTGGTGATACACGGTCTTGCCGTCGGCGGACGTGACGCGCACAGAAAGATCGAAGACGGTGGTAGGATCGTTCTCGGCGAGCGCCAGCTTGAGCGTCTGGCTGGCGCCGGGCGCGAGTGTCAGCACCTTCTCCTCCCTCAGTTCGGGCATGTTGTTGCGCACGAGATCCAGGGCCGCCTTCAATTCAAGCGGTTCGCGGGTGGGATTGCAGACGATCAATTGCGCTTCCGCCGGGGGAAAGCTGGGATCACTCGACCATTGAAAGCGCACACCTGGAGCGGGCGCGGACGAGAACGCGAACCGGAGGCCAGAGTGCGGGTATCCGCCGGTAAGGCTGCTCCAGGTCCAGTCCGGTTTCCAGTCGCGGCAGATGTTCACCGCCCAAAGGCCATCGGTCGCCTGACGTCCTCGCGCGCCCGCGCCCAGGTTGGCCAACGGAATGGCGATCTCCGTGTTCCACCAGCCGTCCTGTTGAGCGTGAGCCTGCTGGTATTGGCCCTGCCACGACGGCTCTTCTTTGGCCGTACCAGGCAGGTGGATGTTGTAGCCACCCTTGCCCAGCGAATTGCACAGGAACTGGTAGTCCACGCGGTCGGCGGCATCCGGCGTGGGACAGACATAAACTTCCGCCGCGTCGTCGAACGCGGCTTTCAAGCTGTCTGTCTTCACGTCGGCCAACAACGCGCCTTCCTCCGGAAGTTGCGTCTGAATGGCCACATAGAGGTGCGTGGCAGTGGCGCCGACGAAACCTCGCGCCCGGCGCCGCTGCAGCTTGTCTTCATTCATCGTGACGAAGCCGTCAAAGCCGGCGGAGGCCGCCCATTCTCCCGGCTCGATCCGTCCGTCCAGTTTCGGCGCCGCGTTCATCAGCGGCACCCGGAACTCCTCGGCGCTCTGTGCCGCGAACGCCCCGACACAGAACGTGGCCAGTGCGGTACATCCGATACGTTTCAGGACGATGTCCTTCAGTCTATTCATAGTTGGCAAGCGCGGACGCATCCGGCAATGGACGCAACTCGCTCCATTTCATTCAGGGGTTTGTGAGGATTGAAACTCCCTCAACATATCAACCGCCTCGACTCTGTTTTCCGAGACATCGAATTCATCACGACTACGTTCCATTTCATCTCAAGCGTCACCACCATCGCCGCGTTCGGTTCCGCGTGAAACGAGAGCGTGGCGGCTCTCTCGAACAGCACCGGCAGCCCGCCAATCGACTCGGCGTCCGTGGCAGTGAATTGGCCTCGCTCAGGCCCGGCCGGGCTGCCACGGCGTGGCCTAGCCGCGCCAAGAACGTTCGCGCTGTTGCGCACCGACGAACGCCTTCTGGAATGCCTGCAAATCCTCGTTCACTTCGAAGTCGAACATGCCCACCGCAATGAAGTCCGCTCCATTCTCGAACGCGTATTGGAAACCCGACCGGGGTGGGATGGCCCCGGCCGCGAGCACCTTGAAGGCGATCCAC
>JBBRBM010000310.1:0-4824 GCA_038205745.1 Verrucomicrobiota bacterium | reverse complement strand
GGCGGTGGTGGACGCGAAGGCATTGCCCGAGCAGACAAAAAGGCCGACGTGGCTCGGAGCATCGAACGTCGTGGGAAGAGTCATCCGCGGCTCGCCCCAGGCGCGGCCATCAGTCGAGGTGAAGAGCTGCGTTTGCCCGCCCGTCTGGATGAGCCGCAAATGGATCGGCAGCGTGACCTTGCCTAAATCTTTTTTCTGGTTGTCGTCCTGATTTCCAGACTTGTTCCGCCACCGGCA
This sequence comes from Verrucomicrobiota bacterium, assembly GCA_038205745.1. Classification (GTDB taxonomy): domain Bacteria; phylum Verrucomicrobiota; class Verrucomicrobiia; order Limisphaerales; family SIBH01; genus JANNGC01. The sequence continues at coordinate 4,587 of JBBRBM010000310.1, read as the reverse complement.
GACGAGTGAACCCGACGCCTCGACTTGGATGAGCACATAGCGTCCGCACTTCTCGGTGAGCGATTCCCGAATCATCAATCCGGCCACGGAAGGCGGTCGATTGTCCCATTGATAAGACGGGCCGCCGACGTTGGGAGCCAGACTTGTGAGGCGGGCGGAGATGGCGGCGTCGCCCGTCACCGGCTGGCTGACGAAGGTTCCTTGATCCCGCACGCGTTCCCAAAACGCGGTCATCGCATGACCACAGCCCGTGAGGGTGAAAGTGTCGCCAGCAACCGAGATTGCGCCGGGAATGATCGGCGCGTTGAGTTCGTCATAGCTCCACGCGGCGGGCAATGTTGGCACACCGACCCGCTCATCTGCCCCCAGTGCCAGCACCCCATGCGCGTCATCGCCGTGATTGACCAGCGCACCGTGGTGGAAAAAATCCTGCGGCATCTCAGCCTGTGGAACGGCACACCCTTGCTGGCCGCAGCCCGCGCGCCGCCGGACGCGGACCCCGGACCGTGGATCCGCGAGCCATGCGACGACGTGGACCCCATGCCCGACTACGAAAACGTCCTGACGGACTGAGGACAGAGCGACTGCCCGAACGCCATTTTCCGCCGAACCTAACGGCGGTGAACCGGTGGGGTGTGCACCAGACCAGCCGCCGCCAGGCCGGTTTGCCGCGACAACCGTGCCCGGTCGCGGCGGACGGCCCGAAAACCCAGGCGCGTCTGCCAGCGCGCCCACAAAAGCTGCAAAAACGGGCTTTTCTCCGGCGAAAACCGGCGTAAAATCCACGTCAATGAACCCGATGGAAAAGCAATTCTCCCTGAACCGCGGAGCGTCCAGAAAGCAAATTCCTATCAGTATCAGTTCAGTATCAGTAAGTAAGGCGGCCGGGGTGAGGTGCAGTGAGCCGCCGAAAGATTGTTGGCGCCTTTCCGGGAGCAACTGGTAACACTTGCAAATCCAGAACGTCATCCCTCGTGACCATGAATCTTCGACCTTCCCTTCCGGTTCTCGTCGCGCTGAGCGTTTGGGCGACCGTGTCCACTTATGCCGCTGCCGACCACTGGCCGCAGTTTCGCGGGCCGGAGGCCGCGGGCGTCAGCGCGAACGCGAAGCTGCTGTACAAATGGTCCGCCACGGAGAACATCGAGTGGAAGGCCGACCTGCCGGGACGTAGTTGGTCCTCGCCCATCGTGTGGGGCGGGCGGGTCTTCGTCACGGCCGTCATCAATACCAGCGAGTCCGAGCCGCCTAAGAAGGGGCTTTATTTTGGCGGCGACCGCCCGCAGCCGCCCGCGAGCGAGCATGAGTCGAAGGTCTATTGCCTCGACCTCGCCACCGGCAAGGTCGCGTGGGAAAAATCCGTCCATCGCGCCGCGCCGCAGACGGCCATCCATCTCAAGAGCAGCTACGGCGCGGAGACGCCGGTGACCGACGGCGAGCGGGTCTATGCGATGTTCGGCGGACTGGGCGTGTTCGCGCTCACGCTCGAGGGCAAGGAGGTGTGGTCGAAGAAACTGGAGCCGCGTCGCACGCGCTTCGGCTGGGGTTACGCGGCGTCGCCGGTGCTACATGAAGGGCGGCTCTATTTCGTCACCGACAGCGACGAGCGCGCCGAACTGGTCGCGCTCGACGCGAAGACCGGCAAGGAACTCTGGCGCGTGCCCCGCGACGAGAAGAGCAACTGGGCCACGCCGTTCATCTGGGCGGGCGGCCAGCGCACGGAACTCGTCATCCCCGGCACGCGCTCCGTCCGCAGCTACGACCTCGACGGCAAAGTGCTCTGGTCGCTGCGCGGCATGTCGAGCATCGCCATTCCGACGCCGTTCGTGGGCGAAGGGTTGCTCTTCGTCAGCTCCGGCTACGTCGGCGACAAGCTGCGGCCGCTCTACGCCATTCGCCCCGGCGCGAGTGGTGACATCTCGCTCAAGCCCGGTGAGACGAGCAACGAATTCATCGCGTGGTCCAATCCGGTCGGTGGTTCCTACAATCCCTCGCCGCTGTATTACGATGGCCGCGTGTATGTGCTTTACGACCGCGGCCTGGTGAGTTGCTTCGACGCGAAGACGGGCAAGGTGCTCTACGACCGCGAGCGGTTGCCGAACGGCTTCGCCTTCACGTCGTCGCCGTGGGCGGCGGGCGGGAAGATTTTCTGTCTGAACGAGGATGGCGTCTGCTTCGTGCTGCGCGCGGGTGACAAGTTTGAGTTGCTGCACACGAACAGGCTGCTCGGCGACGACATGTGCATGGCCACGCCCGCGCTGGTCGGCGACCGCCTCATCATCCGCACGGCGGCCCGGGTGTATTGCCTCCGCAACGGTGGCGGGAAGTGAACCGGCCTCAGACCCTACTCCACAGCGGCAGAGGCGATGGAAAACCCCGAGGAGGGACAAAGGAATGGAGTCACAGGAATAAATTTTCAGGGGTTCATTCCCGTGTCTCCATTCCCATGTCCAATCCTTTGAGTTTTTTCAATCGCTTCGGTAATCGCAGGCGATGCTTACTGGGCAAACACTGAACCGCGGAGCGTCCAGAAAGCAAATTCCTATCAGTATCAGTAGTTCAGTTCGTCCGGCAGGAGCCGACCTTAACCATCATTCATCGAAAAAATTTCATGCACACCAACACTTTCACCGTCCTCGCGGCACTGCTCTTGAGCCTGACCACTCTGCCAGCGAACGCCCAGGCAGACCTTGATGCTCTCCGCAGCCAGGCAACCAGTGGCGATGTGAAAGCCCAGTGGACTCTGGCTTCCCGCTTCCGCGACGGAACGGGTGTGACCAAAGACGATGCGGAAGCCCTGCACTGGGCGCATCGCGCGGCGGATGGCGGCGATGCGGACGCGATGGATTTCGTCGGCTCTGTGTATCTGCGAGGCAGCCTCGTCAAAGGCAATCCCGTCATCGCCTTTGGCTATTTCAAAGCGGCGGCGGAGAAATCCGCGGCGGCGGCTTTCAATCTCGGGCAATGCTACTTCGGCGCGCAAGGCACGCAGCAGGACATTCCGCGCGCTCTCGACTGGTGGAAGAAAGCGGCGGCGGCGGGTCACGGTCGCGCCGCTGCGTGTGCGGCGATGGCGTATCATTCCGGCGAAGGCGTGCCGCCCGATGCCGCGCAGGCACGCCGCCTCGCCGAGCGCGCCGCGGAACTGAACGATCCCTCGGGCCTCGTCGTGCTGGGTGAAATGCAGTTCCAAGCCGGCGAACTGGACGCGGCGAAAACCAACTGGACGCGCGCCTCCAAACTCAAGCCCACCGGCCCCACCGGGCATCCCGCGCAACCTTCCGCCAGCGCCTCCGCGCAGCAGGGCGCCGACCTTTTGAAGCTCATCGAACACCGGCAGCGCCAGAGCGAGCCGGACCAGTTTGCCTTCGTGAAAATGCCGCACATTCATCAGGGCTACAACAACTGCGGCTCGACGGCCTGCGCCACCTTCGCGCGCTTTCAGGGCAGCACGATTGGCGGATGGGATTTCAAAAAACTCTGCCCGTCGCCGCTCGGCACCGGCACCGACTGGGGCCACCTGCTGGATGCCTCGGCAAAGATCGGACAGAAGTGGAAACTCATCACCTTCACTCCCGACGACGCGGGCTTTGAAAAAGCCACCGTGTTTCTGAAAGGCGAACTCGAGGCCGGGCGTCCCGTCGTCGTGGATTTCAAATACATCGGCCCGCAATACCCCGGCGGCAGCGCCGGCCACACGCTCAATGTCTGCGGCTACCTCGCGGCGGAGAACCTCTACATCCTCTGCAATCCCGCCGTCGCCACGCCCGGCCTCCAGCTCATCACCGCCGCTGACCTCAAGGACTTCTGGCGCTCCGACCACTACGGCGCTCTCTCCAAAGGCGTGCTTTCCCGCCCGGCTTTCGTGATGGAGAAACCGTAAACTCGGAGGAAGATCGCGCACCCGTGAAATCCCACTACGACGGCGTCATCCTCGGGGCCGGGCACAATGGCCTGGTCGCAGCCGCCTATCTCGCGCGGGCGGGTTTGAGCGTTTTGTTGCTGGAGAAAAATGATTACATCGGCGGCGGCACGACTTCGCAAAAAGTTTTCCCCGACTACGACGCGCATCTCTCTCGCTACTCCTATTTGGTCAGCCTTTTTCCGGAACAAATCATCCACGATCTCGGCCTGAACTTTGATCTGCGCCGGCGCGCGACAGGTTCCTTTACGCCCTACGTCAAGGATGGTCGGCACGACGGACTGCTGCTCAGCAATGTGTCCGAGGACGTCAGCCGGAAATCCATCGCGCAACTGACCGGCAGTGCGGCCGAATACGACCAACTTCAGCGCTTCTATGGTCTCTCGCGGACTTTCGCGGAAAAGGTGTGGGACACGATGCTCGAACCGCTCGTGGCCAAAGGCGAATTGCAGCGCCGCTTCGATGCGGACGAGGCTCATCGCGAAGCGTGGCGGAGTCTCGTGGAAGAGCCGCTGGGTGCCGCCGTCGAGCGTTACCTGCGCGACGACCTGCTTCGCGGCGTGGTCTTTACCGACGCAAAAATCGGCGTGCTCACGCATCCCGACGACCCGACTCTGCTGCAAAACCGCTGCTTCCTTTACCACCTCATCGGCAACAAGACCGGC
>JBBRBM010000309.1:0-4944 GCA_038205745.1 Verrucomicrobiota bacterium | reverse complement strand
GAAGCTGTGCTTGCCGATTTTGCCCATAGGCAGAGTGGCTTTGGGCACCACCGGTCGCGGGATGGGCGCCGTTCCAGCCGACGGAACTTCGGCTGCGGAACCGGTGGCCATTGCGCACAAACCCGTCGCCACTGTTGCGCTACGTGTAAGAAAACGGCGGCGATTCAATTCGTTTTTCATGGCGTCGATTCGGTCGTATCTGCGTTCAGAATATGCCGCCCAATGGCACATGCAATCTGATTAAGGTTTCCTGTCGTGCCGACGTCACTCCGGCGGGACCGCTCAAAGTTTGTGGCTGGAAGACGCTCGGTAGAGAGGTAAGTGGTAATTCATCAGGTTCGTGCGCGACAGCGTCCTGGTTTCGTTTCCAACGGTTTCTTCCACGATGGTGGTGAAGGGCAGGTTCCAGTGGTAGAAGCCGAAGGTGAAGGAAGCCTCGGAGTTGATCACCTTGAACATCGGCGACTCCGGATTGAATTGTCGCGCCCAGCACTTCTCGCCGGGGCCGATGCGCAACCCGATCACGGGCACGTCCTCGATGAACCATTCGCCGCTCGTGGACGGTTTCTTGTGCATCCCCGCGTGGCCCAGATTTCGGATGATCACCGCCTTGCCGGACTTGTTCTCGAACATGGACATGGTGCGCGGCCCTTTCCAGCCACTGAGCAGGAAGAACCGTTCGACCACGATGGCAGGGCTGGTGAGATTCTCGAAAGTGAACACGGCCTGTTCGCCACTCTGCAAGCGGCCGGTCGGGTCGGCAATATCGATGAGGTTCTCCATGCCAATGATCCGGTTCACGCTGCCATGCACACGGACTGGTCTGGTTAACTTCGGATAGTCGTAGGTGCGGGCGTGTCGGGGGAAATAGATCGTGGTCTTGCCTGCTTTGGCAGCCTGGTCAATGGCACTCTGCAAAGCTTCGCCAATGTCCTCGCCGGTTTTCGACCAGTTCACTTTCACCCACCTGGTGAGGTTCGTCTCCCACGGAACCTCGGGCGTTTCCTTGATCGGCAGATGAAGGGTCTTGAGTTCGTTCGCAAACAGCGAATGCCCCCTCCCCTCGTACCATTCATCCAGGTTCGCGCCTTCATGGATCTTGCCGGAACCGTCCTTGAGCAGATGGCCATAGCCAGTCTGCTTGATGTCGCGCAAAAACATCCGGCCTTTCTCAGTGCTGATGGCGGTGTTCTCCGCGGCACCACCGGTTAATTCCGCTTCGATCAGCGTCAAGTCCATCCATTTGTTTCTGACCGCAGGAACCTTGTTGAAACTCTTCAGTCCACGGAGGGTGGTGCGACCGTCAGAGTTGAAGAACCCGAGCACGTTCTGGTTCTTGAGCGTCAGATGCTCCAGAACCACGGAGAAGGTGTGCGCGACCTCGACGCCGAAGTCGAATCCGATCACGGTGACGCGCTGGATCAGGCACGGGCCGATCTGGCCTTGCGTCAGATCCAGCCCAAGCTTGCCCGCCCCTTTTGGATCACTGCTTCGGATCGTGACGCGGTCCATCGCTCCCGAATTATTGGACATAAAGCGCAGGCCCACCGCGCCGGGATTGCCGCGCCCCACGTCCACGGTGAGGTTCCGCACGTAACTGCGCATCACATCGCCAGTGCCCTGGCCCTCATAGACCGAGAACACGATCTTGGACTTCGCGGGATCTCCAAAACCCGGGCAGTTGTCCTTGAGCCGGATGATGGTGCCCGCTTCGCTCTGACCTTGGTAGGAGATGAAGCGGTCCCGGCTGTGGGCCTTGCCCTTGAAGATTCCCACGCTGTCGCTGATCAAGTACACGCCATCGGGGAAGTACAAGGTGTCGGGGATGCCTTTGACCTCATCAATGGCCTTCTGGATCGCGGCAGTGTCGTCGGTGATGCCGTCGCCTTTGGCACCGTAGTCCTTGACGTTCCTCACCCCCGCATCGGCGGGGAAGATGATGTTCTCTGCCGCAGCCAGGCCGGCCAGGCCCAGGGTCAGAATCAAGATCAGCCAGTGTTTCATAATCTGTTTCGTTGTCAGCAGTTCGCGGGTGCTGGTCATACTTTTGTCCTTTTGTGCTTGGGCGGCGGATTGCCGATCATGCGCTCGCATTCGGTTCATGGCTTGACGGCATCGACGGTGGTGGAAGCTTCGTGAACTTCGTCCAGCCACGCCTGGCCGCTGCCTTCGACGAGCAGGCCGACGTTGAAGAATGCGGTCCACTCCGGCAACTCGATCTCCTTTTCAAACTGCGTCCAGTCGCTGTCGCCTTGGACAAACTTGACCTGGATGAACTGGTTGTTCTTGTAGTCGTCAGCGAACGCCTGCACTACGGCCTGTGCCTTCACGTTGCCATGCGATTTGATCCAGCCAGCCAGCGTAAACTTCGCGCCTGCGCCGCCCTGAATTGTCTGGAACGCCTGTCCACTCTTGCCATTCGCGCTGACGCAAAGTGACGCCGGTCCCACCTTGAATGTCTGCAAATCCCGTTTCACCTGCACTTCGCCAAACTTGCCGCGCCAGTCCACTGGCACTTCGTCGCCTTGCGTCATGCCGCCGTTCTTGATGACGAGTTGGAACGGCTTTGCCTTCGGCTCGTCCGTCACGGCAGCGAACTTTGTGTCCGCATCGGTGTGCGCGTAACTCTTGCGCTCACCCGGCGGCATGGACCCTTGCGCCCAACGCGTCTTGAAGAAGCCGCGTCCCTGGGTGCCGACGACCAGTTCCTCCACGTCAAACGGGTTAAAGCCAATCGTCCAGCCACGCAGCATGGCGAGACCGTCGTTGGCCTGCGACCAACTCGCGCCGCCGTCGGCGCTCAGCCACACGCCGGTGGCGCTGGAGAGTTCGGTGTAGGGATTCTGGTTGCAGACGAGTGCGAGTCGCTGCGCATCGCTGGGATCGGCGGCGACGCACCACGCCCAGCGGTCGTCCCACAGCCGCGTCCACGGTTGCGGCTGCTTCTCGTCCCAGCGCCAGATGCCGCCGCGCTCGCCTTCCGCCGCCGCCACCAGCAGCCGGCCCCGCGCATCAACCGCGACCCGTCCAGCGCGATGCGGCCCGCCGATGGGCGTCCACTTCTCGCCATCGTCGGTGAGATACACGTTGCGCGAACCGGAAGCGAAGAGGCGTGTTGTGTGTTTCAGATCGCCGGCCAGCCACGTGATGTCGGGTCCGATTTCCACGCGCCGCCATGAGCCGCCGCCATCCGTGGTGCGGAAAATTCTTCCACCGATGCAGGTCCAGACTTTCTTCGGATCGTCGGGCCATGCAAAGATGCCGCCCGCGTCGTTCTTGCCCTTGCCCCAGCCTTCTTCGGGCAAACCGTGCTTCGAGCCGTGAACCAAGTCCCACGTCTTTCCGCCGTCGCGCGAGCGGCCGATGCCAAAGAACGCGCCGCCCTGGCCGGTGGTGGCGTAGATGTGGCCGTCACGCGTGAAGGCCGCATCGTCGCCGCCGCCCCAGGGCTGCGGCTCGGTCAGGGGACGACGCCAGCTTTGCATCGCGTCGTCGGAAAGCAACACACGCGCCGCGTCCATCCCCTGCAAGATCACCTGCCCGCGGCGAAACGGATTGAAGCGCACGCTGGTTGAGCACCAACCGGCGTAGCCGCGTCCGCGCCACGCGCCGGGAGTCACTTCTTGGTTGGCGATGTCCTGCCACGTCGTGCCGCCGTCACGCGTGGCCAGGATGTGCTCGGCTCCGGCGTTGTAAGCGATATTCGCATCACGCGGGTCCACGCTCATCAATGTGCCGGCGAGTCCCGCCGGCAACGCGCGGCGCACGTCCTTGCCCGTGGCTGACACACGCCACGATTTGCCGCCGTCTTTCGTGGCGTAAATCTTGTCGCCGTCCCACGCGGTGTCGGCGGCATACATCACGTCCGGGTTGCTGGGCGCCACAGCGAACGCTTCATAGCGGGAAGTAAGGTTTTCGTTAGGATTACTCTTCTGAGCCAGGCCGCTCGAAATCGAAACCCAGTTTGCGCCGCCATCGGTGCTCTTGTACGGTCCCATCAAGGTGCCGAACCACGCCACATTCGTATCTTTGGGATGCCAAGTTGAATCGTTGATCTCCCAGCTCGTGAAACCAACGGTCGCCTGCCAGGTCTTGGCACCGTCAGTCGAGAGACCGACGCCGAGCATGTCGCCGCCGATGAGCAAGCGCTGACCGTCATGCGGGCTGGCTTGGATGCTCGTGACCCAGCCGCCGCAGTTGGGCTCGCCGACCGGTTCCCATTTAAGATTCTCGGAACCGGCTGCCGCCAGGCTGAAACTGACAAGTGTGAAAACTGAAATTGCGATCTTCATTTGAATGCGGCACTGACTTTACTCGATTTTATCATTCGAGTCTCCACCGATACAACAGGCGATGTTGAGCGGAGTCTTGCGTGATGGCTCTTCCGTTGCCCCGAGACAAACGCTCCCGGTTTCCGGATCGTATCTCCGTGTATTACCCGCCTTGAGCGGCAGGAGCAGCTTATCCGCACCAAGAACGGGTGCGCTTGGTTGTCAGACGTTCTGTGCCTTGGTCCATGCCTTCATCTCGCCTACGCGCCCTTGGCCAGAAGCGTCTCCGCTTGGTCGCCGTTGATGTGAATGGCCGTGGCGCCGCGATCCACCGCCAACTGGATGTGAGGGCAGCCAGTGGCGTTGCCAGCCCCGACCCGGGCCATCCACTTCATCTTGCTACCGTTCTTCACTGCTCGTAAGAGCCGCGATCGGGTCCTTTGCCGAGAGGGCGTTTGACGCCCTTGAGATCGGCCGATTGGAGCAACTCCGGCGTGCCACTGTCTCGCGCGCCGCTGTCTTTCTGGAGGCTGAAGTCCGCTTTGCGCAGGTCGGCATCCACGCGCACGAAGCGCGGGTCCGCGATGATGTCGTTCGGCCCCTTCATCACTTCCTGCGCCGCGGGATACAGGTTGTAGTCCCAGCGCACGCGGACGTTGCGGTTCTCCATCGT
>JBBRBM010000308.1:0-4960 GCA_038205745.1 Verrucomicrobiota bacterium | reverse complement strand
CGCCAGCCCGCCCTGACGCGGGAGCATAGGACGCGGATTGGATTTGAACTTCAGCCAGGCGCGAGCGCTTACATTTCACGCCTCCAACGCTGCCGCAATCCCCACCTTCCGCCTAGCTGGTTTGGCCGGACGGATACGTTTCATGTCCACACCGGCACTCTGCGATGTTTCATCAAAGGAAACACGCTGGGCCATGTTTACGCTGTGCTGATCGCGTAAGTGACCGTAAACTTTCATCGCGAGCGCCCCGCCATCTTTATGGCCGAGCCATCGGGAAACCGTAGGAATATCGACGCCGGATTCTATACATCGGGTTGCGAACATGTGGCGCAGGTCATGATGCGTGAAGCGGGGAATCCCGACCTTTTTGCACGCCGAATTTATGGCACCCTGGCACTCGCGCACCTGCATTACCGAAGTTGTTGCGATTTCATTGGCGCGTTGCTCTCGAAGCCTTTTCAGAAGTTGCCGCATTTCAGGAATCATCGGAACCCGCCGAATGCTCCAGTTTTTGGTGCCAGTCTCCGCGTCTCCTCGAACTATTATTTCTCCTTTTGCCAAATCGCAGTCGCCCCAACTGATGGCCGCAGCCTCGCCTTTGCGGAATCCGCCGAAGGCGAGGAATCGAACCAAGTCAGCACACCGATGGTTCCAGCCACCATCAGCCTTTTCGATGGCTCCAACCAAAGCTAGGAATTGGTCTTTACTTGGTAGCTGGAGCTTCTTCGGAAGCACGCGCTGCCGCTTGATGAATCGGGCCGGATTGTCGTAACGCGCGCCAGCCTCGACGGCCAAGTCCAAAATCAAACGCAACGTGCCGACCGTATTGTTGAAGTTTGATGGCGCTGCTTTCTTTCCGTAATCGGCAGCCCACGTGAGGCAATCGCTTTTCGATATTTTTCGGACGTCCGTCTTCTCCAATCCCCGCCAAGACTTAAGCATGGCCGCAATTCGTTCTTCCCGGTAAGACTTGCTGCGCGGCTTCAATGAGCCGTCTCCGGCCAACCGCTGCTTGTAAATTGCCAGGGCGTCGGCAAATTCCATTGAGCCTTCGGCAACGGCCACCTGATGTTCTGAGCGCTGGCGTTCGCCCTTCTCAAGATCGGCGAGACGTAATTTAGCGACGGAAATCTGGCTCGTCTTTAGCGACCGCCGAATGAGCTTGCCCCTCACCCGGAAGCGTGCAAAATAAATTCCCGACGTTTTGTAACGGACTAGGTTTGCGTATGGCGTCTTCTGCCACACTGAATCTTTTGTTGTTTCGCTCGCATTCACGCGGACAGTATCAGATCGCAGTATCAGAAAGTCAAATTGCAGAATCGAAATCAGTTGTAAAACCTTGGTAATACGAGTGTGGAAGGGTGGCTGAGTGGTTGAAGGCACCTGACTCGAAATCAGGCGTACTCGCAAGGGTACCGGGGGTTCAAATCCCTCCCCTTCCGCCAACTTTTTCGTCCGACCGGATGATGATCTGTCTCTCGCTGAACTTCCCTCGTAATTTTCAAACGTCGCCAAGCCACCGGATTGACTCGGCGTCACGCGAGAATGTCGGTGAGAACTTCGCCATGAACATCGGTCAAGCGCCGCTCCGTCCCGTTGTGGTAATAGCTCAGTTGTTCGTGATTGAGTCCGAGCAAGTGCAGGATGGTCGCGTGTAAATCGTAAATGGTCGACGCATCCTTCACAGCCTTGTGACCGAACTCATCTGTCGCTCCGTAGCTGAAGCCGCGCTTCACCCCTGCACCCGTCAGCCAGACGGTGAAGCCATGTGGATTGTGATCGCGCCCGCTGGCACCCTTCTGGAACGTCGGCATGCGACCGAACTCCGTCACGAACGCGACCAGCGTCTGTTCCAACAGACCGCGTGATTTCAAATCCTTGATGAGTGCAGCGCAGGGCTGATCGAGGATTGCGCGGTGAACGTCGTATTGGGTCTTGAGCGACTTGTGTCCGTCCCAGTTCCCAACGCCCTCCCCCATCGCGTAAGCGCCGTTGAAAAGTTGGACGAAGCGCACTCCACGTTCGACCAAGCGGCGTGCGAGCACGCAATTTCGCGCGAAGCCCGCTTTGATTTTGTTCGCATCGTTGACGCCGTAAAGCTCCAGCGTGGATTTGCTCTCCTTGCTCAGGTCGGCGACTTCGGCAGCGCTGATCTGCATCCTGGCCGCGAGTTCGTAAGCGGCGATGCGCGCGCTCAAGTCGCTGTCACCCGGATGCCGCGCCAGATGCCGGTCGTTTAGAAGTTTGAGAAAATCGCGAGTGCCGACCTCGGCGGCAGGAGAAATCTCATGGGGTGTTTCAAGATTGGGAACCGGGGTGAAGCGTTCGATGTTCTTGCGCGCATTCACCGGCGACCGGAGCGAATTTGTGTCAGGCGCCATCGGATTTGCCAGTGGCTCGAATTGCTCCAACTCACGTTCCACTTCCGTCAGGCGATCACGGCATCGCACGAGTTCCTTTTCGCGCGCGACCGATTCAGTCGTGCGCCTCCTGCGTTCGCCGTGCTGCACGCCTTCGAAGACAGCTTTGATCGCGAAGTAATCCGTCTGCGGTATCGGATCGAACTTATGGTTATGACATCGCGCACAGCCAACGGTGAGCCCGAGAAAAGCGCTGCTCGTGGTGCTCACGATGTCGTGGAGTTCGTCAGCGCGTTGATTCGCAGTGAGCACCGGATCGGGACTTTTCACCTGGTCCGACGCGCCGCCGACAATGAAACCGGTCGCCTCATCCACGCCGAGCGCATCGCCAGCAAGTTGTTCGAGGATGAATCGATCGTATGGCTTGGTAGATTTGGACGCATCAACGTCCGCGCTCCGCAACGCGTTGACGAACGTTGCGAATGCCACAACCAGAATAAATTTTTGCCGCGTGTTCACACGTGGTGCATCAATGGATGCCTCTTTTTATCTCACGTGGTGAATTGGGCAAACTCCGATTCACGAATGGCAAAATCTTTTTGCTCCCGCAGCTCAAACACCCGCCGCAGCGCCGGCTCGCGCCGCCAGACGCACCGACACGCGATCACTTCCACCGGGATTTGCCGGTTATTTTCCGCAGCACTTTTTGTATTTCTTGCCACTACCGCATGGGCACGGCTCGTTGCGGCCCACTTTGGCCGGCGCGCGGAAGGGTTGCGGCGGCGACCAGCGGTCGTAGAAGGAGCGAGCCGCGTCAGAAAATCCTGCGTGGCCACGCCGGTATCCCGCAGCCCGCAGGCTTCACAGAAATACTTGTTCTCGCTCATTTAGTGTCACGGCCAATTTCCGCGCGGCCTCAAAACATTCCGCCGGCAAATCTTTGCGTCAACGCCTCCATCGCTTGATCCAGCGCCGGCAGTCTGGAGGCAGCCCGAAGTTTGATGTGCAACGCTTCGCAAAGCGGCGCCAGCACGGGCTGCAATTGTGATCCGCCAATCATCAGTTTCTCCGGCAGCACACCCGCCTTGAGCAGCCCCTTCACCAAATCCCGGCCCGCCGCTTCGCCTGCTGCCACCGCGCCGCTGCCAAACTCCGTGCCCACAATCATGCCGCCACCCGTTTCCACCAGCAGGCTGAGGCGGCCAAAACATGGCCGCCCTTGCTCGATGAAGGACGCGCCCGGCATGAGCGTGGAAGCATACTCAAACACCGCGCCGGGCGACCGCTGAAGTTTCAGCAACCGCTCCACGTCCTCCGTCGATGGATGGAATGCCTGCGACGTCTCCGGCAGATGCACCACCGGACGCCACTCCAGATCATCCGGCCGCAGCGCGCGCGCCGGCATCTGCGCGGGCAGAAACGGAATCTCGGTGACCGCGCGGTCGTCGAAGAGTTCTGGGTTCTCCTCCAACACCCTCGTTCGTGAATTCCCACGGTTTCAGCGCGGCGAAATCCGCGGCGGCCTGAAGCATGGCACGCCAGGTTTCATCGGTGATGGGCGGTAGCGGAGCGAGTTTCGGCATAGCGGGCGCGAGTCTGTTGGACGGCGTGGCGTCATGGCAACTCCGTTCGTAGCAGCCGACGTAAGGAGGCTCCGAGCCTCCTCACGTCGGCTGCTACGAGATGGGTGGGCGCAGGATATTCCCGGCCTCTAGCGATTTTGCCGCCGCGTAGAGCTTCCAGAACTTCGGCCAGAAATCCCCTTGAAGTGGATGCAGCGTCGGATAGCCCGGCACCGCCGCGCCGCTGAACGGCCATTCGTTCGGATGCTTCACCAGATCGGCTTGGAGCGGATTCTCAAGAATGTAATGACAGGCGCGGGCGAACGCGTTGTGGCGACGTTCCTCCTCCTTGAGCACATGGTCGTGCGCCTGATGTTGGAATTTCTGCGGCGCGAGTTTCGGTTCGAGATGCGTGCGCAGGAACGTCATGCCGTTGCGCTGGTCGGAATCGAGACGCAGCCCCATCCAGACGAGATGCAAATGATCGGGCATCAGGCAATACGTCGGGCAGAGCAAGCCCTCGCGCGCGGCGGCGTGCAGCAGCAGTTCGCGAAAGGCGGCGTGAAATGTTTCGTTCAGCCAGCCGCAGCGGCGATGGGAGACGGGCAGTGTCCAATGAACCAAGGCATCGCCCTGGTAATACTCGCGGGGCAGGCGGGGCAGATAAAACGCCCGGTTGAGATTCGGTTCGTTCACGGCGCTGGCGAAACCGTAGGCGCGAAACAGCGAAAGAATCCAGCCTCATCGTAGCAGCCGACGTAAGGAGGCTCCAATCGATTCCGGCGATGGTAGTTTGAGCCTCCTTACGTCGGCTGCTACGAGATCAGAATGGGCCGCCGCTGTCCGGGATAGAGCTCGGCGGCGAAGCGAGCGGCGGGCTGGTTTGCGTTCGACGCTTGCGCCCGCGCCAGCTTTCCGCGAAGGCGTGAATGTCCTTCTCGCCCGAACGGAGGAAGTCGGGAAACTCCATGCGCTAGAGGGCGGCCGCACCGACGTAGTCATCCTAGCCGAGATCCACGCCATCTGAGAATCCGCCGC
>JBBRBM010000307.1:0-4986 GCA_038205745.1 Verrucomicrobiota bacterium | reverse complement strand
AAGGACGATCTCGGCTACGCCGACGCGCTGCACATTCACGACGCGGCGTGGTACGTGCATGGCAAAGGCAAGAACCGCGAGCTCTACATCCTCTTCACGAACTGGAACCCCGGCGGCATCGGCGCGATCAAGCTGGTGAATGCGGCAGACGAAAAGTGTCGGCTCTTTTTTTCAAAGCCATTCCCGACTCCGTAACGAGAACTTGGTGCATGAAGAATATCCAAGGAGTCAGTTCGCGTTTGAGTGTTGCGTTCTTTATTCGAAGCCAAACGGCTCGCCTCGCGCAATAAGTCTTCTGCCTCTCGGCTGATCCGCGCTGGCGATTTCTTTAGGTCATCGGCAGTCACCCTTCGTTTGTGAATGGCCCACGCCCACACAGCGCTACCTACGATTGATAAAGCCAGCAACAGAATTGCTCCGCCGAAACAGACTCCCCGTACACTTTCATCGTCCGTGGACAATCCGATGACAATGAACATGAAGCCGATGCAGAAAACCGCCACCAAACCAGCCCACACGGGAAGTTCCTTCTTCATTTTCAATTCACCCCCTCTTCCTCCCCACGCCCCAGATCAACCACCCCGCCAGTGCCACCAGCAGGATGATCCACCAGAAATAGCGCAGCTCGCGCGCGGCCATTTCGAGGAACTCGGCGGCGGGCTTGAAGGAAACGAAAAGAATGGCCGCGAGCACCAGCAGTCCCAACGCGATCACTCCTGCGCGCCAGCGCCGGTTCATGGCTTGGCCTCGGCACGGCCGAGCGGGAGCAGCAGACTGGCGTCTCCGGTGTTGGGATCGGCGGGAACCACGAGCGGTGATTTGCCGTTCCACTTCTCCACGATTTGCAGGCGCAGGAATGCCGGGTTCGCCTTCAACGCTTCGCCGCGCAGCTTGATCGCGTCCGCTTCACCCTTGGCGCGAATGACCCAGGTCTTCGCCTCGATCTCGGTCTGCTGCTGCACGAAGCGCGACTTCGCGGCTTCCTGTTCCGCCACCATCTTCGCTTCGATGGCGCGCTCCAGTTCGGCGGAAAGGTCGAGGTTGCGGATCACGATGTCCGTCACGGAAACGATGGTGCCGATCTTTTGCCGCGCCGCAGTGATCGCCGCCTGCTTGATCTCCTCGCGCTGTTTCACGATCTGTTCCGCGGTGCGCGACGCGGTCACTTCCTTGAGCGCTTCCTGCACGCGCGGCGCCACGAGGCTGTCGAAGGGGTCGCCGGAGAACTGTTTGTAAATCTGCACCACGGACTCGGGCGGAATTTTGTAGAACACGCGCAGGTCCACGCCCACTTGCTGCAAGTCAGACGAGAAACAATCCGCCTTCAGCTTCGCCGTGCGCTGCTTCACGCTGATCGGCTGGATGCGCGTGATCATTGGCGCCTTCCATCCAAAGCCCTCGGGCAAAAACTTTTCCTCCGCCTTGCCGAGCGTGACCTTGATGCCGCGCGTGCCGGGCTCGATGACGTAGCTCGATGCCGACGCCAGCAGGAAAACCAGGAACACGGCGATCGCCGCGCCCACGAGTTTCGGGACGCCCGCGTTCGCAGGCCTACCGGACTGGGGCGCGCCCGCTGTTGGGAACTTGAGTGCCATTGGTTTTTAGTTTTTGGAGTTCACTGAATGGTAGAACCAAATTTTCTTTGCTGCCGATGACCATGGGCGGCATGCCGTCCCATCGGTCCACGATCTGAAAATCCACGTAAGCGGGATTCTTGCTCAATGCTTCGCCGCGAATGGCAATCGACTCCGCCTCGCCGCGCGCCTTGATCACGGAAGTGTCCGCCTCGATCTGCGCGCGTTGCTGGACGTACTTGGAGCGTTGCGCCTCCTGCTCCTGCACCATCTTGGATTCGATCGCGTGCTCGAGTTCCTTCGTCAGGCGAATGTTCTGGATCGCTATATCTTCAATAAAGATGAGCGTGCCGATCTTTTGCTTCGCGAGATCGAGCGTGCGCGTTTTGATTTGCTCGCGGTTCTTCACGATCTGCTCGGCGCTTTGCATCGCCGTCACTTCTTTGACTGCTTCGTGAATGCGCGGCGCCACGAGGCTCTCGAACGCTTCGCCTTCGTAATCCTTGTAGAGAGCCACCACCTGCGATTCCGGCACGCGATACAACACTCGCAGGTCAATGTGAATTTGTTGCAAGTCCGACGAGTAACACTGCGCCTCGTCCTGCGCCGTCTGCTGGCGAATCGAGATCGACTCCACGCGCGTGATCATCGGCATCTTGAAGCCGAACCCTTCCTTCTTCGCGATCGGTGTCACCTTGCCCATCACGACTTCCACGCCGCGAAAGCCGGGGTGAATGATATAAGTGCCGGACGACGCGATGAGGACGACGATGAAGACAAGGATGCCCACGCCAACAATCTTCGCCACGTTCTGAGGACTCATGTGGCGTGACGTTCGCAAATGCGCGACGCAGTGACAAGGGGTATGCGGATGGAAAGCTGCGTTGTGTTTCCAGTGCGGTGAACCGTTTCGGCGTCAGGCTCCCGGCCGCTCGATGCGCGCGACTTCAGCCTTCAGCATTTCCAGGACGCGATGTTTCGCGAGGTAAACCTGATCGACGGGCACAGAGAACGTGGTGGCCACCTGCTCGGGCGCCCATTCCTTCTTCACGTAGAAATCGAACAACTGGTAAGTGCGCGGATCGACTCGCAGCTTCACGCGCGACGCCGCAGCTTCGAGAAGATTCTGTTGCCACTCCGCTTCCCAGATTTTTTCGAGCGCGTCGCTCGCCGGATCGATGATGGCTTCGATCGTTGGGATTTCGGAAGCGGCGGAGTCTTCCGATTCGAGCGACGTGACAGAGGACTTTCGGCGATGACGAAATTGGTCAGTGATGCGCCAGCGCGTCAGGTTGAGCAGCCAGGCTTTGAAGGAGCCGTTCTTCGCGTCGTAGGCGAAGCCGGGCATGTGCTTCGCCACGCCGATCATGGTTTCCTGGACGACGTCCTGCGACTCGGCGTCATTGAGGCCGGCCTTGCGCGCCACGCCATAAATCAACTTCCAATAGATGTCGAAGAACTCCTGCCAGCTCGCGCCGTCGCTGTGATGCTTCAGGCGATTCAACAACGTCACCCGCGTCGGAATGAGTTCGTCGTCTTCCATGGCCATCCGCTTGGTAGCCGACGGCCATGCGCAATCCAAGTCAGTTCTATTGCACGTCCATGAGGATGGCGGTGTTCACGCGGTCGTGCGCATCGTCGCGCAACGCGGCATCGCTCGGGCGCGTGCCGTCTTCCGCGGCGACGGAGCGCAAAACTTCCACGAGGCAATGTTCCAGCGCATCACGATTGTAGCGGCGGAAGCGCCTCAACGTTTGGGCATCCGGAAATTCGTTCGCGCAAAGCCGGCGGAATTCCATATCGCGCCGCATCACGTCTTCGACATCGGTCGAAGCAAAGATGTCGAACGCGTAGCAGAAGCTGAGCACGGCAATCATCACGCGCGGCTGCATCGCCACACCAGCATCGGCGCGGCAAACCGCCTGAAGTTTCGAGTTGGAAATCGCGCGCGCGGCGGCCTGAACAGCCTGGGCAGGCGAGGCGGAGGCGCCGCGCGCGCGGTCGAGGACCACGGAGGATTGCGGCAACGCCAGGCCGTACGCTGCGCGTTGGGAAGCGGAAATTGTTGTTTTGTCCAAGCCACTCATATCGTCCCTTTCGAATCCGTGTTGTCCTCGTCCTTCACCGAGCAATACGGACTGGCTGCGGAAATCTTTCACGCGAGGTAAGAATATTTTCTGTGAAAGAAATGAAGCCCCATCCGCGTAGTGCTTCGGGGGACATTGTGGATGCCGGAAAATAAGGCCGTCGCGCCGCTTGATTCGCGGTCGATGGTTTTGCTAACAACACGAGGACAACACAAAGTCTTCCGTAACGAGCGAACGCTTATGAAACCATGGCCTCTGGTCGGTGTACGGTTGTGCCTGCTCGGATGTTTTCTGCACGCAACGATATCGTTGCGAGCCGCGGATCCGCCGGAATTAATCCAGATCGTCGAGAGTCACGGCGTCGTGGAGGTGTCTACTGACGGCAACCGCTGGGTGCGCACACAGGCGGGCCAGGTGCTGCGAGCGCAAGACCGGTTGCGCACGGGACCGAACAGTCGAGCGGCGTTGCGCTGGTCCGACTCCAGCGTGGTGCCGCTCGGACCAGTGACGGCGATCGAAATTGTGCCTCCGCAAAAAGCGGAAACCAGCTTCAGCCTCCGGCTCATCAAGGGCGTGCTGTCATTCTTCCATCGCGACAAGCCCGGTAGCGTTCGCGTGCTGACCCGCGGCGGCGTGGCAGGAATTGAAGGCACCGAGTTCGTGATCGCTGTCGATGACAACGAACAGACAACAGTGTCCGTGATCGACGGTCGAGTTTCATTGACCAACGAGTTTGGCGCGGTGGACCTAAGAAGCGGCGATCAGGGCATCGCCATCGCTGGCAGCGAACCGAAGCGGATCGTTGCGGGATTCGTAGTGAATCACGTTCTGCAATGGGCGTTTTATTATCCAGCAGTGCTCGACCTGCGGGACGTCGCGCTCTCTGCCGACGAGCAACGCGTTCTCGCCGATTCACTCACCGCGTATCGTGCTGGAGACCTGCTCGTCGCGCTCGAAAAGTTCGGCACGCGCGATCCGGCATCTGAAGCCGAGCAAGTTTACTACGCGGCGCTGCTGCTTTCCGTCGGTGAAGTGGCGCGAGCGGAGGGAGTGCTCACGCGAATCGATCAAGCCGCTGCGTCTGAACAGCACCGCCGAAGCGCCGTCGCCCTCCGCCAACTCATCAGCACCGTGCGTCACGAAAGTTTTTCCGGAAACCGTTCACCGGAAAGCGCGACGGAATTGCTGGCCGCATCCTATTACGAACAATCACTTGCACTCGGTGATACGACCCTGATGCGCGCGTTGTCACTCGCGCGCCGTGCCACGACGAACTCACCTGAGTTCGGCTTTGCGTGGGCGCGCGTGGCGGAACTGGAATTCAG
>JBBRBM010000306.1:0-4993 GCA_038205745.1 Verrucomicrobiota bacterium | reverse complement strand
CGCGCCCAACACCAAACGCGGCTGACGAAACCTCTCTCACGGGGCGAGCCCCTGCCGAAAGGGCGAAGGCTGCTGGAGTAGTCGGAGTCCCGCGTAGTAGTGAAGACCTGCCGGAGAGTAAAACCGGCAGCGACGAAGCGTGGTCACAGTGGCGGGACTCGTTGCAGGTGCGGCTCAAACGGTGGCTGGCGGCACATGGCCTCACGCTGAACGAGACGAAAACCCGGACGCTCGACGTGCGGGCCGAAGGGTTCAAGTTCCTCGGGTTTGGCGTGAGCTGGCGGTGCGGGCAAAGCGGGCGGCACTATCCGCATGTGGAACCCCACGCCAAAAGCCAGACGAAGCTGCGGGACAAGCTGCGGGAGAAACTCAACCACTGGACGCTCTGGCGCCCGACGGGGGAAGTAATCCCCGAAGTGAACCGGCTGCTCCAAGGCTGGGGCGGGTAATTCCACTACGCCAACAGCACGCGGGTCTTTGACCGGCTGAACCGGTATGCGACGGATCGGCTGCGCCGCTGGTTGTGGCGCAAGCAAGGATGCACAAAAGCCCGGTGGGCAAACCACCCACAGGCAGTTCTGCGGGAACGCCACGGACTGTACCGGTTGCCCACGCGGGCGGCGTGGACGACCGCCCGGGCGTAGAAGCTTGGTGAGTGAATGGCCTTCGGAAAGCCGGATGCGGGAAAACCGCCCGTCCGGTTTGATGAGGGGCGGAGCCAGACGGTCATTGGCCTTGTGCCTCTCAATCCGTCGGCTCCGCCTACTCTACTCAGGACGTTCAACAGCGATCAAAGAACTGATCACTGACCTACTGTTTACTTTCATTACTCGTGATGATGAACAACGGCGGCGCGTATTTGTTGCAGCGCAATCTCCCGCTCTCGCCTGCTTCGACTTTTTTGACGAACACAACGTGTTCGCGATTGCCGCTGTCCACGAGTGCGCCGCCCAGATCAGCAGCGGTCGCCTCGCGCCAGCCGTGCGCGTAAAAATCATCACGCATCCAACGCGTCTCGCGCCAGTCGCCGCTGGCGTTGCCCTGATAGTCATAGCTACAGGCGACAAACAGGTAGCCGTTCTTGGTCACCCGATAATCCGCGACACCGAGCATGGGCTTCTCCGGCATGTAAATGGTCGTGTGGAATTTGCGGAACTGTTCGGGCACGCGCAGCCATCCCTCCTTCGCGTTGCCCTCGGCGAGCGCAGTCGGTTTCACCAAAAGCACTTCGACGTTCGCGGGACTGCGGCGCACTTCTTCCCACGACACGTTCATTCGTGGAACGCGTGCGGCGACTTTCTGCGAGCGCTTCGGCGCCGGCTTGCGTGCCGTTGAACAACTGGTGATCGACAGCGCCAGGCTCAAGCAAATGAGCATGCGAAGCACGCGGGAGAATTTCATTTCGGGACGATAGGCGAGTGCGTCGAATGCGGGAAGTAATCAGTGCGAATGATCGACGCCGCGCCGTGCTGATACTGTTTTACTGATTACGGATCACTACCTACCTTCCCGCCATGAAGCATCGCTCCAACTTCCTGCGCGCGCGCATTCTTTGCGCCGCTGTTTTTTCCGGCGCAGTCATTTTTGGTCTTTGCTGCGCGTTTGGCGCATCCGGCGCTGGCTCCGATTGGCGTCCGTTGTTCGATGGGAGTTCGACGAATGGCTGGAAGCAAGTTGGCTCGGGTGAGATGAAGTTTGCGGGCAAGGAACTGGTCACGCAAGGCGGCCTGGGGCTGTTCTGGTACTCGCGGGAGAAGTTCAGCAATTGTCAGATCCGCGTCGTGTTCAAGCTGACGGCCAGCAACGACAACAGCGGCGTGTTCATCCGTATGCCTGAGCCGCCGCGAGACGAGTGGGATGCCGTGAACAAAGGTTACGAAGTGCAGATCGACAATACTGGCAGTGTTTGGCACCGCACGGGCACGCTTTACAGCCTCACGAGAGCGCAGAACAAAGTCTTCGCGAACATTGGTGAATGGAATGAAATGGTGATCACGCTATTCGGTCCGCGCACGCGCGTGAGTGTGAACGGAGTGCCCGTCACCGACTTCACAGAGGGCGACCCTGTGCCTTTGAAATATCAGTGGTACGAACCGGATCGCGGTCCTCGTCCGGTGGCGGGTTATATCGGCTTGGAAAATCACGGGGACGATGCGCGCGTCCACTTCAAGCTCGTTGCCGTTCGGCCGCTCAAGTAGGCAGTCCTGTTGAAATGGAAACGGCGCAGACCATGGATGCGCCGTCGCCTTGCCAAACTGGTCGCGAGGAAGAAGCCACGCTCCGCATGAGGCGGGCGATGAAGGGGCGAACGGTGCAGCAGGCGTAGCGCGCTACTTGGTGGCTTGCGCCCTGTCCGCGGGCGCGTTCGCGTGCGTCGGATTTGCGCCGTCGCTCGGACTCGCGTCGAGCTTCCAACGCTTCCGTTTTCGGTAGAGCGTCGCGGCATCGATGCCGAGCACACGCGACGCTTCGCCAAGGTTTTTGGTTTTCCCAATCACGAGCCGGATGTGTTCCCGCTCCAGATCTTCGATCGACACAAGATCACCGATATTCATAAGTCCCCCAGTGCGGAAGCCGGACATCCCTTGAGCGAGGTCCGGCGCTTGTCCCGCACCGGCACTTTGCCAAACTTGCATCGAAACGCAACGGTTGTGCGCGGCAAAAATCAGCGGTCGCGATCGACGGTCTTCGTGCCGACGCCGACCTGGCGCTTGGCGAGTTTGCGCGAGGTCATCACCTTCGTCACCGTGCCGGTCTTCAAATACTGTGCGCGGACGTTGTCGAGGATTTCATCGCGGCGATCGAAGAGGCGTTTTTGCTTCCGTGGTTTCACACGCGCGAGCACGTATGCGGTCAGGAGTGGCAGCGCGATCGTCGAGTCGGTGTAGCAAACGACGCAGTCCGGCAACGAGTCGGGATCGACCTTGCCCCAGCTCACTGCTTCGGCAGGAGTCGCGCCGCTGAGACCGCCGGTGTCGGGTCGGGCATCGGTGCATTGGAGGAAATAGTCGTGGCCCTTTTCTGGAATGCCCATGACCTCCTGAATCTGCGGCTCAGTCTGGAGCATGAAATTTTTTGGCGACCCGCCACCGAGGATGAACACGCTGGATTTGTGCTTGCTCGATTTCCCGTCGTAGACGATCCCGGCGGTCTGGTTCACATCACGGTTCACATCGAACGTCAGCTTCGAGTCGCGCATCGACATCGCGGCAACGTTCATCCCGATGCTCGAGTCGCCGGGGCTGCTGGTGAAAATGGGGATGCTGCACTCGTAGGCCGTCGCGAGCATGCTGGAATCTTTCAAGCCGAGCTTGCGACCGCGTTCGCTCACGTACTTGCCGAGCAGGAAATGAAATTCGTCCGTCCCCATCGCGCGCTGAAATTCCGCTCCCTGGATCACTTCACGCACGAACGCGTCGGTGTCGAGCAGCACATTGTAGTCGAAGAGAATATCGTAGATGCGAATCACGCCATCGCGGTGCAACTCGCGATCATCGAGGAACGGCGAGCCCGCGAAGAGCTGCATGTCGAGGCCGTAATGGAGGTCGTGATAAAGGTTCGCCCCGGTCGAGACAATCCAGTCAACGAAGCCGGCCTTCATCAGTGGGATCAAACAGCTCTTGCCGAGGCCCGCCGGCGTCAGTGCGCCGGTGAGCGACATTCCGATGTAGCCGTCGTTCGGCAGCATCTTCTCCACGAGCAACTTTGCCGCTTCGCGCAATCGTCCGCCGTTGTAGGCGAGGAAGCATTGGTCTACGAGGTCGGCGGCCGAAATGTTTTTGCCAATGCCGAGAGGATTCAGGCGCGGATACGCAGCGAATTTTTTCGACGACGGCTTCGATGTCTTGCTCATGGCGCGCGCATCTTTGCGGAAGCGCGCGCGAACGCAAAAAGATTTTGTGATTACTCGTTCGAATTGCGACGTGATCCCCGCTCGGCACGTGAAGAGCTGAAGAGAATCGCCGCGAGCACGACGAAAATGAATTCGATCGAATAAATCTGAAACGGGAAATCGACGCGCGCATGAGCCAGGCAGCCGATGAGCGCCAGCGTGGTCAGCAATAGAAACGTGCCGTCGCGCGGCACGCCTCCCGGCGCAATCCATCGCAATGACGCGAGCGCGAGTGCTGCGAGCATCATGACAAATCCGACGCGGCCGAACGTGATCCTCATCTCCATCCAATCGTTGTGCAGTTGCGCGGGCCAGTATTGCTCGGGGTTGTTGCGGTAGATCTGAAAGAGATTCTTGAACGTGCCCGGGCCGGTGCCGAACCACGGATAGTCGCGCACCATTTGCTCCGCAAGCTGGTACGTCTCAGCGCGTCCGGCCATCGGGTCGCCTGCCGCATCGGCGAATCTCTTCGACAATGTGTTCCACGAAATAAAAATTCCCGCTGCAAGCGTGACGATTCCAACCGCGAGCGCCGCACCGCGCATTTGCCAGGGTGCATGGCGCCGCCCGGCCAGCACCGCGCACGACAGCACAAGCAGCAGTCCCGCCACGCCTGCACCAGCGCGGCTGAGCGAGAAAAGGGACGCCGCTGCGATGATCATCACGCAGGGCAACAGCACGTGTCGCAGGTCGCGGCTGCGTCCTCGTTCCCACGCCGCGCGTTGCATCCACCACCAAAAGCCGAGCGTCACCGGCCAGATCAGATTCAGGTATTGCGCTGCATTCGATCGATACGCGAACGGTCCGAATTGCGCGAGCGCCTCCTTGTTGTCGTGCGTCGGCTGAAACCAAAGCAGATTCGGGGTGCCGGAGCTGCGTTGGATGATGCCTTCGAGCGCGAGCAATGCTCCGTTGATGCTGATCACCCAGAGCAGCACGCGGATTCGCCGTGAGACCGGCGGGACGCGCCGTGACTCCGGGGCGCGCGGATCTGCGACGGCGAGCCAATGATGGGTGGCCCAAAAAACGCAGGCGAGCGCGAGGTAATTCCAAAACGCTTTCCACGTCGCGGGAGCATCATAGCTGTGCGGCAGCCATGAA
>JBBRBM010000305.1:0-4996 GCA_038205745.1 Verrucomicrobiota bacterium | reverse complement strand
CTCGAAACGCCGCACCATGCGCCCGTGGAGAAACAGATCGAGGCGCTGGTGATCGCGATGCAAACGATCCTCGACGAGTACCGGCAGTTGATCGCTTTCGCGGCAAATTTGTGAGTCTCGCTAAGAACGCGAAGCCCGGTGAAGTTCCGCGCTTCTTCCTTCTTCGCGGACTTCGCGAGCCTCATTCTGGTTGCGTGCCTGCGGGTTCCTCACAACTGATGGAATCCTGATTACTGTTTCACCGATTACTGATTCACTGAATCCACGAGTGCATCGCGTCATCTTCCATCTCGACATGGACGCCTTCTACGCGTCCGTGGAACAGCGCGACAACCCGGCGTTGCGCGGCAAGCCGGTGATTGTCGGCTCACCTCCAACGCAGCGCGGCGTCGTCTGTGCGGCCAGTTACGAAGCGCGGAAGTTCGGCGTCCGTTCAGCGATGCCAAGCGTCACCGCGGGCCGACTTTGTCCGCGCGGCATTTTCATTCGGCCACGGATGGATGCTTACAAAGAAGAGTCACGCGCCATCATGCGACTGGTCGCGGAGGCCGGCGCACTGATCGAACAGGTCTCGATCGACGAGGCGTATCTCGATCTTTCCACGACTTTTCAACGAGCGACGCACGACGAAAGCCTGCTCGCTGCATTGCCGGTCGCGCGTGAAATCAGGCAACGCATCTCTGCGGAACGGAATCTCACCGCGAGCATCGGCGTGGCGGGAAACAAAATGCTCGCGAAGCTCGCCAGCGATTTTCAGAAACCGAACGGCCTCACGCTCATTCCCGAGCGCGACAAGATTGAGTTTCTCCGCCCGATGGCCGTGCGCGCCATCCACGGCGTCGGCAAAGTGACGGAGCAGATTCTGACGAGTGCGGGCATCAAGACCATCGGCGACCTCCAGGACTACGGTGGCGACTTGCGCGCGCTCGTCGGCTCTTGGGCTCCCACACTGAAGCGCTACGCATTTGGCGAAGACGATCGTTCGCTCGAACTCGGTGATGAACCCAAAAGCATCAGCAGCGAAAACACCTTCCTTCGCGACACGGCAGATCGGCGCGTGCTGCGTGATTGTTTGCGCGAGCAGGCGGAAGATGTCGCACGCGGTCTTGCGCGCAAACGTCTCGAAGCGCAAACCGTGCAGGTAAAGGTTCGCTACAGCGACTTCACCACGTTGACGCGGCAGATTTCCGTCGAGGACACGATCAGTGATGCCGCAGAAATCTATCGGCTTGCGGCGCACCTGCTCGCTCGCGAGAAACTTGTTTCGCGTCCGTTGCGCTTGCTCGGAGTAGGTGTGAGCGGCCTGGTGCCGCCGAGCGCGAAGCAACTGGCGCTGCCGATCTGAATGAGTGGAAGGTTGCGGGTTGGCTGTGCTCCCGACCTTCAACCTTCAACTTTCAACCAGCACCGCATCCCTTCACACTCGCCGCATGAACATCGCCTGCGTCCAGTTCGACATCGCGTGGGAAGACAAATCAGCGAACTGCGCGAAAGTCTTGTCGCTACTTCGCTCGACAACCATCCCGCGTGGTTCACTGGCGCTCCTGCCCGAAATGTTTGCGACAGGTTTCAGCATGAACGTGGCGGCGATCGCGGAAGAGCAGGGCGGTGCGACCGAACAGTTTCTCGCGAAGGCCGCGCGTGATCTTGGTATTTTCCTTCTTGGTGGAGTCGTCACGCGCGGCGCTGGTGGACGCGGGCGCAACGAATGTGTGGTCTTCTCGCCCGAAGGAAAACTGCTCGCCCGCTACTGTAAGATGCAGCCGTTCACGCTCGGTGGCGAGACTGCCTGCTACGAAGCGGGCCGTGAGCCGATCGTATTCGAGTGTGGCGAAATTTTGGTCGCGCCATTCATCTGTTACGACCTGCGCTTTCCTGAACTCGCGCGCGCTGTTGCGCCGAAACGCCCGCACCTGATGATCTTTATCGCCAACTGGCCGAACGCCCGGCTGCACCATTGGCCGCGTTTGTTGCAGGCGCGCGCGATCGAGAACCAATGCTACGTCGCGGGAGTGAATCGGACGGGCAACGACCCGCGTTACCAACATTCCGGACGCACGATGATTGTTGATTCACACGGTGAAATTCTCGCTGATGCCGGGGACAAGGAATGCGTGATCCAGGCGCAAGTCGACGTGCCGTGGCTGGCAGAATACCGCCGCGCATTTCCTGCGCTCGATGACATGCGCTGCAAGGAGTAAACGGCGAGCCGCAGCAAACGCGCCCGGCATTCAGCGAAACGATGGAGTTGGATGGGGAGCGCACGCGCCCTCGCGTGCGGTGTTCCGCGCCCTCGCGGAACACCAGAGAGCGGCGGCACACGTCACCATTCGGTTGGTTTTCGCGCCCGGCACCGACTGGCGAGGGCGCCGGTCGGAACACGCGAGGGCGCGTGTGCTCCCCGAACCGAACTGCATGGTTCCGACTCAGAGATACTTTACCAGCAGCGGCGCGAGATCCTTCTTCGTTTTCGCGGGCCAAAATTTCTTGTCCGTCATGATGCTGTTGTGCAGCGCGGAGTGACACGGCCAGTTAGGTTCGACGGGAATTTGCGGCACGACGGCGCTGACGATCTTCTTCGCCATCTCGGCGTTGCGGCGCAAGTTGTCGAGCACGATGTCCACCGTCACGTGCGCCTCGTCGGCTTTCCAGCAATCGTAGTCAGTGATCATCGCCATGGTGGCGTAAGCGATCTCGGCTTCGCGCGCGCACTTGGCTTCGCCGAGATTCGTCATGCCGATCACATCGTAGCCGGCGTTGTGATTGGTGAGTGACTCGGCGCGGGTGCTGAAGGCTGGACCTTCCATGTTCACGTAAGTGCCGCCGTCGTGAATCGTCGCGCCGTTCTTGCGGCCGGCAGCGAACAACAGTTGCCGCATCTCTTCGCAAATGGGATCAGCGAACGCGATGTGCGCCACGATGCCGCGCCCGAAGAACGTGTGTTCGAAGGAACGCTTCGTGCGATCGAAAAACTGGTTCGGCAACACGATGTCACACGGTTTGTATTTCGCCTGCAATGAACCGACCGCGCTCACGCTCATGATCCACTGCACGCCGAGCTTCTTCATGGCCCAGATGTTCGCGCGATGGTTTAACTCACTCGGCAGGATGCGATGCCCGCGGGCGTGCCGCGGCAGAAACACCACGTCGCGTCCGCCGAGCTTGCCTGTGAGCAATTGGTCGGACGGCGCGCCGAAGGGAGTTTTCACCGTGACCCATTTCTGGTTGGTAAAACCTTCGATGTGATAAAGCCCGCTGCCGCCAATGATGCCAATCCGATGTTTCGATTTCACGCGCGCGGAATGTGGGGCAGGGGAATCGGTGCGCCAAGCGGGAAGTCGCATCGAAGCTACCTCAGTATCAAATTCTTCGAATCAACCTTGTTGTAGCAGCCGACGTGAGGAGGCTCATGCTTCAAAAATCTGAAAGCGGAAATTAATTGGAGCCTCGTGACCTCTGCTGCTACCCGGAAAAGAATTCAATGACCGTGATGATTTCCAATTTCAGTCAACGCGGATGAAGCCCGACCGCTCTAATGCGCGCGCAACTGCCGGAACAGAATCGTCTGCGTGGCATCCACCCGCGACTTCTCTCTGGTGTAACTGACTTCCAACTCCGCCAGCCGCGCCCGCGCATCCGCCACAAGCTGCCGCAGTTGCTCCCACTCTGGCTTGACGTGAACCAGCAAGATTGACGATGCCTCGACCGGAGGCTAATTTCGCGCCATGAAAACTTTGGATCCGTTGGCCCGCCCTGCCGCTCCGCAGGTTCTCACGCCGTCCAGCGGTCCTATGTCTTTCAACCCCGCGACCGACGAAGTATCCGGCGCAAATTTCGATGCTCCCATTGAGCCGCCACCCTTCACCGCTCGCCGCACTCTCCGAGCCAGACTCCACCATCGCGGCCCCAGCCAGCCCATACCGATTACCGATCCGCAGTCGTAACCGCGCTCGATGGACTACCCGTGGTATCAAGTCGTGTCCGGCGCTGGTCTGGAGCAGGGCGACATTTTAGAATCGTGTCCCGTCTTCCTGCCGCGCGCTGATCTCCCAACGGCGGAACCGGACACCATCTTCCTCGACGAAGAACTCCGCGATGTCATCGTTGTTTCCCAAAGCTGCGATCTCGTCGTCGGGCGGGAGAAGGTGAGCGAAGTGTTGCTCTGTCCGCTCTGGCTCCGCGCGCAATTGGTCGCCCCGCATTATCTCGCCACCGCCAGAGGCATGGAAGAAGCGCGCCGGGGCGTCCTGCCCGGCTTCCACATTCTGGCCGCAAGCGATGCGGTGGGATTCGAGCGCGAAGTGCGCGTCGTTGATTTTCGCCGGCTCTATTCCTTGCCCGTGGCGTTCTTCCGTCGCCAGGCGGAAAAATCCGGTTCACGGTTGCGCTTGCTCCCGCCCTACCGCGAACATCTCTCCCAAGCCTTCGCCCGCTTCTTCATGCGCGTCGGCTTGCCCGTGGACATCCCGCCGTTCCGCTGACGATTTTCCCGGCCTACGCGATCTGATCTGCCTTCTCGCCTGACAACTCCTCAATTTCTTCCGCCAACTTGGCGGCTTGCTTTTCCAATTCCCCGCTCTCTTGGGTCAGCACCCTCGCCCGCTCCGCCGCCAGTTCCTCCAGCACGCCGGGCTTCCGCTCGCTCAGTTGGCAAAGCTCATAGTCGGGACTCTCCCGCAGCCGGTTCAGCGCTTCGAGGACCGTGATGATTTCCAGTTGCAACGTCTCATGCAGCCGCCGCAACTGCGCCAGTTCCGCCCCGTCGCTGAAATCCAGACTCGCCCAGCCCTGGCGCAGGATGAAGCCGTGCGGGTCGTCCGCGATCTCCCGCAACGTGGCGTTGTCGCCGTTGTCCTTGGCGCGATTGATGGCGGCGGTCAGCTTCGCGTACGTCTCCAGCTTGTCCGGCTCGTGCGCGAAACGGTCGGGATGATACAGCTTCACCAGCTTCTTCCACAGCCGGCCCAACTCCGCTTCCTCCTCGGCGCTCAACTCC
>JBBRBM010000304.1:0-5050 GCA_038205745.1 Verrucomicrobiota bacterium | reverse complement strand
TGGCAAGAAATTTCTCAAAGAAAATGTGCCTGAAAGTCAACCGCCAACTTGAAATCGCTCACAGTCCATTTTTGCTGTATCTGCCCGCCGCGGCGGACTTTCCGAAAACCCCTCCTCGCGCAAACCGGATGACAGTGATTTTCGGTAGAGCTTTGTTGCAAAGGCCCCTGGGTTCATTTCCGTGTCCTCCGTGACTCAGTGGTGAACAACCGTTTCTGAACAACGCGCGGCGCACAGTTGACCCGCTGAACACCCTTGCCGCATCGTCGCGCGACCATGGCTCTGTCCCAGCAAGTCTTGTCTGATCTGTCCGCGATCGTCGGCGCGGCGAATGTCCTCACCAAACCTGAAGACCTGATCCCCTACGCGTTCGATGGCACGGCGGCGATGCTGCAAATGCCGGGGTGCGTCGTGTTCGTCACCACCACTCAGCAGATCGCGGAGTTGATGAAGTTCGCCAACCGCACGCGCACGGCGATCGTCACGCGCGGGTCGGGCACGGGATTGAGTGGCGGGAGTTTGCCGTCCCTGGACTGTGTCGTCATGTGTACGGTGCGCATGGACAAGATCATCGAGGTGGATCGCGCGAACCTAACGATGCTCGTCGAGCCGGGTGTGACGACGATCGCGATCGCGGAGGAAGCGGCGAGGGCCGGTCTGTTTTATCCGCCCGATCCGGGTTCGATGAAGATTTCCACGATTGGCGGAAACGTGGCGGAGAATTCCGGTGGGTTGCGTGGATTGAAGTACGGCGTCACGCGCAATTACGTGATGGGCATGGAAGTGGTGTTGCCCAATGGCGAAATTCTTTTCACCGGCAACAAGTGCGTGAAGGACGTGGCGGGCTATTCGTTGAAGGATGTTTTCATCGGCAGCGAAGGAACGCTTGGGGTGATCACGAAGGTCTTGCTGAAGCTGATCCCGAAACCGCAGACGAAGAAGACGATGGTCGCCACGTTCAATAAGATGGACGAGGCGGCGGAGACGGTGTCAGCGATCATTGCGGCGCAGATCATTCCCTGCACCCTGGAGTTCCTCGATCGCACCACGATTCATTGCGTGGAGGATTACGCGAAGATCGGATTGCCGCTCGATTGCGAAGCGCTGTTGTTGATGGAGACGGACGGGCATTCCGCCGTGGTGGCTGAGGAAGCGGCGGCGATGGAACGCATCGCGCGCGAACACAACTCCAAGGAAGTGCGCGTGGCGAAGGATGACATCGAAGCAAACAAACTCGCGAGCGCACGGCGCACGGCGTTCTCAGCGCTGGCGCGCGTGGCGCCGACGACGATTCTCGAAGACGCCACGGTGCCGCGCAGTGATCTGGCGCACATGATCCGATTCGTCGAAGGCATCGCGAAGAAATACAAACTGCGCATCGGCACCTTCGGCCACATGGGCGATGGCAACCTGCATCCGACGTTCCTCACCGATGAGCGCAACAAGGAGGAGATGCACCGCGTGGAACTGGCGTTCACCGAAATCTTCGATGAAGCGATTCGCCTCGGCGGAACGATCACGGGCGAACACGGCATCGGTGTGGCGAAGAAAACGTTTCTCCCCAAGATGATGGGCGATGCACAGATGCGCGTGATGCGTGAACTGCGCCGCGTGCTCGATCCGAATGGGATTTTGAATCCGGGGAAGATGTTTGATTGAACGTGCCCCCGGCATCTTGCCGGGTGGAGATGCTGGGCACGTTGAGAAATACCTCAATCCTCCCGCGCCGGAACCCGGCAAGATGCCGGGGGCACGTTCAATCGGCTTTCGGTTCCAACTTCGCGATCTCACGCATGATTTCGTCGGCGATCTGCTGGTAAATCTGCTTCACGCGTTCCTTCGGTGCCGTCTTGGTTTCGGCGATGAGTGCGTCGAAGCGCATCGGTTGGCCGTACTTCAACGTGATGCGTTTGGGCTTCGGGAATTTTACGTCACGTCCGTAAGCCTCGAATGATCCCCAGACCCGAACAGGTACGACGGGCGCGCCGGATTTCACGACGAGCAATGCGATGCCGGAACGCGCCGGTTGAAGTTGTCCGTCACGCGTGCGCGTGCCTTCGGGGAACAGCACCACGGCGCGGCCTTGTTGCAGCGCGCCGAGAATATTTCGCAGGCCCGAAGGACTGCTGCCCGTGCGATCGACGGGAATGGCCTGCCATTTCGTGAGCAGCCAGCGCGCGGGCGCGAAACGAAACAGCGTGTCGCGAGCGAGAAAACTGCACGCGCGCTTCAGCGGCGAGCCGACCAGCGGTGGGTCGAGAAAGCTGGCGTGATTCGAGGCGAGGATCACCGCGCCATTCGTCGGTACGCGCTCGGCATTGAACACTCGCCAGCGAAAATACGTGGCGAACATCAGGCGAAAAAAACTCCAGCCGAGCCAATAGACGAAGTTCATTGACGCGCCGCGAGCCGCTTCTCAACCTCCGCGATGATCCGCGAACTCGTCTGCTCCGGTGTCTCGCCCGAGTTGTTGATGACCATTGCGCCGAGGGGAATCATCAGTGGCGCGGCGGCGCGCTGGCTGTCGCGATGATCACGCGCGGCGAGGTTTTCCTGCACGCCTTGCTCGGCACGGCGCTTGGAGCGCTCGTTGATGTGAGCGTCGAGGTAGAATTTGAAATCCGTTTCCGGAAAAATATTGGATCCGATGTCGCGGCCCTCCATCACGAGATTGCCGAACTGAATGCAGTCGCGCTGCGTCTTCTTCATCCAATCGCGGACCTTCGCCACGGCGGCAACGTGCGTGACGGCGACGCTGGTCTCGGCGGTGCGGATTTCCTTCTCCGGATAATAGCCCTCGACGGTGAGCCGGACCGAGCCGTCCACACAATCGAGCTTTGTTTTCCAGCGGCGGCAGGCATTCGCCACGGCTTTTTCGTCGGTCAAGTCGATGCGTTTTTGCAGGCAATACCACGCCAGCGTGCGATACATCGCGCCGGTGTCCACGTAAGTGAAGCCGAGCTTTTTGGCGACGAGGCGCGCATTGGTGCTCTTGCCGCTGGCGCTCGTGCCGTCGATGGCGATGACGATGACGATGGGTAATGGCGTCTTCAACTCGATTCAAAAATTCGCGCGCACTGTGGAGAATGGTTTGGAGGATTTCAACCACCCGCTTGGTTTACGAACACCGCCGATTGATCCAACGCCAAACAAAAGGACAACTTCATTGCGACTCGGCCAATCCCATCTAGGTTAGCCGTGCGCCTCGGAGGCGTTCGTATGAAATGGTGGAGGCTTCTTCCTTGGAGATTGGTCGCGCGGCGTGTCGCGCGGCGGCACGGTTTCTTTGATCCCATCGCATTCGTCGATCGTATGCGCCGGTTCGCGCAGCCGTCGGAAGTCGGCGAACCGATTGAACTGTTGCGCGCCGGCGCGGTCTTCCATGCGCGCGGCCTGATCAATCGCGCGGTGCAATTCAACCTCGATTGGGTTTGGCCTTACTGGATCGAGCGGCAGTTCAATCCAGCGGACGACTCATTCGTGCCGCGCGCGTTTTCGTTCAGCCACATCAACCTCACGCACCGCAACTGGACGGCCGTTGGCCTGCCGGGGGTTGATGTTTATCCGATCGTAGATCCGCGCGGACTCGTCACGCCATGCTTCGATGGATGGTCACTGGATTTCTGGATTGTGGGTGAACACGGCGAACCGTTGTTGCTGCCGTCGAAGGCCCGGACGTGCGAACAGCGCGTGGAACTCACCGACAACTTGCGCGTGATCACGAAATTTTCCGGCGCGCAGGAACTTAGCTCCGAAGTGTTCATGGAGCGGGATGCTGAAGGATTGTGTTGCGTCGTTCGCGTGCGCGCGGCTGGCGGCAAACTTGTCGTGGCGGCGCGCCCGTATAATCCGGAGGGAATCAGCTTCATCGACTCGATCGCGGTGACAAATGATCGCGAGTGGCTTGTGAACGGCAAGCAGCGTGTGCGATTCAGCAAAGCGCAGGAGCGTGTCGGGATGTCGTGCTACGAAAGCGGTGATGTATTGTCGAAACTCCAGAGCAACGAAAAGCATGATGCGGTCACGTGCCGCGTTGGAATGGCGACAGCGGGAGCCATGTTCGCCGATGAAGTCGAAGTGCGCGTGCCGTTGGGTGCGACTCGCGGAGCTCGTCCCAGCGACACTTCTTCATGGCCTGAGGAACTTGGCGCGTGCGCGAAGCTGGAGATTCCCGACGCGCGTTGGAAAAAGCTCTACGACACGGCGGTCAGCACGCTGATCCTTCACTCACCACACGAGGTTTATCCCGGCCCGTACACTTACAAGCGCTTCTGGTATCGCGACGCGGCGTTCATCCTGAATGCGCTCGCGAGCATCGGCGCGCACGAGCGGTGTCGGCGTGCGATCGATTTGTTTCCGCGCGGCCAGTTGAGCGACGGCTACTTTCGTTCACAGGAGGGCGAGTGGGATTCAAATGGTGAAGTGCTGTGGATCATTGAGCGCTGCTTCGCGTTGAGTGGTGAACGATTGCCGGATGAATGGCTGGACCGCGTGGAACGCGCAGCGCGCTGGATTCTTAACAAGCGCATTCGCGAGGGACGTCACGCCGGTTTGTTGCCGGCCGGATTCAGCGCGGAGCATCTGGGGCTGAATGATTTTTATTATTGGGACGACTTCTGGGGCGTTGCCGGGTTGCGCTGCGCGGCGAAGTTGTTGTGCGAACGCAAGCCACAGTCGGCTGCCAAATTCGCGGAGGCGGCGAAGGAGTTCCTTCGAGTCATCGATGCGTCGATAGCCAACAGCCAATCGCAATTGGCCAAGGCGATTTCCGCAGCGCCGGATCGCCGAATGGATTCTGGCGCGGTCGGCTCGCTGGTGGCGGATTATCCGGTGCAACTCTTCGCCGCTGGCGACACGCGTGTTGTCAACACAGCCGAGTGGCTGATGGAGCACAGCTTTTTCCGCGGCGGTTTTTTTCAGGAGATGATTCACAGCGGCATCAACGCGTATCTCACGCTGCACGTGGCCCAGGTGCTGTTGCGCGCAGGAGACATGCGGGCGCACGAACTCATCGAGGCGGTCGCAACTCTCGCCAGTCCAACGGGGCAAT
>JBBRBM010000303.1:0-5114 GCA_038205745.1 Verrucomicrobiota bacterium | reverse complement strand
ACTTGGGAACGGCTGATGGATTTCATGATGCAGGGGCTGGAAATCGGCCCCTATGCCGTTCCAAAAAGCTGAGAGCGGCCTCTGCGGGAGAACACACGCCATCAGCGCGTGAGGCCACGCATTGCGCCGTTTCATTCCACCAGCGCAGACACCCCTGACCCCTCGCGATTCTTTTTTGCGATGCACCACTTCCATCCACCCCAGCCCTTCCGCCTTCGCGTATAGAATGAGAACTGCTGGCGACCAGCGTGCGATGTTTGATTTGTCGGCATACTGCACTCCGACCGCAATGCGGTTGACCGGCACGTTGCCCGTGGGCGTGAAGTGAAAAACGTATTCGTGACAGTCATTCACGAAGCGGTGCGATGAGATCGGCTTGAAATGCCCCACGGAGATTTCTTCGCCGCCTCTCGTTTCAACCGTGA
Source organism: Verrucomicrobiota bacterium (assembly GCA_038205745.1). Taxonomy (GTDB): domain Bacteria; phylum Verrucomicrobiota; class Verrucomicrobiia; order Limisphaerales; family SIBH01; genus JANNGC01. The sequence goes on along the minus strand of JBBRBM010000303.1, from coordinate 4,689 downwards.
CCGCCTTGATCCAGTGAAACGTGTTTTGCAGGACAAACATTTTCGAGACTTCGAGGGCGACTTGGAAGGGAAGCAGCGGATTTGATGGCGACGATCCGATGTTCAAGAACAAGGAGCCTTCGTCCTTGATCACCTGACGCAATTGCCTCGTCCACTTCCGGCACCATTCCAGATATTCCTCGCGCGATTGGTCGTCGGCGAACTTGTTGTATTTGATGCCGAGGTTGTAGGGCGGCGACGTGACCACCACATCCACGCTCTTGCGTTCCATTTGAGCCATGCCGGAAATGCAATCCGAGAGAAGCAGTTTGAAGTCGCCCGTCGCACGTTCTTGTGTGTACACGGCAACCTTTCGTATGCCGATTTTTGGCGAAGTACAGAACAAAAGCGTCTTTTTTTGCGGTCGTGAAGACTCGGCTGGTCGTTTCCCTTCGTGACACCAGCGCGACGTCTATGGCACAACGCGACGAGCCAGAGATAAATGTCCACGCGCTTCTTCACCAACGAAGGCGAGAACACGCTGCTGAAAAAATTCGCGGGCGTCTTCGCGCATAATCCTGACATCGAGCGGTTCGATGCACTGGTGGGCTATCTGCGTGCGTCCGGTTACTTCGCGCTCCGTCCGCATCTGGAAAAGGTCCCGCTCATCCGAATCCTCGTCGGCATCGACGTGGACGCGCAACTGGCGCAGCAACACCGCAAGGGCTTGCTCATGCTGGGCGATGCAGACAAAACCGTGGCCGCAGTGCGGAAGCAAATTGAAGCCGATGTGCAGCGTGCGCCGTATCGAAAGGAAGTTGAAGACGGCATCCGCCAGTTCATCGCGGACGTGGTGGCCAAACGAGTTGAGATTCGCGCCCATAGTACCAAGCGCCTGCACGCCAAGATTTACATTTTTCTCCCGAAAGGTTTTTGCGAGCACAAGCCCGGCGCGGTCATCACCGGATCGTCGAACCTCACCGCCGCCGGACTCGGTGCGGAAAACGCCGAGGGCAATTACGAGTTCAACGTCCTGCTTCACGATTACGACGACGTAGTGTTTGCCCGCGACGAATTTGAAAAGCTCTGGGGGGAAGGCGTCACCGTTTTGCCCGAAGCGGTCACGGGTGTCGTGCGCGAAAGTTATTTGCGCGAGGACCTCACGCCGTTTGAACTCTACATCAAGTTTCTCACGGAATACTTCGGCCCGGCCATCGACTACGACCCGAACGCTGAATCTGATTTGCCGAAGGGCGTCAAGGCATTGAGCTACCAGGGCGACGCGGTGAACGACGGCTGGCTCAAGCTCCAGAAGCATCGCGGGTTTTTTCTCGCCGATGTCGTTGGCCTTGGCAAAACGATTGTGGCGACGCGCATCGCCAAGAAGTTTTTCTACCACAACGGCTTTCCCACGCACCGCTCCCGCATCCTCGTCATCACGCCGCCCGCGTTGCGCGAAAATTGGGAAACGGAAATGGAACGGTTCGGTCTTGATGATGCGGTCAGGGTTTTGAACAACGGCAGTCTCCACAAAGTTCGTGACCCGGAGAAATACGACATCATCATCATTGATGAGGCGCACAAATTCCGCAACGACACCGCCGACGGTTACGATCTGCTCCAAAAGCTTTGCAAGACCCGCACACGTCACCGCCTACCTGACGGAGAGTTTGCGAAGAAGCGCGTCATCCTCATTTCGGCGACGCCGCTAAACAACCGGCCCGCGGACATCCGCAACCAAGTGCTGTTGTTCCAGGACGGGAAAGATTCCACCGTCATTGGCAACCTCCAGCATTTCTTCGCGCAACGGATCAAGGAATACGAAATTGCCATCAATCAGAAGAAGACGCCGGACAAACGCGCGGCTCATGCGGCCGTGGCGCGCATCTACGAACTCATCCGCGAACAGGTCGTGCAACCTCTGACCGTGCGCCGCACTCGCACTGACCTCACCGACGACAAACGCTGGAAAGCGGACCTCGACGGGCAGGGAATTATTTTTCCCAAAGTCGAAAAGCCCAGCCCCATCTTCTATGAACTCGACGCCGGACTGGATGCGCTCTACGACCGCACCATCCGTTTGCTGGCCCTACCGGAAGCGGGCGGGTTGACCTACAATCGCTATCGCGCCATTGCCTTCCTCGACAATCCGAAGTTGAAGGAGAAATACGAACGCGCCGATCTCGTCGCCACGCAGCTCGCGCGGATCATGAAGACGATGCTGGTGAAGCGCCTCGACAGCAGCTTCATCGCGTTCACGAAAAGTCTCCGCCGTTTCCGCGACGCCACTCACGCCATGCTCACCATGTTTGAGCGTGGCACCATCTACATCGCTCCGAGCCTGCACGTCACCGATTACATCCTGGAAGGCCGCGAGGATGAATTGATTGAAGCCATCAGCGAAGCCAGCGCGACCGACCCGACCATCACTGTTTGCGTGCCCAAGGATTTCAAACCTGAATTTCTGGCCGGGCTACAGCACGACGGAAAAATCCTCGATGAACTCGTGGCGGCGTGGGAGGAAGTCAAAGGCGATCCAAAGCTCGACGAATTTCTCGCGTGCTTGCGCGGTGAGGGCAAGCGCCAGAGCCTTCTCGCCAAGCCGTTCAATGAAACCGGCAAGCTCGTCATCTTTTCCGAGGCGCGCGACACCACGCTGCATTTGACCGAACAACTCAACGCCGCCGGCTTCGGTCCAGTGCTCACCGTGGATTCGCACAACCGCAAGGCCGTCATGCCCGTGGTGCGCGCGAATTTCGACGCCAATGTTCCCCATGACGCTGAACACCGGAAGGACGACTACCGGATTCTCATTTCCACCGAAGTCCTCGCAGAAGGCGTGAACCTGCACCGCGCGCACGTCGTCGTGAACTACGACACGCCTTGGAACTCGACGCGCCTCATGCAGCGCATCGGGCGCGTGAACCGCATTGGCAGCACTGCCGCCGCCATTCACATCTTCAATTTTTATCCGACGGCGCAGGTGGATTCAGATATTGATCTGCACCGCAAAGCTTTTCTGAAACTTCAGGCGTTCCATTCGGCGCTCGGTGAAGACTCGCAGATTTATTCGCCTGATGAAGAAGTGGACAACTTCGGATTGTTTGATCGCGCCATCGAGGAGGAGCGCGATGAACGTCTTCGTTTCCTCTCTGAACTCCGGGACTTCAAAGACGAGAATGCCGACGAGTTTCGCCGCATCCGCCATCTGCCGCTTCGCGCCCGCTGCGGACGCAAGGACACGGCGCAGGCCGGCCACTCGCTTTCTTTCATTCGCGACGAACGACGCGATGCTTTCTACCGCCTCACCGACACCATCGCGGAAATCGGCTTCGTCGAAATGGCCCGCGCCTTCCGCGCCGAAGTCGCCGAGACGCCCATTCCGTTGCACGACGGGCACCATGATCAGGTGTTGGCGGCGGTGGAAGATTTTCGCACCAAGCTCGCCGCCGATGTCGTGCGGGAGCGCGCCGTGGATCACACCGTCGGTCCGAACGAACAGAAGGCCATGCGCCTGCTCGCCGCCGCGCAGGGAATGCCGAACGTGTCCGTCGCTGAAAAGGCGTTGCTCATCGCCGCGCAACACGCCATCCGCGTCGCCAAGTTTCAGGACTTGCCGCGCAAGCTCAACGCGCTGCAAAAGGCCGTCGCCAAACAGCCCGTAACCACGGCGGCGTATCTCGACAAGCTGCTGGAAATCATCCGCACGTATCCGCTTGAAGTGATGGAACCGGAAAAGGTCACGCCCGGCGACGGTTTCGCCGCCACCGGATTCGCGCCGCAAATTATCCTATCCGAATCCTTCGCCACCGCATGACTTCATCGGACTGCCAACCCCAGCTTCAACAGCCATACCGGCGCGAGACGTGGCAGACGCTTCTCCCGCAACTGCTCCCCGGCGTTGAACTCTTCGCGCAGCCGCAAAATTTCCCGCTCACCAGCGAACGGGAACTTGCCATTGCCACCGCTCGCCGCCAGTTCGGCGCGGCCACGCTTGCCGATGGGAAGCGCATCGCCTTTTACGAAATCGAAGTCGCGCCCGGCATCCAACTCCTTTCCAACCGCGTCGGTCTGCGCAACCTGATCGCCCGTTGCATTGATGAAGTCAGCGCCCACGCTGTTCTCGCCTTCTTCGTCCAGCCCGGACTCAATTCCTACCGGCTCACCTATGCCGCGAAGGAAAGCACGTTGAATGTCGAAACGCGCGAGACAGCCACCCGCCGTTTCACCTACATCCTTGGCCCGAGCGAATCCTGCCGCACCGCCGCCCAGCGGTTCGCCGGCCTGCCCGCTGCGGCCAAGCTGTCCGATCTCACCGATGCTTTCTCCGTCGAAAAGCTGAACAAGGAATTTTTCGCCGACTTCTGCCGCTCCTTCGATTTGGTTTCCAAAGAGATCCGCAAGCATCACGCCAAATGGTCCGACGCCGAAGTGGAGTGCGAAGCGCAAACGATTCTCGACCGTCTTGTCTTTCTCTACTTCGTGCAGCGCAAGGGCTGGCTGAATCGCCAGCGCGATTATTTGTTCCGCCACTTTCGCGAGCAGCACGCGAGCAAGGCCGGCCACACTTATTTCCAGCAATTCCTTCGCCCGCTGTTCGTCAAACTCAGCACCGAAGGATCGCAAGCCGACATCCCCGGCCACGACCTGCCGTTTCTCAACGGCGGTTTGTTCAACGATGAGTATGGCGACGACCAGAGCGACGAGGCC
>JBBRBM010000302.1:0-5187 GCA_038205745.1 Verrucomicrobiota bacterium | reverse complement strand
CTTCAGGCTCCGCAGTCGTCCCTCCTCGGCGGCTGCGCGCAGCGCGTCGACCGAGTCGACCCAACCCTCTTCCTCGGGGAGAGGGAGAAACGCATCCAGTCTCCTGGCGGATCAAGGACTGAGGATTTGCCGGACCGTCGGCGAACGATTCTCCCTGCCGGAACGCCGATCTCCTGATCGGCACGACGTGGCGGCGCGTTGAAAACACGCCGATCAGGAGATCGGCGCTCCGCTGCGGTACGGCGGCGTCTCCTCAGGGCGCCTGCTTTGCGCGCAGGAACTGATTGGCGTTCGGCACAAAGTTCAGTCGGAATTCCTGGAACGTATTGGTCATGGGTTGTGTGCGCCAGGTGTTCCACGGCAGGGTCAGTGCGCTGTTGGTTTGCAGGTCGAAGGTCAATCCGCGCTCCGCGTAGAACGCCACGTCCATCCCGGTCCCATCGTGCGAGAGAATCTCGATGAATGGCAGCGAGACATTGACGGAGGCGAGACGGAAGAAAGCCGTGCCGCCGGCGCTGGAGTCGAGTGCCATCGGTTGCTCGCGTGTCCGGAAACGCAGCCGCTGGATCGCCGTCCACTGGCCTGTGGGTTGGGGCGCTTGCTGGAGATCGTATGCTTCGCCCGGACGCGAGAAGAAGCGCAGGTTCACCACGCTGCCGGTGCCGCGTGTCATCTCGATCAGGGGTTGCTGGCCGATCATGACCACGCGCCCATTTCCGGTGAAGGTGGTCCCCACCACGCTGCCGTCGGGTTGACGCGCACCCACATTCGACAGTGGCAAAGGCAGGAAGGCGGATGTCTGGTTCGATGCGCTGCCGAACTGAAGTTGCGCGAGCACATTCGAGCCGCGTATCGATTGGCCCGGCTGACTCGCGACGCTCATGCGATAGCGCCCCTGCCCTAGCTGCGTCATGGCGGCGGTGCGCACGAGGGAACTCACGTTGCTGAACTGGAGAACGTTCAATCGATTGGTCGGCATCGACACTTCAACGATCAGATTCGTCAGACCCGCAGTGGAAATGAGCGTCAGGTTCACCGCGCCATCTTCGCCGGCCAGCAGGACGATTTCGCCAAGCGCTGTCTCGGTGTAATCGCCAACACTGACAATAAATGTTCGCGACGCACTCGCCGCCGGCACGCCGTCATCGGTGACGGTGACGGTGATTGGATACACGCCCGGCGCCTGGCTGCGCGTGGGATTCCATTGAAACACGCCGGACCGATCACCGATGCGCGCGTTGGCCGGCGCATCGACATTGAGGCTGAACGTCAGGGTCTGCCCCGCGTCCACGTCGCTTGCAATGTTCGTGAACCGGATCGAATCACCCACCGACACGGATCGGTCGGGGATCGACGCGAGTGTCGGCGGCTGATTGCTGCCCGTGCGCGACCATGAGACCGCGACCGTGTTGGTACCGGTGTTCCCGGCGCGATCTTCGATGGTGCTCATGCTCAAGGTGAATTGGTAGCTGCCCGCCACGTCGCTCAGCGCGGTCAAGCCCGTGATTTGATATTCGTTGGAAATCACGTTCACGATTTGCACCGCAGGGTTGATAAGATTCGCCCCACCTTGCCGCCGCAGCGTGAGATCATCGCGCGTAAACGTGGCTGAATTGATCTGCTCCGAGAAGGTGACCGTGATCGTATCCACTGGCGTGCTTCGCAATGCGGGAGTCACAGGAACCAGCACCGCCGACGGCTGAGTGATGTCCACGAACACATCGAGCAACGTGTCGGAAGAACCCGTGTTACCAGCGGCATCCACGGTGCGCACCTGAAGTTGATGTGCGCCCGCAGTGCCGAGTGAGAGCAACTTGCTGAATGACTGCGCGACCACTTCAGCCGTCCCAAGATCGATCCCAGTGGTCAAATCTTTCACGCGCACCGTCAAATTCGTTTCGCCGAGTTGACCGCTCAACACGGGCGTCAGCGAATTGATCAATTCATCCGTGGTCGAGACGCCGAGATCCGGCGTCAACGTGAGTGCGGCGGGCGCAGGTGGCCGGGTCGTGTCCATGACCCAGCTTTCGCTCGCGGAACCGCTGCCGAGATTGCCCGCCGCGTCTGCGACGCCGCTGGCATTCACCGTCAGGATGTAAGCGCCCTCGTTGCCGGCGACCCAGTTGAAGTTGCCGATGCGATAAACCGTTGGCGACACCTGCTGCAACGTCACTGCACTCGTGATGAGGTTGGCGCCGCCGTTGCGCGTGAGCGTGATGTCCTGCCAGTTCAGCGTCGCGGCGTTAATGGATGCGGCGAACGTCAGATCAAGTGAGGCAACCACGATGTTGCGCGGGTTGGTCGTGAGATGCTCCAGCGAAACAATCTGCGGCCCGCCGGTGATCAATGTCCAACTCGCCGTCTTCACTCCCGTGCCCGCGGTCGCGATGGTGTCGGTGACACCCGCGGCGTTCACCGTCAGGAGATATTCGCCTGCGGTCTGGGTCAATGAAGCCAGTCCCGAAATCACGAAACGATTCGACTCCAACTGGCTCACTTGAACCGACGCAGTCAACAGATTTGCCCCGCCATTGCGCGTCAGCACGATGTCTTCCGTTCCGAAACTTGCGGCGCTGATCGCGCGCGAGAACGTGATCTCGATCGTGTCCAACGGCGTGTTGCGGGGATTAGGCGCGACGGGGCCGAGCGTGACGATGACTGGCGAAAGTGTGCCCTTGGACCAGGCCGTGGAGGCCGTTCCAAGTCCAGCATTGCCGCCGAAGTCCTCAATGCCCGCGGCGTTCACAGTCAATTCGTAGTTGCCATCTGCGACGGTAAGAGCTGCGAGTCCGCCCATCATGAAACGGTTCGTCGCCGTGGGTGTGAAGGTCAATCCTGCGCCTGCAAGATTTGCTCCACCGTTCAGCGTCAGGCTGACATCCGCCGCGCCGAACGAGGCGGCATCAATTTCCTCCGAGAAGACGACTTCAACCTGACTGACCGGCGTCGTTTGGAAGGACGGCAACACCGGCCCGACTGAAACGAGTGTCGGCACGACATGATCAATGGGTCGATAGAAGAGTGTGTAAGTCCCAGTCGAATTGTAATCGAGCAGATGAAACTCGTGCGTGCGCACAACACCGGTGATCGCCGACGGGAATGTGCGATCGGTGGTCCAGACGTTCGTGCCGACCTTGAGCGCTTTGCTGTCCGAGCGAGTCACACGATACAATTCCCAGCCTGGGCCCGGATCGGGGAGTCGCAGATAAACCCAGCCCGCCGGAGCAGTAAACGTGAGCGTTGTCTGGCGCGCACCAGAGCCGATTGGGTTGGAGAAATTTCCAGCCATCAACGGTTGCACCAGAGCAGTCGTCCCGTCGCTGAAATAAAGCGCGTCCGGGAGGCTGTCCACATCAGGCACATCGTTCACGAGAAAATCCGGTGCGAGATCATCGCCCGGCCGATCCGCTTTCACCGGCTTGATCAACTCATGAATCTCGACGCTGTCGATGAGCGAGAGATTGGTCGAACCGAAGTTGTCCACATGTTCGAACGTCGCCTTGTATTCGATGAACTTGCCCTGGAGCGACGAGGTGAGAATCCATTGCGCCACCTGCGATTGTCCCGCGGGAATGGTCCCAAGATTGGCCGTGAGGTTCGGCTCCGTGGCGTTGGTTCCCACCTGGCTGCCGATGATTTTGAAGTCGATGAGCAATCCCTTTTCGTTCTCGATGATCTTCGGCTGCGCGGAGGTAATGCGGAAATTGCGCGCCGCACCAGCACCGACGTTCTTCGCGATCAATCCCAGCGCGAAAGGTTCGCTCGGCTCGATCTCGTCCGTGAACGGGTCATCGGAATAAACATTGCGCGATTGGAAGTAGCGCAGTTGCAAGCGCGCTTCCGGATACACCGTAATCGTCGACGACAGCAGCGGCACCACGACTTCCTGGCCGTTGTCGAGGTAGCGCAACGAGCCACCGATGCGATAGGCAGTCGGTGCATTGGATGCGGCGTCGCGAGTCGGAATGAAAAGATATTCCGCGGCACCGCTGCCTTGCGCGCTGACCTGGCCGGTGCCATCCACGTTGCCCATGCCGGTCACCACCGGCGGGCGGACCACAAACCGGTCGCCCGCGGGATTTCCATCAGCGTCACGCACGTCGAGCGAGACGCGGATGCCGGCGAGCGGTTCGCTTGAATCATTGTCGATCTCGAGCGAGCCCTTGAACGCCACGCGAGTCATGACGGCTTCCTGGTTGATTTGAATTCGCACACGAGCGCACACACCGGCATCGCCGGCGCTCGGGGATTTCTTCGCCACTTTACTCCGTCCCGACGGACTTGGTCCCGACGGAGAGGCGCACGTGCCGGGTCCGATGTAGTAACCGACGGACCAGGGAATGCCGTTAAATCCGCTGGGGCTCGTACCCAGGATCGATCCGTCCACGTAGTTCACTTCGCCGTAGTGCGGTTCGGATGGGGGCAGCGAGATGTCCAGGTCTCTGACGAGTTCGCATATACATTCCAGCGTGCTGCCGCCGGCTGCGCCACCAGCCGCGCCTGCCAGTCCGCCCGTGAGTGCGCCACAACCAATCGACAGCGCTGCGCTCTGGCATGGGCTCAACTCAGTTCCAGAACAGGCGAGGATCGCAGCGATCAGATCACAGGCTGCGGTGGCGGCGCTTCCACCACCGCGCAGCGCGACTGCCGATCCGGCAGCGGTCAACGCGTTCTCGATGCATTCAGCGATGTCTCGGGCCAGACATACCGGCGAAAGATCCACGCCCGCCGATCGCTCCACGCCGTGGGGTCCGCAGCGGTAACTGTAAACAACTCCCAACCCGATCTTCGGCATGCACGGCGCCGTATCCAACTCGCAGCCGCCGCCCGCACCTCCTGAACCGCCGGGTCCGGCCATCTTGTTTGCAACAGCCAGGAACGCGGCTACACCCGCGGTCCGCTTGTGAATCAGAACGGGAATCGAGATGCGACTCTTCGCCGGAATCGTTCCGATCTTGCTCACCAACGGCACGATCACCCAATCCGGATGATTGGGAACTTTGATCTCCACATTCTCAGCGGCGATCAATCCTTCATTGCGCAGCTTGATCTCGAATTGATTCGTCTCACCTTCGACCACGATCGGCATCATGAACGGCTCCTCGACGATCACGTTTGGAATCGGCACCTCCGTCTCGAACACCGACTCGATCACGATGCGATAGCGGTCCTGAATCTCGACCGGCA
>JBBRBM010000301.1:0-5273 GCA_038205745.1 Verrucomicrobiota bacterium | reverse complement strand
AGGAACTGCCGCCGGGCCAGGCGACCGTGCCGCGATTGGTCAGCACAGCGGGACTGGCGTCATCACTGGAGGCGAGCGTGGGGTAATACTCGCCGGAGAAATTCAACCGCGCGCCGGGGTTGATGGTGAGGTTGCCGTAGTTCCGGCCGGTGCGCCAGAGCAGCGGCACGGGGCCGGAGATCATGCCGGTGCCGGAGATGCTCGCGCCGCCCCATTCCCAGGAACCGTGGAGTGTGATCGTGCCGGAAATGGCCGCGTTCCCGGAAGGGAGCAGCACGCGCCCGGCGCCGGTGACTTGGACGCCGTCGCGCCAATCTGTGCTGGCATTGAAACGCAATGTTCCGATGTCGGCGTTCACCGTGCCGCGCTGGATCGTGAGGCTGCTGCTGAAGGTGCTGTCACCGGCGCCAGCGGTCTTGGTGATCAAGCCGTCGTTGTGGAAGGTGGCCCAGTCACCGCCAGCGGTCTCCAGCGCGTTGCCGTCGGCTTTCAGTCGCCACTCGCCAAAATTGTAAATCTGCGCGCCATAGTAGGCGTAGAGCGGTGTTCCTCCCGCCCAGGTGACGAGGCCATGATTGGTGAGCGCCGCCGGGTTGGTGTTCACGTCGGAGGAAAGCCGCGTATAGTTGCCCCCGCGCAGGTCCACCCGACCATCCGCAGCGACGGTCAGCGCGCCCGCCACCCGGCCCGCCGTCCAGTGGAGCGGCACCGGCCCGCCTACTTCCCCAACACCGAGGACAGCCAAGCCGTCCGAATTCCATTCCCACTGGCCGTTCAACGTGGTGCGCCCGGCCAACGTCGCGGATCCGCCGGTCATCAGCACGCGGCCCGCGCCGGCGATCTGGCCGCCGGCCCGCCATTCGGAGGCGACACCCGATTGCAGTTCTAGCGTTCCCAAGTCCGCCGCGACAATGCCGGAGTTGATCAGACTGAATGAGTTCATTTCCGAAGTGCCGCTGCCGCCGGTTTTCACCAGGGTGCCAGAGTTGTGGAACGTCGCGCCGGCGCCGCTGCAACAGTGTCCCAGCCCCAGGCCATCCGCCACGAATTCCCAGCGGCCGAGGTTGTGGATTTGCGAATTGTCGTAGGCGTAGAGCCGCGTGCCGCCCAACCAGGTGACCGTGCCGGCATTGGTGATGATGGCCGGGTTTGCGCCGTCGCCGGAAGTCAGCCGCATGTAATTGCCGCCCCCCAGCCGCATCCGCCCGCCGGCCGCGATACTCAGGCGGCTCCCCATTGTTCCCCCCGTCCAATCGAGCAGGCCCCGCACCTCCAGCAATCCGGCCCCAGAGAATGCCGGGTAGTCGCCATTGGCCCACGCCATTTCACCACGCCCGCGAACCACACTGTTGGTCGCCACCGACAGATCGATGCCCGAATTAAACACCAACCGCTGTGTCACCGTGCCGCTGTCCGCACCCAGCGCCAGACTGGCGATGCTGGCGGAGACGTTCAGCGTGACGGTGACGTTGGAACTGGCGTTGATCTGCACATGGTCCGTCGCCAACGGCACGCGAGTTGGGCTCCAGTTGTTGGTGTTGTTCCAATTTCCGCCGCTGGGTCCGACCCACGAAATGGTCGGGGCAGGCTGGCACAATGCCGGGAATGCGGTCAGAAGACAAACGAGGAAAGCGAATGCATGTCGCGTCATAAGTCAGAAAAGAGGCTGATGGTCCCACCAATAACGTAGGCACCGTAGCCATTAGCGACAGCAAAGGAAGCGCAAAATTCCGGGGTTCAAAAACTCAGCAACAACTGCCAGATGTACGTGTTGGCCAAGCCCTCAATGTCGTTCCAAACCTTGCGGATGAGTTCCTTGTCCCCGGTGATCTCGGGAATCTCCTTCACTTTTTCCTCCCATGGAAAACAGACGCCAGGCGCGATGCGCGGAGCAGCGCGTCCAGTCATGCCGATGAGATTCGCTCGGATGGCGGCAGACGCAGGGACATCGCACGGCGGCAGAGTCGTTGGTGTTTGAAAACTGCCGGGAGAATAAACGCCCAACTCACGCGTCACGTCAGTGAGCACGCGCAGGTTTTCAACGCTGGTGTCGTCCTGCATAATCGCGCCGGCGTCCATGATGTATCCGCCGTCGGCCGCGACTTCCTTGATCACGCGCGTGCAGAATTGCCGCACTTCATCCGGCTTGCCGTAGCTCAACATCATGTTGGGCACACCGCCGCTCAGGGCGAACTTGTCGTGCAATCGCCGATGCACTTCGAAGATGTCGTCCTGATCGCAGTGGAAAACGATGCTGCGATCCGGGAGTTCGCGAAAGGTGTCGAAGTGATGCTTCCACTTGCCCTCTGCGTAAAACAGCGTCTGGTGTCCATGCTTCCAGAATTCCTCGATGACGGGTTTCAGCGTCGGCCAGTAGTGTGTGTTGAAAGTTTTTGGATTCACGAACGGCACGCAGCCGCGATGCATCCAGAACCCGATCGGCACTTGCTTCGCCGCGTCCGCAGTCGTGAGCCCGACGTGACACAGATGCGGCATGAGCGCCTCGCAGGCAGCCAGCACTTTGTCGGGCTGCGTCGCCATGTCCATGGTCAGCCCGATATAGCCGCGCAATTTGTCCGCGAGAATGTCGAACGGCGCCTTGAAGATTCCGGCAATGGCTGAGACCGATCCCGCTTCGTTACGCAGCCGGCCAATCTGCGGGCCGAAGGCGTAGAAATATTGCAGCATCGCCATGCCGCCCTTCACGAAGGAGAGATTGTTGCGATACGTGGACGGCTCGCCCAGTTTGTTCACCTCGGTCGAAACGCGTGGCAGCCAAACATTGTAGAGAAAGGCCGTGGGATCGGCGATGAGCGCATCATATTCGTCCGCGCGCATCCACGCCTCGTCTTCGGCGGGTTCGATGTAATTGAACCCGTTCGTGGGCGGGATGTGAATTCCCGGAATGCCAAAGTAGCGCAGCCCGATCGCCTGGGCGAGACCGGTCCAGACGTAAACCATGTTCGGCACCACGGCGTCCCAGCCGAAATCCTTCGCGCACTTCACCGCCGCCTCGAAGGCGCGGTTGTAATCATGCGCCACGTCCTGGCATGTGAAGCCGGCGTAGCGGGCGGTGAACTCGGCGACGAATGGCCGGATGGGAATCATGTCCGGCTTCTCATTGCGCATGGCGGTGACGTAGCGCGCGAGGCGTTGCTGGTAGAGTTGCTCGTTGTCCATGAAGTTGGTTTTCGGTTGCCGACGATGAGTTTAAGGAGTCAGAAAGGAGATGAGTTGATACAAATCAACGAAGTGAGACCAAGCGCCGTTAACCTCGCTGCGTTGGTAGTCAATTGAAGAGCTTATGCAAGATCTGACCCAAATCCGCGAAGCCGTGCTCAAGGGCTTCGCTGAAACCGCGCGAACCCTTACCCAGCAGGCGATCGCCGACGGTGTCGATCCGCTCAAGATCGTCAACGAATACATGGTCCCCGCGATGGACGAAGTTGGCCGCCGCTTCGAGTGCAGCGAATACTTTGTGCCTGAGTTGTTGCTCTCTGCCCGGGCCATGAAGGCGGCGCTCGAAATCATTCGACCGCTGCTCACCGCGAGCGGCAGCCAACCAGTGGCACGTGTTGTGGTGGGCACGGTCAAAGGCGACCTGCATGACATCGGCAAGAATCTTGTCGCGGCAATGTTCGAGGGCGGCGGCTTCGAAGTCATCGATCTTGGCGTGAACGTGCCGCCGGAGAAATTCATTGAAGCCGTCAAAGCCCGTGGCGCGCAAGTGGTCGCCATCTCCGCGCTGCTCACCACGACCATGCCCGGCATGCGCACCACCATCGAGGCATTCAAGCAAGCGGGCTTGCGCGACCAGGTAAAAATTCTGATCGGCGGAGCGCCCATCACACAAAAGTACGCGGACGACATCGGTGCCGACGGCTACAGCGAGAACGCGCCGGGAGCAGTCCACGTCGCACGCCGCGTGCTGGCGCTGGCAAAGTAGCCGGCCAGCAGCGTTGGATGTGACTGCGCGCGCTATAGCGAAAGGGCCGTCGACCGTGACTTTGGACAATCCGTGATGGCGGCCCGGTGCGCGGCGTCGTGGTGGATTACCCTGCGCAGCCGAACCACGTTCGTCCATCGCTGCTGCTGCCGACGTAAACGCCGACGTAAACGCAACGCTACTATGGTCGCGACAGCGGTTCCCCAAGAAGCAACGAAAAACCATGTGGGGGAGGTAAAAGTGCAGGGCGTTTGGCTCCGGTCTTGACGCGCACACTGAAAGGTGGAGCTGCACCTCCGTCTCCATGACACAAATCTGCCCGCCGTAAAGCACAACATCAATCCGATCCCGTTGACTTGCCCGGCCGTTTGCACAGCCCGTTGTCCTCCGCGCCGAGTGCGCTATTGAACTTCGCGCTCAGATTCTGGAAAGCGATCCACGCGGTCAGCGCGACCACTCCATCGTCGTCGAAATGGTCCTTGAGTGCCGCGAAGTGCGCCGGGGTCACCCGTTGCGCGGTGTCAGTCATGGCTTCGGCGTAGTCCAACGCGACGCGCTCGCGATCCGAATAAAGCCCGCTTTCGCGCCACCGGTCAACGGCTTCGGCTTTGAGGGTGGAACTGGTGGCCTGGAGCAGATTGTAGGCATTGAGATCCACGCAGAAAGCGCACCCGTTCAATTGGGCAACGCGAGCCGAAACCAAACTCCGCAAGACAATGTCGACCGGGAATCGCTTCCTTTGAAACAATCCGAGCAGGAGCAGCATGCCGCCAAAGTGGGCGGGCAGGCGTCCCCACAACCACGACGGCGTCAACGTCTGGCCGTATTTGCGCGCCTGACGGCGAAAGAACCATCGCAGGTAGAAGGGATATTCATGCAGTGGTTTCGGTTTGATCGAGGCCATAAACGAATCTGAGGTGTTTGGGACGGCCACGCGAGTAACGAGTCTGGACGTTGGATTCAAGGATGAAAATAATCTCTGTGTCAGATGCGGGCGGGCCGATCGCCTTCACGTGGTCGATTGGGACCATGTCGTCGTGGTTTTAGTCGAAGCATGGCAGGCCGGCGTGCGTGCAGTCCCGGGCGGTGAACGAGCAACTCGGGAAGCTGGAGCGGGAAGCGGAGCGCGCGGTGGAAAGCGCGCAAGGCCGGGGCAAATAAGCGAAGAGGCGCGATCCGTCTGCCATCCACTTTCATTCACGATGGGCGCGGAAGTTTCGAGAACTGAGAACGGGAAAGGCGCCACCCAGCCCATGGATGTGCTCGCGACCGTGTAGATCGGGGAATGAGAGTGAGCAACGCTCACGAACGCGCGGCCCGCGCTCAG
>JBBRBM010000300.1:0-5335 GCA_038205745.1 Verrucomicrobiota bacterium | reverse complement strand
CGCGTCATTGTGGCGAGCGTGATGTGTATTGTTTTGGTTTGGTTTGGTTTGGTTTGGTTTGGTTTGGTTTGGTTTGGTTTGGTTTGGTTTGGTTTGGTTTGGTTTGGTTTGGTTTGGTTTGGTTTGGTTTGCTCGCCAGGTTCAAGCGAGAGCAGACAACGGCGGAACGCAAACAAAAAGCCCCGATCAGGATCACTCCCGACCGAGGCTCTTTAAGAAACGCTTTTGAACCGGTGTATCCGCATGGCGAACAGAGCGACGGCTTGCGTTATCGAACTTTGTCTTGATTCCGCGCCATTGCTGATGCCGTACTAGTCGTTAACATGGCATCCGCTCTAAATGTTCTAAACCTCGGTCCTGATTCCGGATAATCATTCCCCGGCTTGGTCTCTGTGCGAGGGAAGCGGGCGCGACTTGATCTGGACGAAGAAGCTGTAGTTCGCCGTGCGGACGCGCTCGGTGGCATTGACTATGTTTTCTTTCGGCGCTTTGCGGATCAACTCTCATCGCAGGTGGCAGCCTTCGTCATCGACAATCACGACAGCCGCTTCAGCGAACGTGAACTGGCCGGCACAAAAGCTCTGGTGGAATGGCAGTGCGCCATTGCTCTACGTCGGCTGGCAGACGCGAGTTGATGTCTTGAGTTGCGCCCGCGGGCCGGATTTTTGGAAGACCGGCGATACGCTGCGTTACAACCCAGCCGAGACGATCGAAACTGCCGGTCAGGTTTCCGATGCGCTGCAAAACCTGCGCGAGCGATTTTCCGCAGCCCGACTGAGCAACGCGAGCCGTCGCGCCGGTTTTACTTGTAAACGGCGCTGGGACCGGGTCGCCCCAACGGAGGGGGCCTGTTTGCCCCGACGTTCGTGGCGTTGCGGGTCGGCTGCAAAATTGCACCAGGGCCAAAATGACCGACGGTGCAGAAATGGTGCAATTCCTTCCGGGCTCGGGCGGCGGCTGAGCGATAGGCAGGTGCAGTGCGCAGACAGAACGTCGCTGTCCAGAATTTGAATGCGCCCAGCGTGCTGCGGCGCTCAGTTAAGGCATTGCGGGCGATGATTTCGGGATCGCCCCACAGTTGTTGAAATATGTAATGAAACGAATTCAACTCGCTTCGGAGCAGTTGGACAACATCGCGCGCCCGTGCTTAATCTCGCGCCCGTGAATCAACCACGTCAGTCGTCGCAGTCGAATCGTCGTCAGTTCATTTCATCAGTTCTTCAATCCAGCGCGGGAATTCTGTGCGCGGCGCCGGCTCTTTCGGCGAAGGCTCAGGTGCCGGGCATTGTTCGCCTGCGCCCGGCAATCACTCATGGCGTGATGAGCGGCGAAGTGGATTTCGACTCGGCCGTGATCTGGAGTCGCGCCGACTGCCGCTCGCAAATGACGGTCGAGTGGTCCACAACCGAGTCGTTCAAGAACGTGCGGCGTGTGGAAGGACCGTGGACGGGACGCGATAAGGATTACACGGCAAAGGTTGTGTTGGGCGACTTGCCAGCGGGCGAACGCATTTTTTATCGCGTGAAGTTCGAGGACGATCGGTTCACTTCCAGTCCGGCCGAGGTCGGCCAGTTCGTCACCGCCGCACGCGACGAGCGGGATGTGTTCTTCGCATGGTCGGGCGATACTTGCGGGCAGGGTTACGGCATCAACGCGCAGTTC
Organism: Verrucomicrobiota bacterium; assembly: GCA_038205745.1. Lineage (GTDB taxonomy): Bacteria > Verrucomicrobiota > Verrucomicrobiia > Limisphaerales > SIBH01 > JANNGC01. The sequence goes on along the minus strand of JBBRBM010000300.1, from coordinate 3,673 downwards.
GGTGGACTGAAGAGTTACGATTCGATGCGCCGCGCGCGCCCTGATTTCTTCATTCACAGTGGCGACAACATTTACGCCGACGTGCCGATCGAGCCGGAGATGAGGATCAACAACGATTTGATTTGGCGAAATCTCACGACGCCGGAGAAGTCGAAGGCCGCCGAGACGCTCGCCGAATTTCGTGGCAACTACCGTTACAACCTCCTCGACGCGAACGTGCGTCACTTCAACAGCGAAGTCCCAATCTTTTCGCAATGGGACGACCACGAGGTGTTGAACAACTGGTATCCCGGGCGAGACCTGACGGACGACAAGAAGTTCGCGGTGAAAGACATCGGCGTCATCGCTGCAAACGCCACGAGAGCCTTTTGGGATTACATGCCGTTGCGGCCAGGCTGGAATCACAAGATCTACCGGACCATTCCGCGCGGGCCGTTGTGCGAAGTGTTCATGCTCGATGAGCGGTCATTCCGCGGGGTGAACACTCCGAATCGGCAAACGAAACGGAGTCACGACACGGATTTTCTGGGAGGACGACAACTCGATTGGCTCAAGCAAGCGCTCCTGCGCAGCAAAGCCGTGTGGAAGGTGATCGCGAGCGACATGCCGATCGGCATTCCCGTCGGTGACGGAAAAGACAAGCAGGGGCGCAACCTTTACGAAGCGATCGCGAACGGTGAGAACGGCGCGGCGTCCGGACGCGAGTTGGAGATCTCGGACTTGTTGCGCTTCATGCAGCAGAACCAAATTCGCAACACGTTCTGGCTCACCGCCGATGTTCACTTTGCGGCGTCGCTTCATTACAGCCCGGCGCGCGCGAAGTTCACCGAGTTTGATCCGTTCTGGGAATTTATCAGCGGCCCGCTGCACGCGGCGAGCCTGGCACCCGGCGGACTCGACGCGACTTTTGGTCCCGAGTTCAAGTGGACGTCGCGGCCAAAAGGCGCGAAGGCCAGCGGACCTTACACGAAGGAACAATTCTTCAGCACCATCCGCATCGAAGGGAAATCGAAAGTCGCGACGATCACGCACCTGAACCGTGACGGAGAAAAGTTGGCGAGTGTGGAACTGGAGCCAGTGTTTGCATGACGGAGCTTGGTTTATGTCGATGCGCTGAGTAAGTTTGCGCAGATGAAAACGCTGGATGTGCGAGAAGCGGAAGGTCAACTCCCTGCTCTGATTGCCGAGGCGAACCAAGGCGAGATCATCGTCATCAAGGATGGCGATAAAGAAGCGACACTTTACGCGACGGCCGCCATTGATCCCGAGATTGACTCGCCGGAACTCGAAGCGGAGTTGCTCAAAGCGGCTGACGGTTCGTTCACTCCGTACTCGCATGAAGAGATGCGAGCCATCGGCGAGCGCATCATTCAGGAGCACCGGGCGGCCAAAGCGAAGAAATGAGCCTTCCCGTCGCCAAGGCGGATGAGTTCCGATCCGGTTTCACGAGATATTTTCATTGGTATTTGTGCGACGCAGGAGAAGACATTGCGTGGCGATTCGAGTCGGCAATGGAACTGGCGCTTGATCGGATTGCGAAACTCCCCGACCTCGGCGACCGCTGTCATTTTCGAAATCCGATTCTCCGTGACTTGCGTTCATTTCGTGTGGAGCCGCCGTTTCACAAGATTCTGATTTTCTATCGTGTTCGCGGCGAAACCTTGGAAGCTTGGCGCCTCATGCATGGAGCGCGGAATCTGTCGCGGCGTTTGCGCGAGCCGGTCGATCCAGACAATTGATTTAGATGAAAGCCATCCAACTCGAGCAGCCAAAGCAGTTCCGTCGCATCGACATTCCCGACGTGCCTCAGCCGGGCGCAGGCGAAGCGGTCATTCGCATTCATCGCATCGGCATCTGCGGCACGGACATCTCGGGCTATCTCGGCAAGATGCCGTTCTTCAGCTATCCGCGCATTCCAGGACACGAACTGGGCGTGGAAGTCCTCGCGGTTGGGCCCGGCGTGACGAACGTGAAGCCGGGTGATCGTTGCTCGGTCGAGCCGTACATCAATTGCGGTCAGTGCTACTCGTGCCGGCGCGGGTTCACGAATTGTTGTGAGAGCAATAAGACACTCGGCGTGATGTGCGACGGCGGCATGTGCGAGCGGATGGTTTTGCCGGCGCGCAAACTTCATTCGTCGAGCAAGCTGTCGTTCGAGCAACTCGCGCTCGTGGAGACGCTGGCGATCGGATGTCACGCGGTGGATCGCGGCGAGCCGAAGTCGAGCGAGCACGTGCTGGTGATTGGCGCGGGACCGATTGGGTTGTCGGCGATTGAGTTCGCACGAATTTCAGGCGCGAAGACGATCGTCATGGACATGAACGAGCAGCGATTGGCGTTCGTGCGTGAGAAGATGCGCGTGCCGGACACGATCCTGACGAGTGGCGATGGCGAGGAATTGAAGCGCCTCTCTGAACTGACGAACGGCCAACTCGCCGATGTGGTGATCGACGCCACGGGCAGCAACAAGTCGATGGGGCAGGCGCTGAATTACTGCGCGTTCAAAGGGTGCCTCGTTTATGTCGGCATCACGCAGGCGGACATCACGTTTCCGCACGCTCCGGCGCTGCATCGGCGCGAGCTCGACATTCGCGCGAGCCGCAACGCGTTGCCCGGCGACTTCACGCGCATCATCCGTCTGATCGAGAATGGCGAGATCAACACGCAGCCATGGATCACGCATCACGCGGCGTTTGATGAGATGATCGACGCGTTCCCAAGCTGGACGTTGCCGCAGACGGGCGTGATCAAGGCGATGGTGGTGGTTTCGTGAATATGGGCATCGATTCCCACCAACATTTCTGGCGCTACTCCGAAGCCGAGTATCCATGGATTCGCAAAGGCACTCCGCTCGAACGTGATTGGTTGCCCCTCGATCTCGAAGCGATCGCAAATCGAGTCGGCGTGACTGGCTCTGTGGCGGTGCAGGCCCGGCAAACGTTGGGGGAGTCGCGCTGGCTGCTGCAACTCGCCGGCGAATCGCCGTTCATCAATGGCGTGGTGGGCTGGGTGGATTTGCAGTCCGAGAATGTCGAACAACAACTTGCGGAGTTCTCGGCGAACAAAAAGTTCGTCGGCGTGCGTCACGTGGTGCAGGACGAGCCGGATTCGCAATTCATGTTGAAGCCGGAATTCCTGCGCGGCATTGCCGCGCTGAGACAATTCAACCTGGCGTACGACTTCCTCGTGTATCCGAAGCAGCTTCCCACGGCGATTCAGGTTGCCGTGAAATTTCCGGAGCAACGCTTCGTCGTCGATCACATCGCGAAGCCGATCATCCGTGCAGGTTTGTTGAAACCGTGGCGCGATGACCTTAAGGAACTCGCGCTGAACTCCAACGTGTTCTGCAAAATTTCGGGAATGATCACTGAAGCGAAGCACGACGGTTGGACGAGCGAGGATTTCCGACCTTACCTCGATGTGGTGTTGCAGGCGTTCGGTGAAGACCGTGTGATGTTCGGCTCCGACTGGCCGGTGTGCCTGCTCGCGGGGAGCTACGAGCAGGTGCATCAGATCGCGGCGGATTATTTCAGCCAGTTCACGGAAGTGACGCAGCGAAAGTTTTTTGGTGAAACCGCGGCGAAGTTTTATCGGCTGCCGGCTTGACCTCGGCGCGTGGCTCACAGGGCCGCGCTCCCCTCAGCGGTCGCTGTTCCACTCGCGTGTGCTGTAG
>JBBRBM010000299.1:0-5397 GCA_038205745.1 Verrucomicrobiota bacterium | reverse complement strand
GCAAATGCGAGCGCTTTGGCGAGTGCCTCGACCCGCTGGCGAAGGTCGCGGACACGATCGAGAAACATCTGGAAGGAATCCTTGCCCACTGGACCGATGGCTGGTTAAGCACCGGCTTCCTCGAAGGCCTCAACAGTGTGTTCAGTGCCGTAAAGCGCAAAGCCCGCGGCTATCGCAGCCGGGAATATATGATCGCCATGCTCTATTTCACCGTCGGAAAGCTCGATATGCCATCCATTCTCAGCCACGGAAAGTAGCGAGGAACCCTATTTCGCCAACCAGAACGAGGTGATGAAGCCGAAGGTTTTCGGCGATCGCCTGGCGAAAATCTTCGCGGAGCGAGAGATTCCCATCAAATTCAAGCACCGCCTTCTTTCTGTGGACGGCTCGGCCAAAAAAGCGGTTTTTGCCGTTCTTCCAGAACCGTCTGGTTCGCCGGTGCCAGCGACCGCCCAGTATGAGAAACTGACGGTGGATTTTGATTTTCTGCACATGGTCCCGCCGATGAGCGCGCCGGATTTCGTCAAGAATTCCGCGCTGGCGGATCCGGCTAGCCCGGGAGGCTGGGTGAAAGTGGACAAGGAAACGATGATTCATCCGCGGTATAAAAACATCGTCTCCCTGGGCGATGTGGCGGGTCTGCCCACGAGCAAAACCGGCGCGGCCATCCGCATGCAGGCGCCCATTGCGGCGGCCAACCTCCTGGCGCTGATTGAGGGCAAAGAAATCCGCGGCAAATACAACGGCTACTCCGCCTGCCCCATCATCACGGAGTATGGAAAAGTGTTGATGTGTGAGTTTGGCTACGACGACAAACTCATGCCGTCCGTGCCATTGCTCGATCCCGGCGTGGAGCGCGCCATGTGGTGGATTCTCAAAGTGCATGGACTCAAACCGATGTAATACCACGGCATGCTCAAGGGCTTGATTTAAAGACGCTGTTTTTCGCATCCGGCAAGCGGCGCCAAGGAATGCCACCGCTCGATACGGAAGGACAAATTTGGGGACGAGAAGCCCGGTGAAGCGCGAAGCCTTCAGTGGCGGACAAATCCGAAGCCAACACCTTTCGGCACCTGATTCGCTGCTCCGTCAATGTTGATCGTGTAATAGTGGAAGCCTTCGTCCAGGGGGCGCGTGTAGCCGACCCACGCGCCGTCCTCACCCTTCGTAAAAGGGTTTGCTGTCTCTGAAACTCACTCCGACGGTCTGCGCCTTGGGCGCAACGATGCGGAATTTGACGCGGCCTTCCGAGTTCACCTGCGGATATTGTTTACCCTGCTGATTGGATGGGGCCGGCTTCCAATCATCGGCGGGCTGGTTGGTCGCGGCGACGCAGAGTTGCCACGACAGAATCGAAGTGAACGCGAGCAGCGAGAGTTTTGTTTTCATGGGTTGCAATAATACTTCCGTCAAACCCCGAGTTTTGGACATCGAATTGGCGCACTATTTTTGGCGCCAGCAGCTTCTGCGGCATCTTTGTCGAAAAGCGCGGCAAGCTTCACCGCCGCAGCGCGCGGATGCTGCAACGGCGTTGATCAACGACAGTCAAGGTCGAGTGGCGTTCCACGGAATTGGAGACAACTCGTTTCAACCGCTGATTTGTTTCAATCGCAAAGCCTCAAAGCCGCAAAGAATTTGAACCGCTGATTGACGCTGAAGAGCGCTGATTCACAGGGCTGAAAGCCCGACAGATGATAGCCCAGGGCAACGCCCTGGGTTATTCGTCAAAAAAAATATCAAGCCATGCAAAGGCGGCAGAAATCTCGCCAACGGAAGGCGGTTCGGTAAATTCCGCGCCATGCCGAACGCAGAAAATAGAACTCCTCTCACGACTGGTTCGTTGAATTTTCCGAAGAACTCGTTCGCCAACAATTTGTCTGCACGCTCGTCAACGACTGCGGGTTTTCGCTCGACCAGATGGGCGAGGAACTGAAAGTCCAACGCGGACGCTCACTGCGACCGGCGAACCGGACGTGAACGAACTGTATCCGAACGAGCGACAGCCGACCGGCGATGTGAAAACCTGCGTGGAGCTTTACTCCGAGTTCCGAAAGAATCCCGAAAGTTTTTTCGTCCTGAGGCCGGCGGAGTAGCGGCGACGTCGCCGCCTGCTTCTGGCCGGGCCAAAGCTTCTTCCGTCGCCAGAACCGCGCGTGAAGATAATATTGTCGTAAGTGAAACTCTCCCTCGCGCTCCTCACCAAATAGCACGCTGCCCGGGTGTGGGTTCAACATTACAGCTTCAGCATTGCTGACCGCTGGCCGATGTTTTCAATGTCATGCCGGTCGTCCCGTTCTCGCGCACGGGTAGCCGTCATGGCTCGCGCAAATGCATATTCGAAACAAAATAAATAGATCTGTGACCGATGGACTGCTCTGGCGCGGCGTGTGCGAAGGCAGCGTTAAACGATGAAACGATTTCTCGACCTCCCCATCAGGCAGAAGATGTTGTCCATCACACTGCTTATTTGTGGTGCCGTCCTGGTCGTGGCCATTGCAGCGCTGTTTGGTTTTCAGGTCTTGAACTTCCGTTCCAGCTTCCAGCGCGATGCTTCCACGCTTGCCGCAATCGTCGCGAGTCACAGTGGTGCCGCGGTGGCCTTCAAGGATGATACAGCCGCAGACGAAATGGTGGGGTCACTTCGAGCCAAGCCCACGGTGCTGACGGCGTCATTACAGAGTGCGGATGGATCGATCATTGCCCGTTTTGGAAAAGCAGAGGATGCGAAGGCGCTGTCATTGTTTCCCACTGCCGGCGAAAACCGTTTCGTGGACGGACACCTGCTGCTGACCGAGTCGGTGGTTGTAAAGAATGAGCGGGTGGGCACGCTGTACATGCGGATGGATTATCAGCGGACGTTCCGGGAGTTGCTGCGCTTTTACGGGCTTGTCGTCCTTGGCATCACCATCGTGTCGATCGGGTTGGCAGTATTCCTTTCGAGTCGGCTGGGACGCACGATTACCGGCCCGGTGCTTCAATTGTCGCGCACCGCCAAAATCGTCGGAGAGAAGAAGGATTATTCCGTGCGCGCTGGTGTGAGCAGCCGCGACGAAATGGGAAGCCTCGCTGACTCGTTCAACGAGATGCTCGGCCGCATCGAAACCCAGGATGCCGCACTGAGTCTTTCGCAACAGAAGATGGAGGCGCTGATAAACTCGATCGACGGGATCGTCTGGGAGCGCGCTGCCGATACGTATCAGTTCACTTTTGTCAGCCGCCAGAGTGAAGCCATCTTGGGTTATCCGCCGTCGGCATGGTTGGATGAGCCGACGTTTTGGCAGGACAAACTTCATCCGCAGGACGCGGGCAAAGCAGTTCAGACCGCCCATGAGATGGCGACGCGCGGGCAACCGTATAGCTTCGAGTACCGGATCACGGCTGCCGATGGCCGCGCAATCTGGATTCGGGAAAGCGGCACGGCCTTGGCCGAGAATGGCCGGCCGGTGGCCATTCGCGGCATCTTCCAGGACATCACGCAGGCGAAGCTCGACGCGGCTCAATTGGACAAGCTGAACCGGCAGTTGATGGATACCTCGCGACATGCCGGCATGGCCGACGTCGCAACCGGCGTCCTCCACAACGTCGGCAATGTGCTCAACAGTGTGAGCGTTTCGGCGACGCTGGTTGGCGAGCGATTGCGCGCATCGAACGTGGTCGATTTGCGCCGTGCCACCACCATGATGCTGGAGCAAAACGGCCGCCTCGCAGAGTTCCTCACCCAGGATCCAAAAGGAAAACTCATCCCCGAGTTCCTCGGATCCGTGGCAGAGGCGATGGCGGAGGAACAGACCGAGTTGATTGCAGAGATGACTTCGGTCGGGCAGCACATCGAGCACATCAAAGAGATCGTGGCGATGCAGCAAAGCTACGCCAAACTGTCTGGTGTCCACGAGACGCTGCCGCCCGGTGATCTGGTAGAGGACGCCTTGAGCCTGAACGTTGCGGCGTTTGAACGGCACCACATCGAGCTCGTGAGGGAATTCGACAAGAACCTGCCCAACGTTTGCGTGGATCGACACAAGGTGTTGCAGATTCTGATCAACCTTCTCCGCAATGCGAAGCACGCCATGGAAGACGGCGGAAAGCCGGAGCGACGAATGGTCATCCGCGTGGGCATGGCAGCCGAGGACCGGGTGAAGATCACGGTGCTCGATAATGGAATAGGGATTCCGGCGGAGAATCTGACCAAAATTTTCAATCACGGCTTCACCACCAAGAAGGAAGGGCACGGCTTCGGACTACACAGTGGCGCCAACGCTGCCAAAGAAATGGGTGGGTCACTCGCGGCGCACAGCGCTGGCCCTGGACAGGGCGCAGAATTTACTTTGGAACTTCCTACAAAGGGACCGGGGCGATACGAGGAAGGTCCATCCACGAAAGCGCAGACATGAACAGCATCGACGTCCCACCCAATCACCGGATTCTCGTCATTGACGATAATCCCAGCATCCACGGAGATTTTCGAAAGATCCTCGGAGCCGATAATTCCCGCAGAAGCAACGTTAAGAGACTCGGTGCTGCTCTCTTTGATCAACCCGCCACGCCCGCGAAGAGTCCGACGAGTTTCGAATTGGATTCCGCGTTTCAAGGTCAGGAGGGCCTTGAAATGGTGAAGACGGCGCTCGCGGAGGATCGCCCTTATGCCATGGCCTTTGTGGACGTACGCATGCCGCCCGGTTGGGACGGAGTCGAAACCATTGCGCGGATCTGGGAAGTCGATCCAGCACTCCAGATCGTCGTGTGTACCGCCTACTCGGATTACGCCTGGGAGGAGATGCGCGCGAAAGTGGGCCAACCCGACAACTTGCTCGTGCTCAAGAAGCCGTTTGACAACATCGAGGTGCAGCAGCTCGCGCACGCCTTGACGACGAAGTGGCTTCTGAACCGGAAAGCTGCCATGCACGTGGCGGAGATGTCTCGCGCCAACGAATCGTTGGCTGTTTCGGAAGAACGATTCTCGAAGGCATTTCATGAAAGCCCCCTGCCAAGCGGTATTCAAAGCGTGGCAGACCAACGATTCGTTGATGTCAACGAGCGGCTGGCCCAGGTGGTCGGTGTTAAACGGGAGGATATGATCGGACGCACACCCGCGGAGTTGTTCATGTGGGAGAAGCCGGACGTGGCGGACCGATGGGTGGAAAGCTTGTTATGCCATGAATCCGTGCGAGATCAGGAGGCGAACATCCGCACCCACGCTGGCGCAGTCCATGAAGTGCTGGTGTCGATGTCACCCGTTTTCCTGGGAGGACAGCCGCACTTCCTGGTGCTGGTGCAGGATGTGGCCGAGCGCGCTTTATTGGAGCGTCAATTGCAACAGGCACAAAAGATGGAAGCGATTGGACAATTGGCCGCCGGGATCGCGCACGATTTCAATAACATCCTCACCGTCATTCAGGG
>JBBRBM010000298.1:0-5400 GCA_038205745.1 Verrucomicrobiota bacterium | reverse complement strand
GGCTGACGCGTTCCTTTTCGCGGTTCACGTCCAGCACAACCACGTCGAGTTCCTGGCCGACCTTGAGGATTTCGCTGGGATGCCCGACGCGGCCCCAGCTCATGTCCGTGATGTGAAGAAGGCCGTCCAGGCCGTTGAGGTCGATGAACGCACCGAAGTCGGTGATGTTCTTGACCACGCCCTTGCGGATGTCGCCCGGCGTCATGTCGGTGAGGAGCGCGGCGCGGCGCTGGGTGCGCTCGGCCTCGATCAGTTCGCGGCGCGAGAGCACCACGTTCTGCCGGTCCACATTGATCTTCACGACCTTGAACTCGTAGGTATTGCCGATGAACGGCTGCAAATTTTTCGGGGGAATGATGTCGATCTGCGACGAGGGCAGGAACGCCTCGACGCCGATGTTGACGATGAGGCCGCCCTTGATGGCGCTCTTGACCTTGCCGGTGACGGTCGTGCCTTCGCCGGCGATGATCAGGATGCGATCCCAATTTTTCTTAAACTCGGCCTTCTCCTTCGAGAGAATGACCATGCCGTCCTTGTCTTCGAGCTTCTCGATGAGCACATCGACTTCATCGCCGACCTTGACGGTTTTAATGTCGTCGAACTCATTGCCGGAGACGGTGCCTTCCGACTTGTAACCGATGTCCACGAGGACTTCCTTGGGACGGACTTCGATGATTCTTCCTTTGACGATCTCGCCGGGCTTGAAGCCGACGGAGCTGCCCTTCAGGGCTTCTTCCATTGTGAGCATAATGATTACTGACTGCTGAACTGACTGAACTGCGGGAGACGTGAAAGCTGCTCAGAGAGCGGATGGCTTTTGCATCTCCATTGCCGAGCAAAGAACTGTCCGTGGCAACGGAGGGTTGATTGTTCGGTTGTTCGTTAACTTTTCGTTTCTCAGCCTCAATGAACATCGGCACACGCCGTGTTCTGGCGGGGGAGAAGGTAGCGGGGAGGAGGGCGGATGCAAGAGGGAAGTTGGGTGTGTAAAGGCGGTGAGGCAGGGGAGCGAGTAGGATTACGAACACGATTACGATTACGAATTCCGCTTCCTCGTAATCGTGTTCGTAATCCAATTCTGCGCGCTCACCTTGTATTTCCATCCAACGCCGGAAACGGAAACAAATCCGATCGCGTGTGCTGCGCGGCTGCGAGTCGGGAGAGCAAGGCGATCGAGGGTCGGCGTGCGAATCTTCTTCTGCACAAATGCGCCGATGTCGCCGTAACCCAGATCGTCCGCGAGGATGAAAACGATGTTTGGCTGCCGAGCGATTGTTTGGCAGGCGACAACCACACAAAACAATGGCAGCAACACTCGTTTGAGTGGGTTCATTGGCGACGAGCCTAGCCCTCTGGCCGGCAAAAATCATATAAATCTGTCTCTGAGACTCAGTCATTTCTTGCAATCACGACATTCATTTGCCACTTTGCTTGGAACCCATGTGTGTTGATCCAAGCGCTACTTTGTTTTCGTGTCGTCACGAGATCGTCACATTTTCTTTGGCTTCAACCACCGTACGGCCACCAGGCGGCTGGAACTGATTCCGTAAAATTTCCAATTGATTAAACCATGAACAACCCGATCACCCGCAGTATTGCGCTTACGCTTGCATCCATTGTGCTGGCTATGACGGCGCGCGCACAATTCACCGCGTTCAACGATCACTTTTCCGGTGTCGGCACGCATCCAAATGCGACGGCTTGGAATGTTTACGGCACCACAGGAGGCGGGCCAGGCAACGGTGGGCCACTGAGGGACATCAATAGTGGCGTGACCTTGTCGACAACGCTCACCATCACCAATCTCAGCGTTGGTAGCGGCGCCTCGGCGGGAGCGCCCAACGCGAACACGCCCGCGTACAACCTTTTCGCAGGCTACATCGACTGGGGGACCGCGACCATCAATCACGCCATTCAAACCGCGCCTGGCCAGGCGGTCGGTTTCGTCTTCACCGGGTTGGATCCGAACAAGCGGTATCGGTTTAGCGGCACGGCAGTGCGCGCTGGCGGGTATGTGGATCGATGGATTCGCATTGCGTTGCTCGACGCACCGAACTTTACGGCGGCGCATACGGCGGGTTGCCTCACCAGCCTGACGCAGGGTGCTTCGGTGGCGGCGAACGAGGTTGCCGTAAACACGGGAGATAACACGGTCGGCGACCTTGCGATCTGGGATAATATTCAGCCCTCCTCGGGCGGCACATTCACAATCCTCTGCACGCAGTACCAAGGCCCGGTTCCGGGCGGATCTTCCGCGGGTATTTATGCGTATTCTGTCGCGGCGTTGAAGCTGGAGGAGTTCAACACCACTCCGGCCCCTGCCTCGATCACCAACTCCCCAAGCAACACCACGGCGCAAGAGCACACTTCGGCCAGTTTCACCGTTGGCGCGAGCGGCAATCCCATTCCCACGCTGCAGTGGTATCGCGCTGCCGTTCCGCACGTTCTGCTTCCCGGCCAAACCAATCGCACCTTCACGATCGCGTCGGTTCAGACGAGCAACAACAACTCGTCCTACTTCGCCGTTGCATCGAACTTCCTCACCAATGTCAGTTTCGTCGCCACCAGTTCGCCGGCATTGCTCACCGTTCTCGCCGATACCAATTCACCGACGGCGCTGGCGGCATTCAGCGGTGGCGCAACGATCGTCCAGGTAACTTTCTCGGAACCAGTCACTGAGATCACTGCGACGAACCTGGCCAACTCCAGCATCGCCAACGGCAGTGGGCCGCTGCAAATCACCAACGCCACGCTCGCCGCCGACACCACGAACATGGTGCTCTACACACTGCCGCAAACGATCGGCAGCAATTACACGATTACGATCAGCGGAGTTCGAGATCGTGCCGCCGGGGCGAACATGCTGGTCACTACGCAACTCACCTTCACAGCGCAGAACATCTCGGTGAACGACGTCGGTGCGCCGGGAACAGCCGGTTCGGTGAGTGTCTTATCCGGTGGTGGATATGATGTTGTCGGCTCGGGTTCGGGAATTGGCGGCACATCGGATCAATTCTCAATGGCGACCCAGCCGAAAGCCGGGGACTTCGACGTGAAGGTGCGCGTGGCCGCGTTGACCTTTGCGGATGCCTGGTCGCAAGCGGCGATCATCGCCCGTGAAACGGCGGACGCGAACGGCGTGTTCGCCGCATCGGTTGCGACGCCGTCACTCGCCGGATGTTACTTCGCCTCACGCACGCCCGTGGGCGCGGTCGTGAGCATGAGCGGAAATTTTCCAACGAGTTATCCAGACACATGGCTGCGATTGCGCAGGGTGGGCAATGCGTTTACTGGATTTGCCGGCATTGACGGCACGACGTGGTTGCAACTTGGTACCGTCACATTGAGCGTGGGGTCCGTGAACCTCGGGTTCGCCGTGAGCAGCCATACGAACCTTGTTACCGCCCGCGCGCAGTTCCGCGACTACTCGGACACGGGCACGAATGCACAAGTGGTGACGTCGTTCAATTTTGCCTCGGAACCGCTCGCCGCGTGTTCACGTGCGACGCAGATCATCTTCTCTGAAATCATGTACAAGCCGGGCGCTCTCTACGGCACGAACAACACCGAGTTCGTCGAGATCTATAACTCAAACCCATTCTATGAAGACATCAGCGGCTACCGTATCTCGGGCGTGATCGACTACACATTCCCAGAGGGCACCATCATTGGTGGCAACCAGTTCCTCGTCATTGCGAAGAATCCGGCGGCGGTGCAGACATACTACGGCATCAGCGGTGTGCTGGGGCCATACGCCGGGACGCTGCCGGCTGGGGGCACGCTCCGTCTGCGCAATGAGTATAACGGCGTTCTGCTGGATCTGAATTACCTGGATGAGTTTCCGTGGCCCGTCGGTGCGGACGGTACCGGGCATTCGCTGGTGATGGCGCGCCCGTCCTACGGCGAAGCTGATTTTCGCTCATGGGATGTGAGCGCATTGCGCGGTGGCTCACCGGGCAATGCGGAGCCGATGAAAGTCGCCACCGGTCTGAACGCCATTGTGATCAACGAGTTCCTCGCGAACTCCGAACCTCCTGCCGTGGACTATGTCGAGCTCTACAATCACAGCGCACAGCCGGTGAATATTTCCGGCTGCTGGCTTAGCGACGCCCCTGAGACGAACAAGTTTCGCATCCCCACGAACACGATTGTGCCGGCGGGTGGCTTCGTCGTGTTCTACGAAACGAACCTTGGCTTTGCGCTGCGTGCCGCAGGTGAAGCGATCTTCCTCCGCAGTGCCGATCAACAGCGCATGATTGACGCCGTCAAGTTCGATGCCCAGGAGACGGGCATTGCCAGCGGGCGCTCTCCGGATGGCGCCACGGATCTTTACCGGCTCAAATCACAAACTCCCGGCACGAACAACGCCGCCCTGCTTGTCGATGACCTTGTGATCAACGAGTTGATGTACGCCCCCATCTCAGGTGATTCGGATGATGAGTATATCGAACTTTACAACAAGGGAACGAACGCGATCTCGCTGGCGAAATGGCGATTCGTTGCGGGCATTGAATATGTGTTTCCGTCGGGCGCGACGATCTCTCCAGGTGGTTACGTCGTGGTGGCACGGAACGCCACGAATCTGTTTGCGCATTACGCGAATCTGAACGCCGCAAACACCTTCGGAAATTTCGACGGCAAACTTGCGAAGAATAATGCGCGCGTGGCAATCGCGAAGCCCGATTTCGTTCTTAGCACGAATGGACTCGGGCAGACCGTGACCAACACCGTTTACATCAGTGTGGATGAAGTGAGCTATCGTCCGGGCGGGCGCTGGGGCAAATGGGCGAACGAGGGCGGCAGCAGCCTCGAACTCGTCGATCCCCGCGGCAACCATCGCATGGCCTATAATTGGGGCGATAGTGATGAGACACAGAAAGCGCCCTGGACGAAGTTTGAAGCCACGGGACCCCTCGATAACGGTTCCACATGGAACGCGACGCCGATTGATCGTCTAGAGCTCTACATGTTGGACGAAGGCGAGTGTCTGCTCGATGAAGTGGCAATTACCTATGTCACCGGCAGCGTTACGAACACACTTGCGATCCAGAACGCCAGTTTTGAAACTGCCTCCCTTTCTCCATGGACGCCGCAAGGCAATCACTCGCTGACAAGGATCGAGAACAGCGGCTACGTCGGGACCAAATCAATGCACATTGTTTCGACCGGTGGCGGTGATACGGGTCCGAACCGGATTCGTGTGGTGATCCCGGGCACTCTGGTGGATCAACAACAGAACGTCACGATTCGGGGCGTGGCGCGCTGGCAGCGCGGTTGGCCTGAACTGCTGCTCCGCCTCAAGGGCAACTATCTCGAATCGTATTGCCGCATGACCGTGCCGCTGAATCTTGGCACTCCCGGCCTGCCGAACAGCCGCGCCCGGACGAACAATGCGCCGGC
>JBBRBM010000297.1:0-5406 GCA_038205745.1 Verrucomicrobiota bacterium | reverse complement strand
CTACTACGCGGTGCAGGCCATGTACCAGGCAGGGGAAGTGCAGTACCAGGAGTGGTATCCCAAAATCCGCGACACCATGCAGGCCCGCCAGCGCAAAGATGGCAGTTGGAGCGGCGGCGGCGAGGAGAGCGACCCAACTTACGCCACCTCGATGGCCATTCTCATCCTCGGAGTCCCTTACCGCTTCCTGCCGATCTACCAGCGCTGATTTATGAGGACCGTGCTGCGCAGTTTGTTGTTTTGGCCGGCAGTGGTCTTGGCGGCGGTGGTGTGTCTTGGATCAGCGCAAGCGGCGGAGGCCCCGCGCGGCAATGCCAACGCCAATGAAGACGAGTTTGGCAATTCCATGTTTCCGCGCCAGTTGGGGCTGGAAAACCGCTGGCAGACTTTCCGCGCGCGCACGAATGACGCCAGCCTGAGAACGCTGGAACAGTTGCTCGAAGAAAGCGCCAGCGGCAGTGGTTTGGTGCCTGGGAAAGGGCCGCTCTTCACCGCCATCTGGGAGGAGATCAACCGCTTTCTGATCGGACAATCCGCCAATGAACAGGCGGTGCTGCGTCAGGCCCAGGACCGGAAGGCCGTCGAGTTGGGCATCACCGGGCCAGGGCTTGAACCGTCAGGCTTGCTGGCGGCTTTCCGGCGGCTGCCTTGGGCGGCCACTTTCCATCAAGCGTTGCTGGACTTCGGAGAGAAAACTTTGCAAGAGGGCAACTCCGGGCTGGCCTTGCGCACGTTTCAAGATGTGCTGACCCACACCGCGAGCGCCGAGATGCGGGCCAAGGCCCAGGCTGGCCTCTGGCTGGCGTTGGCGAATGAAACGGACGATCCGGAAGTTCTTCAAGCGGCCTTCAAAGACGCGAGCCCGCAGGCGCAATTTCCCTGGCTTGGAGAACAGAGAACCGCCGCCGCCATCAAGCAGCAACTGCTGGCGGGACTGAAGCCCGCCGAGACGGAAACCGGGGTGACACTCCTGGCGCAATTGCCCGTGCAGGTGCTGCGCGGTCCTCCTTATTCGCCGTGGACCTTTCGCGGTTTTCAGCGCAATCGCGACGAGGTTTTGCCTCACTTCCCGTCGGCTTGCGGGGAACTACAGACGCGAGCGGGCTTCACCCTGTTGAGCGGCCCCAATTTGTTGGTGGGCTTTGGAGATAATCCGGCCCAACCGCTCTGGGCCAGAATTCCACCGCCCCAGCCCGTGCCCAAGAAACGCCGGGAGCGCGACTCTCATGCCCTGCCCGTGCCTGGTCCATTTCGTCCGGCCATCGGCCAGGACACCGTCTTCACCCGTTGGGGGTTTGATGCCAGCCGGCAGTATCTGACCGGATTGGCCGCCTTCAGTCGCGACACCGGAGAGATGCTCTGGTCCACGGAAAATGACCTGGACTGGCAGGACCTTTGGCCAGCGAGCGATCCGACCCTGGCCGAGGGAAGCGTGTATGTCCTGGCCTTGAGAGAGGGTGACGCGGCGATGTCGCCTTACTGGCTGATGTGTCTCAATCCGATAAACGGCAAGCTCCGGTGGAAACGTGTGCTGGCCTCCAGCGACGTTGGAATCGAGCGCGGGCGCAACGCGCCGAACCTGCCCAAGAACCAGATTGATCTGGCCCACTACGGCAACGCCGTGACGGTCCGGCGGGGCGCGGTCTTCTGCGCCACGCAGATGGGCCTGGTCGCTCGATGCGATGTGCGGGATGGGATGGTGGACTGGGTCTATCCATATCCCCGTGTGTCGCTGGGCACCAACCTTTACGAGGTGATGCAGCGCCAGGGCGCCGCGCCAGCATTGAGCGGCAACGCCGTGATCTTCTTGCCGCGCGACGCGGCCGGATTGTTCGCACTCGATGCCGAGTCGGGGCAACTGCTCTGGGAAAATGTCTCTGTCCGCGCCCGCGCGCTGGTGGGCGTGCAGGGCGGCTTGGTGCTGGTGCATAACGAGTCGGAAGTCGTGGCGCTCAAGGCGATGACGGGCGAGGTGGCGTGGGAGAAACGCTTTGACGAACCAATCGTCGGTGAACCCCAATTTGCGGGCACATCGGTTTTGCTGGGCACCCGCCGCGGCCTGCATCGCCTCGAGGTCGCCACCGGCAAAACCGTCGAGGAACGGAAGTGGAACAGCGCCGAACCGGTCCGGCAATTCGTGATGACGGCGAGCAACCTTTTCCTCTGGCGCGATGATTCAACGGCGGTTGACAAGTCGGCGAAGACCGCCGGCGCCGAGACTCGCACCCGTCCGCTGGCCCTGCCTTTCGCCCAGGTCCTAGACCTGCCCGGCGATCACCCGGTGCTCTGGGTGCCTCCGCCAGAAGCCAGACTCGCGGACACCGTCTTCTGCCACGCGGAAGGCGTGTTGCGTTGCGTGCGCGCGGGACCGGCGGTCGAGGTGGTCTGGCAGCGGTTGTTGCGGCCGGGCTTCAGGCGGCCGGTGTGGGGTAATGATCTCCTGTTGGTCCCGACACGGATGAGCGTCCTCGCGGTGAAGGCGTCCACGGGCGTTGCTCTGTGGGAAACCACGCTGCCGTTCGAGGTGGTCGATGCGCAGGTTTGCGGAGAGTTCCTGTTCGTCGCCAACCTGCGGCAGGAAAGCAAGTCACCCGAAGCCGCCGCCATTCGGCTCACGACCGGCGAGGTTGTTTGGCAACATGCGTTGCCGCTCACCGTCTTTGGCGACCGCCGTGAACAGGGCATACCTTTCGCCTGGGATGGCGCGCGTTTGCATATTTTTGCCAAGGCGCCGCGGTCGGGCAACGAACTCCGGGATTTCGTGGTGGAGATCAAGGACGGAGCTGTGCTGGAAACCCGGCCACTGCTCAAAGACGCCCAACTGCACCGGCTCAAGATCGCATCCGGCCTGAGCGCGGCATTCTTCTGCAACGCCAAGGGTGAGGTGTTCGAGTATGGTTTTGCTGACGGCAAACTGACGCCGTACCCCGGCCTGACTTACATGAGCGGAGAGGACGCCGTCCGCGAATTCAGGTTCTCAGATCCGTGGGTGATCGCGCGCACCCATGTCCGGGGAGGGAAGGAAAACGAACGCCAAATTCAGATTCGCAAATTGGGAGATCCGGCTTTCAAGTTTGAGCTTAGGACGACGGGGACCGGTCAGATTCGCGGCCACAACTTGCTCGTGTTCCACGGGAATGAGCGGCAGGTGCAAAGCATTGATCTGATTTCACAAGCCGAAACTCGCTTCCAGGCGCCCGCGCCGACAGAGAAGAACAGCAAGGGCCAGGTCTTGGATTTCCGGTTGGGAACGGAAAGCTGCTGGATGCTTTCGGGAGATCGGCGGGACGGAGAGCGGATGCCCAGCATCATGCGGGTGGACCAGTTCAACCCCGCGACGGGCGCGCATCTCGGGGGCCAGCGTTTGCGGGAACTCGATACCTGGACGGTGGCATGGGAAAATGACGATGAAGAATGGTGGGACCGCCCGCAACCCGCCGCCTGGACGGATCGGGTTCTGTTCTGTGCGGACCGACTGGGGTTGCACGGCTTCACCGGCGCGGCGCCTGGCGAAAAGATGGAGCGGACGATGCGGTTCGCGCAACGGTTGGAGACCCCGCTCGTCGTGGATGGCAAACTTGATGATTGGAAGGGCCACGCCAGGACGAATCTCCGCGGGCCAGAGCCGGACGCCGGACAGGTTTTTCTCGCACACAATGAAACGACCCTGTTCATCGGCGTGCGTTACGCCGATGCGTTTGCCATGCCTGGCGGCGGCGACGCTACTGCCGGCGACCATCTGGAAATCGGTGTCAGCGGAGCGAGGAACCGATTCCGGGCCCTCGTCAGCATGGAACCGAGTCGAGGAGTGAATTGGTCGGTGTTGAGCGGCGAATTGCCGCTCGGGGCCAGGGCTGCCGTGCATCACGATGCGATGCGGCGCGAACTGGCCTACGAACTGGCCATCCCCATTCGCAACCTCGTTGGGGAAAAAGTGGAGTCACGGAAGTTGGAGGTGGCGGTCGTCGTTTGGGATGATCGACCCGGCCGCAGGGGACCACCACGGCGGCTCTCCTGGGGCGGCGGCTCAGGCAGTGAACTGGCGCGCGCGGATTATGAACCCGTGTTCCTGGATCCCTTCACTCCCGCCGGCGCGGGTGCGGCCAGAGGCATTATCGAAGCCTTGCCGGATTTGCCTGAGTCCATGGAATTGCTCTCGGAATGGTGGACGGCCCGGCGTGAAACGCCCGAAGCACAACTCGCGTTTGGCCGGGAGTTGATCAAGAAGAATCCCCGCAGTCTGGCCGCCGAGCACCTGCTGTATTGGCTCGACGCTTCAACGCTTCAACGCTTCAACGCTTCAACCCGCCCCGAGAACGATCCGACCGCGCGCGTGCTGGCCATGGCCGCCGAGGCCGGGGTGCCCGCGCCCGTCCAGGAGCGGTATCGGCAGCAACCCCAGACCAATCTCCCGTCAACGATTTTCCCCGAAGACCGGCCCTATCTCTCGCAGTGGGTGCGGCTCGACCCAGCCGATCCGCCCACGAGCCTGATCCTCAGCCTGCATCATGACGCGGGCCACCAATTCCATGCGGTCTGGGGCGAGCCCGTTGGCCAGGGGCGCTCCATGGGGCCGTTGCCGCAGGCGGGCGAGTGGAGCCAGTTGCGACTGCCACTGCACTGGGCGGGGTTTGAGGCGCTCCCCATTCAGACCCTGACCTTCGGCCAAGCTGGTGGAAAAGTGGTTTGGGACCGCACCTCGGTGGTAGTGGCTGGCCGCGAGCAAGTCATGATTGAGAACGATACGCCGCCTTTGCGTGCCGATCGCCGCCGACGCGAGTGGCAGCCGTGGATGACCAACCATGTCGGAAACACTTGGGCGGTCGCAGGCCGGGTCGGCGACGCCCTCTATTGTGACGGGCGCACCGGCTATGTCGAAGTTCCCCATTCGCCCGCCCTTGATCCCACCAACCTGACTGTCGAAGCTTGGGTCTATCTTGAGGTCTATCCGCTGGGCGGCGAGAACCGCCGCTGGGTCGTGAACAAGAACTCGAACGAAAGCGTGGAAGGGCACTACGGCCTCACGCTCCGGGGAACGAAGGCTGGAGCCTATTTCAATGTCGGCAACCATGATGCCGGAAAATGTGAGATGTGGAGCGCGGAAGGCTCGGTGCAATTGCGCCACTGGCATCACCTCGCGATGACCTATGACAGCGCCGTCCTGTGGTTCTATCTGGATGGCCAGGCGATCACGAACTTTCCGATCAACAAGGTGCGAGTGCCGGGGAAGCATCCGCTGCAAATGGGCCGGCGTCAGGATGGCTATGTCTATTGCGATTGCGCCATGGACGAGGTGCGCATCTACAACCGCGCTCTCTCGGCCGAGGAAATCAAAGCCTCATTCCAGTCGCCCGGAACCGTCGGGAAAGATGCCCAGACCGCGTATTGGGGATTCGACGGCGAAGC
>JBBRBM010000296.1:0-5571 GCA_038205745.1 Verrucomicrobiota bacterium | reverse complement strand
GGAGGTGCATCTGTTGTCCAACGGCCGCTATCATGTCGTGATCAGCAGTGCCGGCGGCGGCTACAGTCGCTGGCGCGATCTGGCGGTCACCCGCTGGCGCGAAGATGCCACGCGCGATTGTTGGGGAACGTTCGTTTATCTACGCGATCTGGCGACGGGAGATTTCTGGTCCACCGCGTTTCAACCCACCTTGCGCGCGACGAAAAACTACGAAGCCATCTTCACACAGGCGCGCGCGGAGTTTCGGCATCGTCATGCCGGGCTTGATGTCCATACGGAGATTTGCGTGTCGCCCGAAGACGACGTGGAGTTGCGGCGCATCACGGTTACCAATCGCTCCTCCATCGGCCACGTCATTGAAGTAACCAGCTACGCCGAAGTGGTGCTGGCGACTCCAGCCGCGGACGTGGCACATCCCGCGTTCAGCAATCTCTTCGTTCAAACGGAATTCGCGCAAAAGTCTTCCGCCATTCTGTGTACCCGCCGGCCCCGCTCCGCGGACGAAAAGCCGCCGTGGCTGCTGCATCTGATGGTCGGTGAATTCGACAAAATGGGAGAAATCTCCTGCGAGACCGATCGCGCCAGATTTGTCGGGCGCGGCGGAAACCTGGCCAACCCAGCCGCCATGCAGGACATCAAGCCGCTTTCCAACACAGTAGGTTCCGTGCTCGATCCCATCATTTCGTTGCGTCGCAATTTCTTTCTGCCGCCGCATGAGAGCTTCTCCATTGACCTGGTCCTGGGCGTCACCGAAAGCCGGGAAGCCGCGCTGGCGAAGGTGGAAAAATATCAAAGTCCGCGCATGGCCGACCGAATCTTCGACCTGGCGTGGACCCATAGCCAGGTGGCGCTGCATCAACTCAACGCCACGGAGGCGGAAGCGCAACTCTATGGTCGGCTGGCCAGTGCGTTAATTTACGCTGACCCCGCCCGCCGGGCCAACTCTGGCGTGCTGCGCAACAACCGGCACGGCCAAAAGGGTCTTTGGAGTTATGGCATGTCGGGCGACCTGCCAATCGTCCTGCTCCGCATCAGCGATACGAAGAAGATCGAGATCGCGCAGCAGTTGATCCAGGCGCACTCCTATTGGCGGATGAAGGGCCTGACGGTTGATCTCGTCATTTTGAACGAGGACGGTTCGATTTACCGCCAATCCTTGCAGGACCAGATCACCAGTTTGATTTTCTCCGGACTCGAAGCGCAGATGCTGGACAAGCCGGGCGGCATCTTTGTCCGGCGACTCGACCAAATCCCTCACGACGATCTCGTGTTGCTGCAATCCGTGGCGCGGATTGTCCTGGACGACGAAAAGGGAACGCTGGCGGAGCAACTGGAACATCGAAGCGTTTTGGAGACCTCAGTGCCAGCGCTCACGCCTGCCCGCGCCGGGCGGGCCGATTTGCCCGCGCCGCTGCCGGACCGCGAGTTGATTTTTGCGAACGGCTTCGGCGGCTTTACCCGCGACGGGCACGAATATGTCATCACCCTTCGGCCCGGCCAGATGACGCCCGCGCCGTGGGTCAATGTGCTGGCCAATTCCTTCTTCGGGACGGTTGTTTCCGAGAGCGGCGCGGCTTACACCTGGGTCGAGAACTCCCATGAATTTCGACTGACTCCTTGGAGCAACGATCCGGTCCAGGACACCACCGGCGAGGCCTTTTACATTCGCGATGAGGAGACCGGACAATTCTGGTCACCGACGCCGTTGCCCGCGCGCGGTGCCACGCCATACATCATTCGTCATGGTTTCGGCTATACCGTGTTCGAGCATACTGAAAACGGAATCGCCTCCGAGCTGTGGGTGTATGTGGCGATGGACGCGCCGGTGAAATTCACGGTCTTGAAATTGCGCAACGTCTCGGGCCGCCCCCGCCGAGTGTCGGTCACCGGCTACTGGGAATGGGTGTTAGGCGATTTGCGCCAGAAAAGCCTGCTGCACGTGCAGACCGAAGTGGACCTCAAGACCGGCGCGTTGCTGGCGCGCAATTACTACAGCACCGAATTTCCTGAGCGCATCGCGTTCATTGATGTCAACGATGGGACGCGCACCCTCACCGGAGATCGAAAGGAGTTCATTGGCAGAAACGGCAGTCTGTCGCAACCGGCGGCGCTGAAGCGTGCGCGTCTTTCCGGCAAAGTCGGCGCGGGGCTGGATCCATGCGGCGCGGTGCAGGTCGTCTTCAATTTGCGTGAGGGGCAGGAGCGGGAAACGAGCTTTCGCCTCGGGGTGGGTCGCAACATGGCCGACGTGCAGAACCTGCTGCAACGCTTTCGCCGGACGGACGCCAACCGCATCGCGCTCGAAGGCGTCTGGGCCTATTGGAATCGAACCCTCGGCGCGGTGAACGTGGACACGCCCGATCCCGCCGTGAATGTCATGGCAAACGGCTGGCTGTTGTATCAGACCTTGAGCTGCCGGCTCTGGGGACGCACGGGTTTTTATCAATCCGGCGGCGCCTACGGCTTCCGCGACCAGTTGCAGGACGTGATGGCGCTGATGCACGCCGAACCGGCGCTGACCCGGGAGCATCTGCTCCGCGCCGCCGCGCATCAATTCCGCGAAGGCGATGTGCAGCATTGGTGGCATCCACCGGCGGGACGCGGCGTGCGGACGCATTTTTCCGACGACTACCTGTGGCTGCCTTACGTCACCTGCCGTTACGTCGCGTGCGTGGCGGACACCGGTGTGCTCGACGAACCAATTCATTTCCTCGAAGGCCGCCCGGTCAAACCGGAAGAGGAAGCCTATTACGATTTACCGAATCGCTCTGAAGAAGCCGCCACGCTTTACCAGCATTGCGTGCGCGCCATCGAGCACGGCCTGAATTTTGGCGAGCACGGTCTGCCCCTGATGGGTTGCGGCGACTGGAATGATGGCATGAATCGGGTCGGCAACGAGGGGCGCGGTGAAAGCGTCTGGCTTGGTTTCTTCCTTTACGACGTGCTCATCCAGTTTGCTGAACTGGCGCAGGCGCATCGCGATCCCGCGTTTGCCAAACGCTGTCTCGCCCAAGCACAGCAACTGCAACAGAACCTCGAGCAACAAGCCTGGGACGGTCAATGGTATCGCCGTGCCTGGTTCGACAACGGCGAACCGCTCGGCTCCCAGGCCAATCCGGAATGTCAGATTGATTCCCTGCCGCAAAGCTGGTCGGTCATCAGCGGCGCCGGCGATCCGCAGCGCTCCCGTCAGGCGATGCAATCCGTGGACCAGCGCCTGGTGCGACGCAATGCCCGACTGATCCAGTTGTTCGATCCGCCCTTCGACAAATCACCAATGAACCCCGGCTACATCAAAGGCTACATTCCGGGCGTGCGCGAGAACGGCGGCCAATACACCCACGGCGCGATTTGGACCGTCATGGCCTTTGCGCTCATGGGGGAACACGACCGAGCGTGGGAACTCTTCGCTTTGCTCAATCCCGTCCGTCACGGCGGGACTCCCAAACAAATCGCCACCTACAAGGTAGAGCCCTACGTCGTCGCGGCGGATGTCTATGCGGTCGCGCCGCACACGGGTCGCGGCGGCTGGACCTGGTATACAGGTTCAGCCGGCTGGATGTATAGGCTGCTCATCGAAACATTGCTGGGCGTGAATCTGGAAGGGGATCAACTGCGACTGTCGCCGCGTCTGCCGAAAGCGTGGACCACCTATAAAATTCATTACCGCTATCGGCAAACGGTTTACCATATCACCATCACCCGACTCGCCGCTGACTCGGCAGATACGAACTTGCTTACCCTCGATGACCAGGCGATTTCCGGAAAGACAATCCCCCTCCGGGACGATCGCCAGGAGCACACCGTCGAAATGAAAGTCCGCAGGCCGAATATTCAACTCGGCGAGCCGAACGCCGTGCCGCAAACAGATGTTGAGCGTCTGACCGAAGTGCTCATCCACGCGGACCAATAACCGGGTCCGCTCTTGGGGGATTTTTGCCCCCGTCCTCCGCAGTAGGAATACACCCCATGGCAAAGGGTCTGCACATCGCGTAGCGTGCTTCCAAAAGTGGAGGCGAACACGTTGCCATCACAAACGAAAGAAAAACCATGTTGCTTTCATTCACACCGATATTCGCCAGCGGCCTTTATATTGGCGGCGGCCTCGGTCTCGTTGTTCTCATCGTCGTTTTGATTCTGATATTCCGTTAACCGGTGAGCCGACCCACCGAGAACCTTAATGAAACCACACGATTGACCAAAGCAATACCTTTATGAAAACCTGGTTCACAGCGAAAACAACTTCCAAGGGTGGACGTTCGGAAACAAATCAAACATCGAATGGGCCGCAGAACGCCAAATGGGGAAACCTTACATTTGGCAGCCCATCCTCAATGGGGTACAGCCGACCGTCTCAGTCTGGTCGGAGTCCCGTGCGCGGAAACGATGAGTCCGCTTTCATGACTTCACAACTGGGCTGAAGCTGCCATAGCGCCCCAGGAGCACTTGCGGGAGAAGTGTGGTTGCCGTCGTTGTTGTAGTCCTGCTGGCCGTCGTGATTGGCAAGTCCCGGAAACAATCGGGCCGTCGATACCCACCTGTGAAGTGAACTGGTTGCCATAAAAGCAAACCTATGCTGTTTAAATTACCGACCGACAAAACCGTTACAGAGACTGCGGCTGCCTTGCAGGTCGCCGTTCAGGCCAATCACTTTGGCGTGATGCAGATTCACAACCTCAAAGAAACTATGATCGAGAAGGGCGTGGAGTTCGCCCGTGAATGTCTGATCTTCGAGGTCTGCCAGCCGCAACAGGCGAAAAAGGTGCTCGAACAAAACATGAGTGTCTCCACCGCGCTGCCCTGCCGGATCTCCATTTACGAGGAGGGCGGCAAAACCATTCTGGCGACCTTAAAGCCCACCACCCTGCTGGCGCTTTTCAACACGCCGCAACTGAAAGGCGTGGCGCAGGAAGTGGAGGACACGATTGTTAAAATCATGACCGAGGCGTCGCAAGCTGATTCCATCAAGCCATGAAAACTCCCGATCGTTCTAAAAACACCTTTCGCCAGACCGTCGCAAAACTGATGAGACCGGTCGCGGGAGTGCTCGGCAGTCTGGCGTTGTTTGTGCCGGGGGCGATGCTGTCGGCGGCGACGGTGGAATATGACCTTGCCATTGCCCACCAGGAAGTGAACTTCACCGGCCATCCTGTCCAGGCGATGGCGATCAATGGCCAATTGCCGGGGCCGACCCTGCGATTCACCGAGGGCGACCGCGCCGTGATTCGGGTCCACAATCAGATGGAGGTGGAAACCTCGATTCATTGGCACGGGATTCTGCTGCCCAACGCCATGGACGGCGTGCCCTTCCTGACGTATCCGCCCATCGCGCCGGGCAAAACATTTACTTACGAGTTCGATCTCCGGCAATCCGGCACTTATTGGTATCACAGCCACACCATGCTCCAGGAACAGCGAGGACTGTTTGGGGCGCTGGTCATCGCGCCGAAGGCCACGGGCGAGTTTGACCAACTCCGCGATCACGTCGTGGTGTTGTCCGACTGGACGGATGAGGACGCGAGTTCAGTGCTGCACACGCTCAAACGCGGCAGCGAATGGTATTCCGTCCGC
>JBBRBM010000295.1:0-5598 GCA_038205745.1 Verrucomicrobiota bacterium | reverse complement strand
AGCGTGGTGCTCATAAACCGACCGGGTGAGGAACCGATCCGGCGGGCCGCAGCCACGCCCACGCTCTGAGTGCATCGCTAAACCAGACCACCAAAACAAGTTTGAAAAGATGTGGGTAATGACAAGCGCTCAAGCGCTGGGTTCACGGGTCAAACAAACCCTTCCAGTCCCTCCGGGACGAAAGGAGCGTTTGCTGTTGAAGAATTCCTTCCGTCGGGCGGGGTTTTGGAGTGCGGTGACTTGTCACCGCTTTTTCGTTGGGCGACCTGTCGCCCAACGAGCGGCGCGACAAGTCGCGACGCGGGAAAGCGCCGACGAGTCGGCGCACTCCAAATCGCTCGACACATTCTTCTTCGCGGCGAACTATCGCACGGAGCCATGCGAGCAAAGATTCTCCTCAAAATCGTCGTCATTGGATTTGCACTCACCACGTTAGCGCAGGAGGCGACGCACCTGCCACAAACATCCACGCTCACCAACACCGGCGACCTCTCCGCGGAAATGGTCGCGGGGATCGACCATTGGCTGATGCGCGAGACAGAAAGTGCGGCGACGAATCGAGCGAAGTTTTGGCAGCGTGACTTGAGTTCGCGCGAAGCTTACGGGAAATCCGTCGCACCGAATCGCGAGCGGCTGCGTCGTCTGATCGGTGCGGTTGATGAACTCGCGCCAGCAAGAAAGTTCGAAGTGTTCGAGGAGCTTTCCGAATTGAAATCTACCACCAACGCTGGCGCTGTTCGTGTGCGATGGCCGGTGTTTGAAAATGTTTGGGGCGAGGGGTTGTTGCTGCGGCCGAACGGAGCCGCAGGCGCAGAGCGCGTGGCAATCGTTCTGCCGGACGCCGACCAGTCGCCGGAGATGCTCGCGGGTCTTGTTCCGAGCGTGCCGCCGCAATCACAGATCGGTCGGCATCTGGTGGCCGCAGGTTATCACGTCTTGATTCCCGCGCCGGTGAGCCGCAGCGACGAATTCTCGGGCAACGCGAAATTGAAGCGATTCACCAATCAGTCGCATCGCGAATGGATTTACCGCCAGAGCTACGAATTGGGCCGGCACATCATCGGTTACGAAGTGCAGCAAGTGCTCGCTGCGGTGTCGTGCGCACAAACGAACTTCGCCAACCGCACCGGCAAGCTGCCGACGATTGGAATCGTGGGCTACGGTGAAGGTGGATTGATCGCGCTCTACGCCGCGGCGCTCGACGCGCGCATCGACGCGACGCTGGTGAGTGGTTACTTCGGCGAGCGCGAGCAGCTTTGGAGCGAACCGATCTATCGCAACGTGTTCGGGTTGCTTCGCGAATTCGGCGACGCGGAAATCGCCAGCCTCATCGCACCGCGCAGGTTGATCGTCGAATACAGCAAAGCGCCGCCGGTCGATCCGCGTAGTGGGGCAGCCGTCTCGGCTGCCACCCGTCCACTGGCCGTCCCGGCTGGTGGTCGCACAGGCGCAGCACCCGGAAAAAGCGTCACCCCGGAATTCGCGGCGGTGGAGGGAGAAGTGGATCGCGCCAACACTCTCGTGACAAAACTTCCCGGCGGACCATTCGCCACCGTAATCAACGGAGCCGAGGGCACGACTGTGGACTTTGGTTCACCGAAAGCACTCTCATCATTCGCCGCTGGGATGGGCGACAAACGCGGCGTGCGACTGGTCGAGAGCGTCGCGAACAACGCTGGCGCTGTGTCCACCGCGGTGGATCGTCAGCGCGCTATCGTCTCGCAATGGGAACGCTTCACTCAGGACGTGATCGTCGATGCCGAGCGCGAACGCGATGCGCGCATGGCGTCGCAGTTGAAGAGCACCAATGCTTTCCTCGCCATGAGCAAAACCAACCGCGAATTTTTTTGGCGTGACGTGATTGGCAAGATCGACGCGCCAAAAGTTCCGCCCAATCCGCGCACACGAAAGATTTACGACGAGCCGAAGTGGACTGGCTACGACGTGATGCTCGATGTCGTCCCCGATGTGTACGCTTGGGGCGTGTTGCTCGTGCCGAAGGATTTGAAGCCGGGCGAGCGGCGGCCGGTAGTCGTCTGCCAGCATGGATTGGAAGGTGTTCCTGCCGACACAATCACGGGCGACCTGAATTCGCAGGCTTGGAAATTCTACAAAGGCTTCGCCGCAAAACTCGCCGAGCGCGGATTCATCGTCTATGCGCCGCACAATCCGTATCGCGGCAAGGACGCGTTCCGTGTCTTGCAGCGAAAGGCGAACCCGCTCGGGCTATCGCTCTTCTCCTTCATCATCGCGCAGCACGAAGTCGCAACCGATTGGCTCGCGTCGCTGTCGTTCGTCGATCCGCAACGCATCGCGTTCTATGGATTGAGCTACGGCGGCAAGACGGCAATGCGTGTGCCTGCGGTCGTCGAGCGTTACTGTCTCTCGATTTGCTCCGGCGATTTCAACGAATGGGTGTTGAAGAACACGACGACTGAATCGCCTTACAGCTATATGTTCACCGGCGAATATGAGATGCCGGAATGGGATCTCGGCCACACCTTCAACTATGCGGAGATGGCGAGCCTCATCGTGCCGCGCCCGTTCATGGTCGAGCGCGGCCATGACGACGGCGTGGCACCGGACGAATGGGTCGCATACGAATACGCCAAGGTGCGCCGGATGTACGATCGACTTGGGATCGGCGACCGCACCGAGATCGAATTCTTCAATGGCCCGCATACGATCAATGGAGTCGGCACATTCCACTTTCTTCACAAACACCTGAACTGGCCAGAGCCGAAATAGCTGACCCACATGAATCTTCTCTGCGACGAGGGTGGGTTGTAACCGTTTCTCCATCCAAACAATCTTCTTGCAAACGTAGAAACTTATTGCGTTCTGCGGAGGGGGGGGGGGTACAAATACGACTCGTCAGCACAATATCGCCGCGCGGAGTCTGGCTTTTACCTCCAAGGAAAAGTGGCTTGTGAGGAAGAGCTTTCCACGGCAAAATAAAACTGAATGAACACTTATGCCTGATAACCCCACATCATCCGGTTCGGCAACACCGACTTCACCGCCGGCTTCTGGCAATGGTCCGCAGCACCGTCCGCCCCTGCCAAACCAGGCGATCCTCGATGAATTGTCGAAAGCCGAAAAGATTTGTCTGAAGGCGCAGAAAGCCGAATACGCCGGGCCACTTGCCGCCCGTGAAATTACAGCGGAAGACATGACGGCCACCCTCACAAAAATCCAGCAGGCGCGGGCCAAAGCGGCGGAAGCCACGCAGGCGACTTCCGGCAAGCGCGGCGTGACCAAGCGCGAGCAGGACGCCAAGGACGCACTCATGACATGCATCGTGGAAATTCAGAAGGCCGCGAAACAGAAAGCGCGAAAAACCGAGTTGAGCCTGGATGATTACTTTGTGGGGGAGCGGATCGATCAGAACCGCGCCCGATTGGAACAATTGGCCGCGCAGATCATTGCCAAAGCCGCCGCCAGTGCGCTGCCGGGAATTACGCCCGCGAAGATTACGGCGGCAAACGACGCGCTTACCGGATATACGAAGATTGAGAGCGACCAGACCGGGGCGCAAGGAGAGGCCACCGGCGGGCGAACCAGCCTGAAGCAACTCGTGCGCGAGATCACGAATACACGAATTGCCATCCAACTGGCAGCGGACGCCGAATGGCCGCACGCCAACCCGGTGAATGCGGCGCTGCGGCGGGAGTTTCAATTGCCGCCAGATAGGGCACTGAGGGGTTAACTGGAAGAGTGCATGGACAAGAAATTCAGTCCGCGATCGATTTCCTCAGCCACGATGCATGGGCTCGCCGAGGCCGCTGAGGCTGATTCGAGTTCCAGCAAGAATCCGATAAAAGTCACATTTTCTCCATCGCCGGTGAAAACGGGATATCGAACCGATGTGGACCCGTCTCCGATTAAGGTGACCGTAACTGCAACGGTGGACCCGAAATCTGAAACGAAGAACATCACCTTTGCGAAAGAAGGCGTGGATCGGTTTAGCTATACCGACGTATCACGAGATGAAAGTAAGGGTGAGATCAAATTGGAAGTGAAAGGGACAAGTCCAACGGATCCATTAAAGCGTGGTGGAGATTCCACTCTGGTAGCGAAAGACAAAGATGGGAACAAAGTCGGTGAAGTAAAAGTGATTGTCAAAATCCCGAAGCGAATTGGCACACCTCATCCTACATTTGACGGCACCGTTACAGGTGAAAATCTTGCTGTTAATTCCAGCACAACTCCGCCGGAGGCTCAAGTTGCGCCTCCGCTGAAGGCTTTAGCTACATATTACCGAACTCCTTTGACAATTACCGTTTGGGATCAATTTGGGGCTGCTCTCGACGGCCTCTACGCAGGAGCGCCGGTTGAAGAGCGGTTAGCTTCAGGTACAAGATTTTTCCCAATGAATGTAAAAATGAGCGCGAGCGGAACCTACGTTGACAGTGTCGGCTTTGGGTATTTAAAGACGATTACGATTGATGGTCAAACTGGGGTGGAAGTGGCGGACGGCAGCACTCCGGCAGGAAAGGACCGCATTTTGCAGTGGGCAACCCAAGACCCTCCTCTTCCTTTAACTGCTCATGATGATACCACCGATCTCGATGTTCGAATCGGCGGGCATGTGCTTGACCCAGCTCCAGCGATCAATCACCGACGCATGATCTCCACAAATCCGCCACCGCATCTTAAGGTCGAATGGCCCTAAGCTATGAAAACGTGCTGCATGGAAACACTAAGAGTGATCTGCCTATTACTTACAATCGGGAGCGTGAGTTGCCAAACGACACAACAAATGAAACCAAAAAGCATCACTTCTGACGTAAAAAACGTAAGCCTGATGGACCTTAATCAGCGATTGCGCTGCTATTTCACCTTGGAACTATTCACGCTTGGTGGTGGGCGTCAAAGCCTTTCCAGTTTTGATATTCACACACGGGAATACCCCTCAAAGATCGCCAACATCACGGATGTGGTGAAGGCTCTAAAGAAACGATTTCCATCCTGTGAAGTGCTTACGAACTCTCAAGGGAATGTGATTCATCTAGTGGAAAGGGTTCTTGCGGCACGTCCTGATTATGCACTGACGAGGCACGTATCAATAGATTACACTGGATTCCTCGGAAGCGGGCGGGATGAGGCGCATGCAACGTATGGACTTGTTCCAGCTCTCCAGAAGCAAATTCCAACTTTAACCATCAAAACGGAAGGTTCTTTGCAGAACCTGTTTAACGACTTCGCGACGCGAGTTTCGATAAAAGCGACCAATGAGACGGCACGAGATATTTTAACGAAAGCTGTTCCGCTGTCCGGATATAGCGCCGTTTTGTGGCGGGCTGAATCGATCGAAAGTCGAGGTGTGTTGCAAACCGTGCATCAGTTTTACGGCCCAAGATAGAAGTGCTGTGATGATAATTACTATGATCTCGGTTTGGATTAAACGGATCGCCATCCAACTGGCGGCGGACGCCGAATGGCCGCATGAGGATTCTGGGTTGCGCGCTGTTTCCAGTGGCTGGAGGAGATGGGATAGGATGTTGGGATGATACCTGAAAAAGCATTTGAACGATTGTTGGGCCTGGATGAGTGCTGGGAGGTCAGCGCGGCGGAGTATGAGACGGAGCCGGCAGG
>JBBRBM010000294.1:0-5613 GCA_038205745.1 Verrucomicrobiota bacterium | reverse complement strand
AGGTGTCCAGATATGCATGGCTCTTCCAAGATAACTACGAAGCGCGATGGCAAGTCCAGCAGGGATTGCGGCCGACGATCACCTCAACGCGCAACTTGAAATGAAAGTGCGGCGCTCTGTCGAGGCGCGCCCAACGTCGGCATCGTGCCGTGCCTGCTCAACCGATGCGATCACCACACTGTCCTCCGCTTGCCGCTGTCCGCTCGGAAGAAGTTCGTGATACCAGTCAGAATGAGGGGACCACTGACGGCACGCGGGACATGCGGTGTCTTTCCAGTTCTTACCGCAGTTGGGACAAACGCCACACGTGTCGAAGGTATTCCAAAGGCAGCCGCACGCTGGAATGCAAATCCAACGATCCGAGAGCTGAGGAACATGCTCACACTTCGGGCAGAATATTTTTACATTTCTCATAACCGCTCGCAAATCCGCGTGAGTCCTTCGGCTGCACCCAGCCGCAGCCCCACTCCACCGCGAGGAACAATCGGTTCACGAGGATTGATGCGAACCAATGTTGCCCCGAGCTCAACGGCAACGGTCTCTGAAAAGTGCCTGACCGTTGCGATCGCAGTTCCGGCACCAAGCTCCACCACGACTGCCGTTGCTTTGGCTTTCGTGAGTCCGTGCAACCAATGCTGTAACGCCATCTGCTGCGCATCCGTGCGGCGCGGATTCCATGACCCATCTCCGAACATCAATATGTTGGGACGAGCCAATGCGTGGCAATGGGGACATGCAGGCAATGGTGGCAGTGCTTGAAAGGTATCCTCACCTGCTGTGATCAGCAATGCCTCCGCTTCGCGTGCAGCAGAGACGGCTTGCTCGATGTCTCGATCCATGCTTCGTGAATCCATGTCGAAAACGCCAGGTGTGAGCGGACGCGCTCAGTTAAATCGCCGGTGATTCATACGGGTACTTCGCTCCAATGGCGGGACAAATTCAAGTGAGCGCATCTGTCCTCATCCATCCGCCGTGTCGGAGCCTCAATATAAGCGACAGCGAGCGCTCAACTTTCAGGGTCCGAGCTGGCTTCGACAGAATCGTTATTCAATCCAAGGTGTCTGAGCATTTCGCGCAAGGTCGACTGTGAAGTGCCTGCGACTCGCCGCTCCGCGCTTTTCATTGTCGATGCCGCCCGCTTCACTACCGGCGTGGGCACGTTGCACATCAAGACCGTTCAGTCACTCGATTCTCCCGAGCTGGCCTGGTATCTCACCCTCAGGCGTGTCGACGAACATGAGCGTGCCGGCATACTCGTGGCCACGAACGCCAAAGTTTTGCAGCGCCTGCTGGCGAGCCGGTTCCCCGTGGTGTCCGCACTGCTCACACCCGCCTGGCTGGAACAGCTCGAACCCAAACTGCGCGCACGTCCCGAAGAAATCATCGTCTATGTCGCCGAGAAACCTTTGCTCGAAACCATCACCGGCTACCAGATGCATCAGGGCGCGCTGGCCCTTGCCAAAATTCCGCCTCAACCCACTTTTGAAACGCTTATCGAGACTTCGCCGCGACCGCTTCTGCTTGCCGCCGTCGAAGGCATCGCCAGCGCGGAAAATCTCGGTGCGGTGGTGCGGGCCTGCGCGGCCTTTGGCGTGCATTTCCTGATGGTGGGAGAGACGTGTGGCAGCCCATTCCAACGTCGGGCGGTTTCCGGATCGATGGGGACGATTTTCGAACAGCCGGTGGTGCAGGTGGAGAGCCTGGTGGAAAAGTTGAAAGCACTCCGCGCGCTTGGCGTCCGGTGCCTGGCAGCTCATCCGCGGCCCGGCGCGAGGAAAATCTCCGCCGTGGATCTGCGGAACGACTGCTGTTTGGTATTTGGCGCGGAAGGCCCTGGCTTGACTGAGGCCACGCTCGCTGCCTGCGATGACATGGTGGAAATCCCAATGCCGTCCCACATGAATTCGCTGAACGTGGCCAGTGCCGCCGCAGTGTTCCTCTACGAAGCCACGCGGCAACGTGGTTGAGATGTTCTGCGGGCCAAATGGCACTTATGCTCCCGCCTCGTTCCCACATCTGCGGTTTGCCTGGCTAAGGAGTCAGGACACTTTGAGCTTCAGCATGCTTCACGGTCTCTATCGCGGCTCGATGCGGACAGCGACGCCACCAGCTTTGCCGGCTGTCAACCCGAGAACCGTGTGAGCGTCCACCGCCTGCTGGTCGATGCGAACGTGGGTTCTGGTGGCGATTGCCTGATCATCGCTGTAAATCCACGCTCGATAGGTCTTATCCAGCTTGAGGAAGTTCAGTGGCACTTGGAAGGTGCGTGGGGCTCCACTGTTCAGAAAGCCAACAAACCACTGTTCGCCTTTGCGCCTTGCGACGACAGCGTATTCCCCAATTTTGCCGTGGAGCACTTTCGTGTCATCCCATGTGGTCGGAAGATATTTGTAGAACTCGAGCTCTGGCTCGGCACCCATCCGCGCCTGCGACGGAACGCCACCGGTCCCTTCCTTTGGCGCCGGTGATGGACGGTCGTACCAGAAAAGGAACTGCCACGGGCTGAAAATGCAGACCGGCTTCGCAAGTTGATAAGCGTGCGAGGCGTTCGCGTCCACGCGCTTATCGTAGTAGCAGACGGTGTTGTCGGCCGGGCCGGCCAGCAACCGCGTAAAGAGATGGGCGAGGGTGACGCCATTCGTGGGGCTGGTTTCGTCGCCGCGAATTCCCTCGCACGTCATGAGATTCGGATAGGTGCGGCCGTAGCCGGTGGGACGATACTCGTCATGCACATCGACCATGAACCCGTTGGTCGCGCATTTGCGAATCGCTTCATGCAACCAGCTCGTCCATTGCTGCGAGCCAACGTTCACGAAGCCGAACTTGATGCCCTTGACGCCCCATTGCTTGTAAAGCGGCAGGAGCTGGTCGATCTGCCTCTCCAGCGCGAGATGGTTGACGTAAAGCAGAACGCCGATGCCGCGTTCCTTGCCGTACCGGATCACCTCTTGAAGGTCGAGCGGACCCTTGCTGCGCTTGGGATCGAGGTGGACACCGGTCGCATCCGAGGCGGCACTGTATTCGTCGCCATACCAACCGGCGTCGTACTCAACGTATTGAAGCCCGTGTTCCACCGCAAAATTGACGCACGCCTTGCCGCCGGCAGTAGTGAGCGTGACCTCGCGAATCACCCTCCCTGGCTTGATCCACGAGGTATCCGTTATGGCACACGGCGCGTTCAGGTTCGAAATAATGTCATTGTTCTCGATCAGACGTCCGGGACTTTCCGCGACCATGATCACACGCCAGGGTGTCGTCAGCGGCAACGCTGCCTTCACCGAACCATCGAGCTTGCTCACGATGCCCGTTCCGCGAGTCAGCGACGCAAACTTCATCCGCGCATAATCGACGAGATTTGCCTCCGCAATGGCGGCAAAAAGATTTTCTCCCAATTCAACGACAAGCGGTCGTTCGCACCCGGGCTTGATCGCGCTCAACGGCATCTTTTGATAATGGCCCTGTGCCGAATACGTGACCCAGGCGGGATAGTTTTTCTCGAAACGGAATTCGCTCGTCTCCCCCGTGATAATAATCGGGCCAGACTGTGCCTGCGCTGGAATGGTGTAACAGAACGCAACTCCTTCGTCATAGGCGCGGAATGTGACCGTGAACAAACGGTGAGGCAGGTCGAGCTGTTCAAGATCCAATGCCAGTTCGTTGTAATGGTCCCGCACCACGGCGCGCTCGCCACAAACTGGATGCCAGGTGGTGTCATTGCTGCCACGCCTCGTCGCGATGAGTTTCATTCTCGGGCCGAGCAAGTCGTCGCCAATTTTGAGGCCGAGGCCCGATGGGGCGATCACGGCGGTCCCGTTGAAGGTCACGGAATATTGAAGGTCGGACACATGCTGTGGCCCGGTCGCAACCTCGATCATCACCGTGAGATTTCCATTGGGAGACCGGAGTGCCGTCGCCGAAGCGGCAACGCACATCACGAGTAACATCGCCGCCGAAAGTCTAAGGAAATTCATGGCAGGAACGCATCATCACGACGGGAGAATGAAGGACAGAAAAGGAAAACGGGAAAGCTTTATTAACTCAGCACGGCACCTGCACTCGTCCCATGCGAGCCAACTTTCGCCGGCCCCGGGGTCAAGCAGCATCAGGCATGGTCTACGCGCAGCAATCGAGCGGCGGAATCTTCCTGGACGATCACGTCATGCACCCGCGCCATCCGCGAGCGCGACGGCAACCGCTGCCAGCACGCCCGTTGCTCGCTGATGGGCGCTTGTGCTTCGCGCTTACCGCCTTCGACCATTTCAGTTTTTCGCCGGGCTACCGCCAGCGGATAAATCCTGGACACGGAGGTTTCGAAAATCGAAGGCCTTGTCCTCAGCCTGAATGCCGATGTTTCCGCGGGCGGCGTCGAGCTCGCCAAATTCCCAGGCGCGCTCGCCGTCCACATCCAGGGTGACCTTCTGGCCGCGCACCTCCAAGCGAAACTTGACCCATTTGCCCACGGGCATCCGCGGCGTCTCGGCCGGCACAACTGTCTTGAATCCTTTCACCAGGCCGCCCAGTGAGCTGGCCTTGAGATTGACCTGCCAGGCGTCTTTGGGCCACGGCTTGCCCACCAGTCCGGAGCGGATCAGGAAGCCGCTGTCGTAGCCGGGCTCCAGGGCGCACCACTCGGCTTCGAAGATGAAGTCGGAGAACTGCTTCTCGGTGCGAAGCCAGCCGTTGCCCTTGACGAGGCGCAGATTGCCGTTCGTGACCACGAACGCGGCGTCATGTACGGGCACCCAACCGGCGAGGTTCTTGCCGTTGAAAAGTGACTCCCATCTTCCGTCTTTCGTCTCGTCCGCTGGCAACGCCAAAGGGACGAGTGCAAGGCTGGCAACGAAGATCACTGGGAGAAGGCGCAGGCTGAACGGTTTCATATTCGCGGAATACATGGCGCCCAACGGACAGGGGAGTCAAGAGCGGGCGCGTCGGCAAACGCTTACACAGCAGGTCGGCGCACTCCCGCATCGGAGATGCGCTTGATCTCGATGGCTCGTCAGCCCGGGGCACCGAAATGTTTCTCTCGCGAGTTCAGTCAATCGAAGGAGTGACTCCGTTTGTGGCCGGCACGCCGCTCTACGGATTGCTCGCTCGTTCTGGAGCACAGACCTTCGCCGCGCGCTGGAACGAAACGAGCGTGACGTTTTATCGCGTCACGCCGTTGCCGGCGAAAAAATAGGAGGGGTCAAACTATAACAATAACTTTACGGTCTGGCACTTGGGCAGTTGGAAGAGCGCCGCCACTCGGCTCCAGAACCTGAAACGAAAGGACAAAGAACGTGAAACCATGCCATTGTTATAGTTCGACCCTTTTTCTGGGGTTATATATTTCCCCACCTAAAGCGCATTTCGAAACTGTCGAGTGGGACATTTTCCGAGCGCGTTCTTCCTTTCCGATCGTACATCACATTGTTACTAGTCCTAAAACAAGCGCGTTTGAAGCGGGAACGGCGGACGGCTGATTTTGGCTATGGCCGAACTACAGATTCGATAACCTGACGTGCTTTGAGGCTGTTACGAGTTTGAAGGCCATTTTGGAGGTTTTGGCGGACATGAAATCATAGAAGCCGCTCATCGAAGCGTGACGTCGATTGGGCTGACGGCGGATCC
>JBBRBM010000293.1:0-5623 GCA_038205745.1 Verrucomicrobiota bacterium | reverse complement strand
CCTGCCGGCTCCGTCTCATACTCCGCCGCGCTGACCTCCCAGCACTCATCCAGGCCCAACAATCGTTCAAATGCTTTTTCAGGTATCATCCCAACATCCTATCCCATCTCCTCCAGCCACTGGAAACAGCGCGCAACCAGTCTTTGGGCCTGTAACTCCCTGCATCCCAATCAGCGGCTATGTCGCCGACAAGGCCACGACGGGCAGCGATATAGGTTACGCCGCGCCGCGGCGTTCCCGCGCCGTTCAGGCGCGGTCGGACGGCCCGATGAACGCGGGCCGAGTCGTCGCAGCGCGACGACTTCCACCTGCTGAAACCGCTTCTAAACACGTTCAGAACCGATAGGTCGCCTTGATGCGGAAGGAGCGTCCATCCTGTTCGATAAGGTCCTGCTGATGGAAGCGCGTGGCGGGATCGGAGTATTTCTGGTCGAGCACGTTGTAAAGGCTGGCGGAGACTTCGAGGTTCTTCACCAGTTCACGGCTGAAGAGCGTGAGGCTCACGACACCGTAGTCACCGGCGCCTGCACCCTGAACGGTGAGCGGTTGGCCGCCCGACGCGGTGTTGTGCAGCGATTCGCGCTGGCTGGTGTATTGAAAATCAATTCCGGCGAACACTTTGTCGCGGTACAGCGGCACGCTGAGATTCAGCTTCACGAGATGTTCCGGCGAGTCCGGCAGATCGAGTGTGAAGGAGTCGCTCTCGGTTTTCTGGAACGTGTAGCTGATGCGAGCGCGAACAATGTTGGTCCAGAATCCTTCGAGGGCGAGTTCCACGCCAGCAGTGTCGGCGTCGAAGTTCACGAAACGTCCACTGCGAAACGCGATGAGGCCGCTCATGTCGTTGTAGAAGGGGGAAACGGAACTGCGCAGGTGTTGGCCGATGCCTTGTTCATACACCAGCGAGTAGGAAGTGATTTCCTCGGGCTCGAGATCCTGGCCGGGATCTTTGAGCGCGAGCTCCAAAAAGTTCGGCGCGCGAAACGCCGTGCCGTAAATGAACTTGAGCGTGGACTGGGCAGCAGGGTTGTAGATCAAAGCGACGCGCGGATTGTATGCGGGGTCGAAGTCGCCGTATTGATCGTAACGCACGCCGGCATTGAGGTGCAGGTTGGTGACGATCTCGAAGTCGCCTTGCAGATAGACGCCGTGGCTTTGGCGAGTCTGCTCCACAAGTTTCTGCCCGGAGATGTCGCGGTCCTGGCGGAAGTCATCGCGATATTCGGCGCCGGCGGTGAGGATGTGTTTGTCAAAGATGCGTTTGGTGAATTGCAGTTCGGATCCCCACCATTCGCCGGTGTCGTGTTCGCTCGATGAGGCGTTGATTACATTCGTGCCTGCGAGAAAACGAAAGGGATAACCGATCTTAAACTCCGTGCGGTCGTAATAGATCTGCGCGGTGACGTCGAAGAGGTTCTCGAAGCTGTGCGTGTATTTGAGCGCGGTGTAGCTGCGTTCATCGACGGTGCGCAGGCCATCGTCATTGAAGGTGGTGCCGAATTGCGCTGTGGGATTGGCTTTCTCTCGCGCGATGTAACCTCCCTCCAGCGTGAAGTCGTGATAGCCCACCGAGCCGAAGAAGCTGCCGGATTCATCGTCGTCGATGTGGCGTGCGACACCGTGGTTCTGCGCGGCGGTGTTGAACTCCTTGTAGAATAATCGCTCGTCGCCCCGGCTGTCGTAAAGGGTGCCGGAGAGCAGCACGTCGAGTCCATGTGCGAAACCGTTCGTGAATGAATGGCCGATGCTGACGCGGCCTTTATACGTCTCGAACTCGCCGTATTCCCCGGAGAACTCAACGCCGCTGAGTTGCTTGCCGGTGCGTGTCACCACGTTGATCACGCCGAAAAACGCGTTATTGCCGTAAAGCACCGACCCTGGGCCGCGGATCACTTCCACGCGATCGATCAAATCCACATCCACCATGAATGCGGTGTCGATGAACGCGCCGTCGGTGAGATTGTTGTTCACTCGATGGCCGTTGACGAGCAGCAGGACGCGGCTGTTGAAGTCGCCGAGGTTCAGTCCGCGCGTGCCGAGGAAGGCGTAATTGCGATCGTAGGAAACGTGGAAGCCCTGCAACGTTTGCAGCGCCTCGGCGAGCGTGCGGTAACCGAACTTCTTGAACTCGTCCGCGGTCACGATCGAGACGGAAGCCGGCGCTTCGCTCACCCGCTGCTCGAATTTCGAGGCGCTGACGACTTTCGGCACCTCGATTTCCATGAGGTCCGCAATGTCCATTTTTGAGAGATCGCGCGGCTTGGATGGGGGAGCGGGTTCCGCTCCCAAGGTTGAAAACGCGAGCAAAAGCCCCAGCGCGGCGCCGCCCCAGCGACAAATGGATTCAGCCCGCAGCCGAAATGTGACGATAGCGTCGTAGAAGTTGGCGCGAAGGGTTTGATTCATGGCTCGCGCCGACAGAATGGCGTTGGTGTGCGTGTTATCAAGCGTGTTTCTTGATTTTAGTGCAAGAAACCCGCGACTCGCCGCAAACGTCGATCACATTGATTAACGAAGAATTGGCGAGATAAATGCGTTTTGTTGCGACACTGACCTGTGTGCTCGGGCTGCTGCTCGGATTGGGCCGCGGTCGCGCGCAGGACGTGCAGCCGTCGGAGTACCAGGTCAAAGCCGCCTTCATTTTCAACTTCGCAAAATTCATCGAGTGGCCGCCAAAAGTATTCGCCGCGCCAGACACTCCGCTGTGCGTTGGTGTGCTGGGGGACAATCCGTTTGGACAGAATCTCGCCGAGTTTCTGCGCGACAAGACACTGAACAACCGGCCGCTGGCGGTGAAGGAATGTCGAAGCATCGACGAGGCGAAGGCGTGTCAGGTGTTGTTCGTCAGCGCGTCCGAGAGCAAGCGGATGCCGGAGATTCTCCGCGGACTTGGCGCAAGCAAAGTGCTCACCATCAGCGAGACGGAACGATTCATCAAAGACGGCGGCATGATCAATTTTTTCCGTGAGGGAAACAGAATCCGGTTTGAGATCAGTGACCAGGCGGCAAGAAATGTCGGCTTGAAGATCGCGTCAAAATTGTTGGAACTCGGTCGCAAGCCGCCCACTTGAATCTCCCGCGCGTCCGAATGACAGAGGCTGGCTTGTCAGTAACTGCGCACATTCATTGCCGAGCAGGCGTAAAAGTGTCCCCACGAGAGTCAGGCACGGGATTCGCTAATAGGATGCTCGCGAGGTCTTGAAGGCTTAGAAGCGCACCAAAGCGCTTGCTGGATGGCCCTCTGCACTGAAACAGGACGCACGTGTTTCGTTGGCAGGACATTTCGATCAAACGGAAGCTGACGTCGATCATCATGATCGCGAGTGGTGCCGCATTGCTGCTCGTCGCCGCTGGTTTCGTGACGTACGAGATGGTCACGCGCCGCCAGAACATGACCCACGACCTCAGCACCCTGGCTGAGGTTCTTGGGAACGAAAGCACCGGCGCGCTTAGTTTCGATGAGTCGAGCCGCGCGGCCGAAATCCTCAGCGCCCTTCGAGGCAAGAAACAGATCGTCGCTGCAGCGCTCTACGATGCGAGTGGCCGCCACTTCGCCCAGTACCAGTCGGAAGGTGCGCCCACGGAAGCTTTCCCCAAAAAACCTGAGAAGGTCGGCGCTCGATTCGAGTCGGCTCATCTCGTCCTCTTTCACGAAATTCGTCTGGATAAACAAAAGATCGGAACGCTCTACCTGAAGTCGGACTTGCGTGAACTGAACGAGCGGTTGAAACGTTACGCCTCGATCGTTGCCCTGATCCTGCTCGTTTCGTCCACGGCCACGTATTTTCTCTCGGGCATTCTTCAGCGCGTCATTTCGCGTCCGATTTATCACCTCGCCGCGACCGCGAAGATGGTGTCTGCCGAGAAGAAATATTCCGTGCGCGCGACGAAGCACGGGAACGACGAACTGGGTCAACTCATCGACGGCTTCAACGAAATGCTCGGCCAGATCCAGGAGCGCGACGCCGTGTTGCAGAACACGAATGAGGAACTCGACGCACGCGTGCAGGAGCGAACGAAGGATTTGCGTGCGGAGATCGAAGAGCGGCAGCGCGCTGAAACCGCGCTGCAACAGCAGTTCACGCGCATCCACCTCCTGAACCAGATCACCCACTCGATCTCAGAACGACAGGACACGCAGAGCATTCTCCACGTCGTGCTGCGCAAGCTTGAAGATCATCTGGATCTTGACCTGGGCAGTGTGGCGTTGTTCGACGAAGCAGCGAAGACGCTCAACGTCGCGGCGCTGCGCGTGAAGAACTCATTGCTGACGACCAAGGTCGAACTTCACGAAGGTGTCGTGCTGCCGCTGGCGGACACCGGATTGCAGCTTTGCCAGAAGGGCCAGACGGTTTATCTCGCGGACACCGTGAAGGGTTCGGCGCTGTTGCACGAGCGTTTGGCTGTCGCCGGACTGCGCTCGGCTGTGGCGGTGCCGCTGCTCGTTGATGACAAACTTTTCGGTGTGCTGCTCGCAGCGCGCTTGCAGCCGAATGGCTTCAGCAGCGGCGACGCGGAGTTTCTCCGCACATTGAGCGAACACGTCGCGCTCGCGGCGCACCAGGCTCGCCTCCACAACGAACTCGAGCGCGCTTACAACGACCTGCGACAGAGCCAGCAAACGGTGATGCAACAGGAGCGCTTGAAGGCCCTCGGCCAGATGGCGAGCGGCATCGCTCACGATGTGAACAACGCCCTGTCACCTGTCGTGGGATTCGCGGACTTGCTCTTGCGCAATGAGCAATCGCTCAGCGCCGCGGGCAGGCGCCACGTGCAGCACATCCGCACCGCGGGCGAAGACATCGCACACATCGTGGCACGGCTCCGTGAATTTTATCGCCGACGCGACGATCGCGAGTCGCTCCTCGAGTTGAGCATGAACGACCTTGCCGGGCATGTGGTGGACATGACGCGCCCGCGATGGCGCGACATTCCGCAATCCAACGGCATCACCGTGGAGATGCGAACCGAGTTCGCATCGAATGTGCCCGAGTTGTTCTGCATCGAGAGCGAAGTGCGCGAGGCGATGACCAATCTGGTGATTAACGCCGTCGACGCGCTTCCCAAAGGCGGCACCATCACGCTGCGCACGCATGTCACCAAGGGCGATGTTCACAACATCAGCGGCGCGTATGACACGCACGTCGTCGTGGAAGTAAGCGACACCGGCACTGGCATGAATGAAGAGACGCGCAAGCGCTGTCTCGAACCATTTTTCTCCACGAAAGGCAAACGCGGCACCGGCCTTGGCCTGGCCATGGTTTACGGCGTCATGCAGCGCCATGAGGGCAACATTGAGATCGACAGCGAACTGGGCAAAGGGACGACGTTCCGTCTGGTGTTCCCGGTGCGCAAGGGATTGGCAGCCGCCCGGGACGTGCAGCAGGCTGGCCCCAGCATCAAACCGCTGCGCGTGCTGTGCATTGATGACGAACCGTTGTTGCGCGATCTGCTCAAGGAAATGCTTGAGCGAGACGGCCACTCCGTCGAAGTGAGTGACAGCGGGCAGACTGGCCTCGATGCCTTCCGATGCGAGCGCGACGCGGGGCGTCCGTTTGACATCGTGATCACGGATTTGGGCATGCCTTACGTGGACGGCCGGCAGGTGACGAAGGTGATCAAG
>JBBRBM010000292.1:0-5696 GCA_038205745.1 Verrucomicrobiota bacterium | reverse complement strand
CTGATCATGAACGATGGCGGCACGAATGGTGATCTCGTGGCACGCGACGGCATTTACAGCGCCACGATTCCCGGGCTGGCCTCAGGCACCATGGTCGCATTCTATGTCGAAGCTCGCGACGCGTTCAATGCAGCCAGCACGTTCCCGGACAACCTCACAGGCACGGCATTTTCACGTGAAGCAATGTTAAGGTTTGGCGATCCTAATCCGGTCTCATCGTTCGCCGCGTATCGCATGTGGCTGAACCAGACGAACATCAATGCGTGGACGGGCCGGCCGGCGGGAAGCAATCAAGACGCCGACGGAACCTTTGTCATTGGAAATTATCGCGTGATCTACAACATGGGATCGCATTACGGCGGAAGCCCCTATCACCAGGGTCAGAATAGTTCGCCCGTCACCGGGAACGTCCATTACCAGGCGTCAGTCCCGCCGGACGACATGTATCTCGGCACTGATCGCTTCAATAAGATCCACGCACCCGGCAATGGTGCCTTTGACGATACATCGTTGATGCGCGAGCAGATTTCGTTCTGGTTCGTGCGCAAGTTAAAGCTGCCATACTTGTATCGCCGCTATGTCGCGATGTATGTGAACGGCAACCGCAAGGGCGGCGCCAATGCGCTGATGGAGGATTCACAGCGCCCCGGCGGCGAGATGATCGATGAATATTTCCCCGACGAGAACGAGGGCAATCTCTTCAAGGAGCAGCCGTGGTTCGAATGGGATGACGTGAATGTCAGCGGCGGTAGCGGAGCAGGATTCAACAACAAGCGCTGGTGCCAGTTGAACAACTTCTACAGCACCAACAACGCGCACAAGCTGGCGGCCTATCGCCAGACGTGGCTGGCTCGTACCAAAGCGAACGCCAAGAATGATTACACCGAGGTGATTGCGCTCACAACAGTCGCCACCTT
Source organism: Verrucomicrobiota bacterium (assembly GCA_038205745.1). GTDB lineage: Bacteria > Verrucomicrobiota > Verrucomicrobiia > Limisphaerales > SIBH01 > JANNGC01. Next base: position 4,779 of record JBBRBM010000292.1, on the reverse strand, counting down.
ACCTGCGAGTTCGCCTGCTTACTGGCGTAACTTCGAGGGATTGGTGGATGTTGATCAGTGGGCGAAGACGTTCGCTGTCGAGCATGCGGTCGGCAACTGGGACAGTTTCGGCAGCCAGAACGCGCAGAACCTCTACGGCTACAAGCCGAAATTCGGCAAATGGAAACAGATGATCTGGGACTACAACATCGTGCTGGGCAACAGCGGTTCATGGGCGCCTGGTCAGAATCTGTTCAACGGTAACGGGTCGGACCCGAGCATGGCACAATTGAATACTTACCCGCCGTTCCGCCGGGCATGGTTGCGCGCTTACAAGCAACTGACGGTTGGCCCCAACGCGCCGTTCCTCTCGGCGAACGTGTATCCCGTGATTGATGCGCGCTACAACGCGATCCTCGCCAACGGCATCACGCCCGGCACCCCGTCGTCCACCGTCAAGACATGGATTGATAGCGCTCGCACGGCAATTGCCGGCACGGTGGCGGCATCGGACGTGGGCAGCTTTTCCATCGCGAACTCGGTTATCAATGCCAGCTCGAATGCGGTGGTCATCTCCGGCTCCGCGCCCGTTGAAATCACCGAGGTTCGCATCAATGGCCAGGCTTATCCCGTCACATGGACGACGGTGACAGGTTGGACAATCACCGTGCCGGTTTCAAACAACACTCAAGTCGCCGTGTCTGCGTACGACTACAATGGGCAACCGGTGGGCACGACGAACCAGGTCACGATCAACTTCGCCGCGCAGAGTCCCGATCCCTCTCGATTCATCGTGATCAATGAGCTGATGTACAATCCGCTCGTTCCGAATGCGGAGTACATCGAATTATTTAACGCGCACACAACCTTCGCCTTCGACATGAGCGGGTGGGTGCTGAACGGTGTCGACTACACGTTCCCGCCGGGCAGCTACATCGCGCCGCGTTCCTTCCTGTTGGTGGTGAAGGACCGCGCTGCATTCGCGAACACCTATGGTGCCGTGTTGCCGGTTTTCGGAGTGTATGATGGATCGCTCCAGGGACGAGGCGAACGCCTGTCTCTCATCAAGCCGGGTCCGCCGGACGTCATTATCAACCGTGTCCGTTATGAGGGCGTGCTGCCATGGCCGGTGGACGCGAATGGCACAGGGTCATCCTTGCAATTGGTTGATCTCAGCCAGGAAAACTCGCGCGTGGCAAATTGGTCCGTGAAGTACAGCCCGCCGGTTTACACCGCGCCGATCTCGACGCCGACTCAGACCAACGATGGCTGGCGGTTTGTCTCGACCACGGTGACAGGAAACTACGCCTTCACCAACCGGCTGCTCCTCTATCCGGATGGCCCGGGCACGTTGTGGCTGGATGATGTCTCGTATGTGTCGGGCCCTGTTCCTGCCGTTGGCAGCAATTACATCCGTGGCGGTAATTTCGAGGACGCAGCGGTCCTCGCCCTGACGAACATCTGGGATCTGGGCACGAACATGAACTTGTCCTATGCCACGAACGATGCGGTGCGGCCGGGCGGCGGACCGCGTTCCTTCCGCATGGTGTCGCAGTATTCGGGCAGCGCCTCGGTGTTGGCCAAGGACATCATCCATTACATCTCGCCGATGCCGCCCAATGGCCAATCCACGCTCTCCTTCTGGTACTTCGCGACGAACACCACGTTCCAGACGCTGGCCTTTCGCATCGTCGGCACGACGTTGAACTCGTCCACCAACATCAGCGTGATCATCACCCCGTCCAACTACGTGCCGCCGCAGCTCATCGTCGCCGCGACGAACTTCGCCACGCCCGGCGCCACCAACACCAGCGCCACCAATCTGCCGGCGTTCCAGACGCTCTGGATCAATGAATTGCAGGCGGACAACACCAGCGGCATCACCGACAACTTCGGCGAACGTGAGCCGTGGATAGAGCTCTACAACGCCAGCACCAATCCGGTGTCGCTGGATGGGCTCTATCTCTCGACCAACTATGCGAGCTTGAGGGATTACGCATTGCCGCCGGGCATCACGCTGGCGCCGCGCGAGTTTCGAGTGATCTGGTGCGATGGGCAGCCCGGCCAGGATAGCGGCACCAATGTGCATACGAGCTTCCGCCTGGCGAGCACGAGCGGTTCGGTTGCGTTGTCGCGTCTCTATAACGGCGCCACGCAGGTGCTGGATTATGTGAATTACACTGGTATCTTCCCTAATCGCAGCTATGGCTCGTTCCCGGACGGTCAGCCGTTTGACCGGCAGGAATTCTTCTATGTCACACCCAGTGGCACGAACAACGGGGCGAGTGCGCCGCTGACAGTGTTCATCAACGAATGGATGGCGAGCAACACGAACATGATCGCTGATCCTGCGGATGGCGATTACGAGGACTGGATTGAGCTTTATAATCCGGGCAACACGCCGGTGAATCTCAATGGTTATTATCTCACGGATAGCGGCACGAATGCGGTGGGCGTGGTGACGAACAAGTTCCAGTTCAAGATCACCACGAACATGGCGCACATCATTCCGGCGCATGGACATCTGCTGGTCTGGGCGGATGGCGAAACCGGACAAAATCTGTCCGGCGGCGTACCTCGCACGGACATGCACGTGAACTTCTCACTGTCGAAAACCGGCGAGTTCGTGGGCCTGTTCGCGGCGGACGGCACGACAATCGATTACGTGGCGTTCGGAGCGCAGGTGGACGACGTAAGCCGCGGGCGTTATCCGGATGGCAGCTCGTTCATGACTAACTTCACCAGCACTGTAAGCCCGGGGGCTGCGAACTATTTGAGCGGCGTGGTGAACACACAACCCACGCTGTCTCCCATCGGGAACAAGCAGATCTATCTTGGCTCGACGCTGACGTTCAATGCGAACGCGACCGACGCGGATGTTCCCGCGCAGACCCTCACTTTCACGCTTGATCCGGGCGCTCCGGGCAACGCGAGCATCACGCCGGGTGGTGCATTCAGCTGGATACCCGACGGCGCCGGCACGTTCCCGCTCACGGTGCGTGTCACTGACAACGGGGGGCCGCCTTTGAGCGACAACGAGACGATCTCCGTCACAGTGCTGCCGCCGCCTGAATTCACGTCCGGACGCAATGGCTCGAATCTTGAACTCACATGGGGCACGCACCCGGGCTATTCCTACCGCATCGAGTATAAGGATGACTTGAACGATGCAGGCTGGACGCCGCTTCAGACGAATGTGGCCACCGGCGCGACGATGTCATTTACGAACGGCACGCTCGCGCCACCGACGCGGTACTTCCGCATCAAGGTGCTGTAAAGGGCTGCGCAATCTCGCAACTCCTCCCGCCGGCGACGGCGGGAGGAGTTTTTGTTTATGGCGTGGCCGGCTCGGCGCCGTGCCGCGTTCGGCGATCGAATTCCCTTTCACGGTCGCGATGTTCCGCCAGGACGCGATTTGCCGCCTCGTTGATGCGGGTCTGGAGTGCCGCGCAGTCAGGAGCGCTCGTGATTTGGCTGAGTTGCTTGCGGATCTCAGCGTTTGCGGCAAGCGCGATCCTGGCGTGACCCGCTTCGTGCGCCCCGAGTTGCTGATAGTAATTGGTCCAGCGCGTCTTCGTTTCGACGCTTGCGTTGGTAGGTGCGACCCACCATGGCATCGTAATGACAATGGTGGCGATCGTCGTGAAGCCCGTGCAACGACAGCCGGATTCCGAGCCGACATGATTAAATTTCCAATTCACCTGCCACGCCGTCATGGCGTCGAACTCTTCACGCCACGGGCGCGACTTGGCCATTGATCGGCGGATCTCGTGAAAGTTCGTGCCGGTCACTTTGAAATAATTCGTTCGGCAGTCGACACCTTGCGCCGAGCTCACGAGCGAACCCAGCAATGCCAAAGCGAAAGCGAGACCCCAAACGCAGCAAAACTTCATGCCGCAATCTGGAATGAATGTGACGTTTCGGCGAGTGGAACCATTGGCCGCGCGGTTCACGTGGCTGCGCAGTTGAGCTTCGTGACAGCGGCGCGTTACCTTGCGCGCGATGCGCGCCGCAGCAAGATCTGTAAGTGAATCACTGGCTCCCCTCGCCGTCGCGCGCGGTGTGATGCTGGACTCGCTTGGCCCGTTCCGGAGTTCCGAACAAGATTACCATTTGCCGCGCTACACTTTCGCCGGACCGAACAGCAGCGATCCGATTCGCATCGGCATCTTCGCGGGAATTCACGGCGACGAACCGGCGGGAACTTTGGCTGCGATTGAGTTTCTCCGGCAAGTCGGCGCGCAGCCCTCGCGCGCTGAGAACTATCTCCTGCGCGTCTATCCCCTCTGCAACCCGACGGGCTTTGAAGACGACACGCGCGTCTCGCGGGGCGGCCCGGACTTGAATCGCTGCTTTTGGAAAAACTCCGCCGAGCCCGAGGTCCGTCTCATCGAGCGCGAACTGCGCGAGCAACATTTTCACGGGCTTGTTCAATTGCACGCGGATGACACGAGTGATGGTCTCTACGGGTTTGTGCGCGGCCACACGTTGAGCGAACATCTGCTGAAGCCGGCGCTCCATGCCGCGGGAAAAATCTTGCCGCGCAATATCAATGCACAGATCGACGGTTTCGCCGCGATGGATGGAATCATCTACGAAGGCTACGATGGAATTCTCGCCGCACCCGCCGAGTTGCACCCGCCGCCTTTCGAAATTATTCTCGAAACGCCGCACCATGCGCCCGTGGAGAAACAGATCGAGGCGCTGGTGATCGCGATGCAAACGATCCTCGACGAGTACCGGCAGTTGATCGCTTTCGCGGCAAATTTGTGAGTCTCGCTAAGAACGCGAAGCCCGGTG
>JBBRBM010000291.1:0-5789 GCA_038205745.1 Verrucomicrobiota bacterium | reverse complement strand
AAGCCTCCGACGGAATCAACGGACGCGGCGCCCCCCAAGGAGGTGCCAGGCGGGTTGCCCGAATTGAAGTCGCTGGTGAACACCGCGGCGGGCGACACCAAGGGGATGCAGAGCGCGGACGCACAAATGAGTTTAAGGAATCGACTCAGCATAGCTTTATTGGTTTTCCTCTCGCCAGCGAGCGTCACGCATCAGTTCAGTGCATGGATAGCGCACCAGCGATTGGGAATATTGTTTGGGTAACGGAAGGAGTGTTATGAAGAACTTTAATTCGTGACAAGAATAAAGATGGAAAAATTGTCTTTTCGTAACCCTTTCTTGTTCACGAACCGCGCAGGAACCTTGAGTTCATCGAGACTCGGCGCGTTGAAGATCATTTTTTGGCGGGAGCAGTTGAGCCCGGTGGCGAGACGTTGATTTCACGTAGCTGGGGAGAGAACACATTCGTGGTCCATGCTCCCTGCGGCCAACGCACTATGATTTGAGTCGCGCCTTCGGGTCGGCTCATCACTTGAACCGGGCTGTTCACTGACCAATAGCCCGAGCCGGCTTGGACTTCGCGCAAGGGGCCAAGGCCAGCGGCGTCACCCAATCGTACCACCGCCCCGATGGCTTGTGGATTTGCCGGCGGACCGAGCAGGCGCACCCGCAGGCCGGGGCGCGCGCCGAGGTTGTGAAACAACTTGGTTTCACGCGCGTTCTGTCCCACCAGCAAGTCGACTCTTCCGTCGCCATCGTAATCGGCCAGCGCGGCGCCGCGTTGCTCGCCGAAGATTTGCACGCCGCTTTCGACTGCGCTGACGGGCTCGAATCCGCCGTGACCGTCGCCTTGCAACCATAGTCCCACACCCGCGTCGTGGCGCGGCGTCTCGAGTTGAACGGCGAAGAAATTCTGGGACAGAAAAATATCTTCGTGACCGTCGCCATCAAAATCTCCCACGCAAATCCCGAAGGCCGGCGCGGCCTGCGCGAGCGAGGGCAGGGGACGCGCGATGAACTGGGTGCCGCGATTCAAAAATACCGTACTCTCCAGCCACGCGGCTTCCAACATTTTGGCGGCGCCGAATTGATTGCCAAGAATCTGCTCCACGCCCGCCTGGGCGAAAGCCTGATGCGTCGGAAAACTGGCGCGTAAGAACGGAAGCGACTTCGAAAGTGTGTCGAGCCGGTGCCACGGCACGACCTTGTTCAACGAGGCTTCGTAGTGGGCTTCGATCAATTGCATCGTGCCGTCACCGCCGAGATCGCCGTAATAAATTCTCAAAGGCTGCGCGCGGCCCGACTCGTACTTCGAGTTCCGGCCCCAATTGGAGGCGACAATGTCCATGCGTCCGTCGCCGTCGAAATCGCCGGTGGCCACGCCGTTCCACCAGCCGGTGAGAGCCGACATGGTTTCGAGTTTCGAGTTTTGCGTTTCGAGTTGCACCGGTGGATTCCAGGACGTGAGCGTGCCGTGGTCGTTGCGGGAAATTTTCAGCGGTCCCCATTCGCAGGCGAGAACGAGTTCCGGCCAGCCGTCGCCATCGAGGTCGCTAAACACCGCGCCGCTGACGAGCCCAAGACCGGCGAAGGTCTTTGTGTTCGCCGCGTCCAGTTCCCATCGCCCGCCAGCGTTGCGAAATATGGCGCTCGAAGCGGGTGCCGGATACTTCCCCGCGATGACTCTTCCGCCGACAAATAAATCCAGATCGCCGTCGCCATCAATGTCCGCCAGCGCAAGCGGCCCGGTACTCGACTCGAATCCGGGCAGCCGGTTCACGGTCATCTTCGATTTCAGGTCGTATTCGCGCACGCAACTGCCGTCGGTGATGCCGTCCTCGTAATTCGCCGAGCCGGTGAGCAACACCAGTTGCCCGGGTGCCTTCGGCCAGGCGAGCACGGTTGTTTGATCGCGTGTCACCGGCTGATTGAATGGCGGCTGATTGAGCGGTTGAAATCCACCGTGCCCGTCGTTGCGATAGGCTGCGAGGGTGCCGCTCTTGCCGCTTGCAATCAGGATGTCGTCAAGGCCATCACCATCCACGTCGCACCAGCTCACGCCCGGCCCGGGCTGGCTCAACTTCCTCGGCAGCAACGGCTGGCGCGTGTAGTCATCGAACGGTTCCTCGACGTGAGTGTGATTCAGCCGCGCGCTGACGTCCTCGAAGAAGGGCTGAAGATGTTGCTTCCCTCTCCCCTCAACGGGGAGAGCGATTGAGGGAGAGGCGCCGTCGTTCGGCTCGTTGAGTTCGACAAGCTGATTTGCCTTCACGCCTGACACCACGCTGCGCCGTCCACTGCGCCAGTTCACTTCGATGGCCAACACATTTGTCTCGCTGCCCGCAGCGAACACGCGCATTGCCTGATCCGACGACAGGTAACGCCCGCCGGCGATCACTTCCTGTTGTTGCGCAACTGGGCCGCCGGAAACCTTGATCTTCGCGCCGATGCCCGCCGTGTTCGGCGCGCGGCCCTTCAACCGCACCGCCACACGCGCCGCGCTGGCATTGTTGCGCAGGAGGGTCGGTGCGGCATTGAGGTTGTTGATGACGACATCCAGATCGCCGTCATTGTCCAGGTCGGCAAGCGCTAGTCCGTGCGACACGCCGACGAAGTCGAATCCCCACTGCTGGCCAGTCTCCTCAAAAGTCAGGTCGCGCTTGTTTCGGAAGGCCTCATTGGGAGTGGCGAGCCGCGGAAACATTTTGCGCACGTTGAAGGTGTCCTCGGTTGATTTCAACTGGCCCGCCGCGCGCATCCCCTTGATTTGATCCAGCACATCCATGGCGCGTGCGTCGCGCTGATGTCCGTTCGTCACCAGCACGTCCTCCCAGCCGTCGAGATCGACATCAAGAAACGCCGGGCACCACGACCACCCCGAAGCCTCCAGACCGGCCAGCGACGCCATCTCCGCGTAAGTGCCATCGCCGCGATTCAGGAAAAGCGTGTTGCGCGAGTATTGCGGTCGGTTCTCCATCTCGCCGACAAATGGAATGGGCGGCTTGCGGTCAGGAAGAAAATTCATCCGTCGCGCGTGTTCGCGGCTCAGCATGTCCACTACGAAGATGTCGTCGAATCCGTCGCGATTGATGTCGGCCACATCGACACCCATCGAGAAGAGGGTGGATTGCCGCATGGCGAGGCGCGGCAACGCGCGAAATTTTCCGCCGCCCTGATTGATCCAGACGCGGTCAGGCGAATCGAAATCGTTGCACACGTAAATGTCCGGCCGCCCGTCGCCATTCAAATCGTGAATCATCACCGACAATCCCCAGTCGAACGGCGGATGCGTCAGCGGCACCCCGTCCGCGTCGAGAAACGCTCCATTGGTGAACGACATCGGAATGAAGTTCGTCCCGCCCACGTTGCGATAAATCGCATCGAGTTCGCCCTGCTCATCGATGCCGCCGGCTGGCGTGATGATAAAGCGATTCACCAAATCCGGGTCGGTGGCGGATCGACCGTTGAAGGTGCTCACATACTGGCTTCCGTCCGGCCGCTTCTTGAGGAAGAAACGCGTGTTCGGCAAATCCATCAGCGCGAGCGTGCGATAATTCGCCACGTAAAGATCGAGGAAGCCGTCGCCATCCAGATCACCGAGCGCGAGCGACATGCCGCCGAGACCGGGATTGAGCGGCGCGTTCTTCGTCAACTCGGTGAAGTGCGCCTTGCCGTCGTTGGTGAAGATGCGCGTGCCGTTGCCGATGGTGTTGATGACGAGATCAAGATCGCCGTCACCGTCGAGATCCACCATCGCGACTCCAGTGGAATCCATATTCGCGCACGCCACACCAGCGGAGGTCGTGATGTCCTCGAAGCGCCAGTTGCCGAGATTGCGATAGAGCGCGTTCGATCCGTTGATCCGACCGAAATACAAATCGCACAGTCCGTCGCCATCGACATCGCCCGCGGTCACGCCCGAGCCATTGAAGAGAATCTGGTTCGTCCGGTAGCGGGTTTCGGGCACGAGATTGGTGAAGTGAATTCCCGTGAAGGCCGGCAGCATGGTGGTGAAGCCCGCCTTGCCACCCGCGGGGACCGTCAGCGGGCTACTGCGAAAGGCGCCGCCTGACTCCCGATCCGCGGCGCCAAGCGCACACATCGAGAGCCACACGAAGAACGGAAGGATCCAAGCGATTCTTTGGGGCACGGCGGAAAACTGGCACAAAGAGCCGGCGCGCCGCACGCTTCAAATCGTGGATGGGTTCATTTGCAAGCCGGAACGATGCAGTTCGTTTTGGGGAGCACACGCGCCCTCGCGTGTCCCGGCCGGCGCCCTCGCCGGTCGGCGGCGGGCGCGTAATTCCAACCGAGTCGTTGTGTGCGCCACCGCTCTCCTGTGTTCCGCGAGGGCGCGTGCGCTCCCCATGCAACCGAGTCGTTCTGGCTATGGCTCAGGCTCACGCACGGTGAGCAGCGCGTTGCGAGGAAGGCCCGTGGCGAGTGTCTGCTTTTTCCCGGAAAGCCAGAGGATTTCCACCGAACTGGCCGCGATGTTTTCGCCCAATCCGAAATAAAGCGGCATCGCACTCTGGGCGAGGTAGCCGGACTTGCCGTCGTGGAACTGCGTGAGCGTTTTGTCCCCGGCCCGGACGCGCACGATGGCGCCCAAACCATCGCGGTTTGAAGTGGTGCCGATGAGTTTTACTTTCAGAAAGTGGATCGCCTTGCGCGCGTTCAGGTTGCTGATCAGCACCATGGGGCGGTCGTTCATTTCATTCGTCACGATGTCGAGGTCGCCGTCGTCATCGAGATCGAACAGCACCGACGAGCGCGAACTGAGCGTCCCATGGATGAGCGCCTTGGGGCCGAATTGTTTGCACAAGACGCTGCTAGAATCCTCGCCCGTGCAATCGATGGAGAACATCGGCTTGTCCGTCTGACCGCCTGCTCGCGGCTCCACGCCCAACAAAAATTCCGCATCGAAAAAACGCCGGCCCACTTCATTGAGCAGGACGGAGTTGATGGCGTAGCGGAACGGCCAACCCATGCCGGCGGTGACGAACACATCCTCATAGCCGTCGGCATTGAGGTCGCCCACGCTGGGACCCCACGGCCAGTAAGTCTCCGCGCCAATCTGATCAGAGATTTCGTCAAAGGCCCCGCCGCCGCGGTTCCGGTAGAAAGCGTTGCCGAAAATATTGTTCGATGATCCCTGCAAGAGTTTTTCGGTGGCCGGAGTCGCACACCACGTTTCACTTTTGATCTTCTCGAACTCGGGGCGCAGGGTCGTGCGGCCCGCCTTCGATTGCGAGTCCGCCATGTCCGAGTGCATGTCGGTCACAAACAAGTCGGGTGCGCCATCGAGGTTGAAATCGAAAAACTTCACACCCATGGAACCCCACGGAGTCTTCGGAAAGTACGCCGCCGTTTTGTCCACGAAGCGCCGACCGCCCACATTTTCGTAGAAGTGATCATCGCCCTGCATGTTCAGGACGTAGAGATCGGGGAAGCCATCGCCGTTCACGTCCGCGACGGTCGCATCGCCGGTCCACGCGCCGTTCGTCAAACCCAGTTCCTTTGAGACCTCACGGAATTTTCCCCCGCCCAGATTCTTGTAGAGCAGGCTCATCTCCGTCCGCTCCGGGTAGAGATGACCGCGAAAAGCGATGCTCACACTCAGATAGAATCCGCCACGACCTTTTTCGTCGGTCGTTTAAACACCGACGTTGCAGACGGGTAGCCGGCTGGAGCCGTACAACGGGACCGGGTGGGTCAAAGAAATCGTTCATGGTCGCACCGACCTGGAGATGGTATTCATTCCGGTCGGCGAATTCTGGATGGGCAGCCCGCCAAGTGAGAATGGCCGT
>JBBRBM010000290.1:0-5876 GCA_038205745.1 Verrucomicrobiota bacterium | reverse complement strand
ACGCTGGGTCAGGGGCGCAAAGGATTGTTCAACCCTGAAAGGGTTGGAGCGCGGGAGGTGATGCAACCCATTCAGGGTTGAGGAGGTTTTTTGGATGCCGACCCAGGGTAGCGCGTGGGACGCGCAGTGGCCGTGCGCAAGCACCCTAGGCTGAGTGATCCAATCGCGTGGCGATTGAGGAGCGTGGCAGAGAAGGAATTACTGAGCGCTGGAATTCATTGCCTGCTCGGACTGTTTGATTTGCGCTTCGAATTCTTCAATGAAAGGGAGACGGTCTTCGAGAGCTTCATCCAGCCAATCGCGAATCTGTTGCAGTTCTTGCGGTGTCAGAGTCTGCAACTGCGCGACCATCTGTTCGACTTTGCTCACGATCGAAGTGTGGGTCGTTTGCGTACAAAATTCAACTTTGCCCACGCGCGGACAGCGAAAGAATCCCAGCGGGATTCCATCACTCAGCCCAGCGTTGCGACGCCGAGTCGCTACGCTGGGTCAAGGGCGCGGAGAATTGTTCAACCCTGAATGGGTTGAATCGCGGGGCGGTGATGCAACCCATTCAGGGTTGAGGAGGCTTTTGTGGATGCCGACCCAGGGTAGCGCGTGGGACGCGCAACCCGGGGCTGAGTGATGCAATCGCGTGGCGATTGAAAACAAGGTTCGCGAAGTGGATGCCAGCGACAAAGCTACTTCTTGAAATCGTTGAACGCTTTCAAAAGTCGCATAGTCGCTTCGTAGTCCAGTTTTTCTCCCTCGTAGCGAACCTCGTACAGACCTTGAAGATTCGACGGGAGAGTAACGCCTCGCTCGACGAGTAGAATGAATCGTCGTCCGTAAAGCGCCATCGCCGCCCCGATTTCGATGAGCACGTTCGGATTTAGGAGGATGTGCTCTTTTCCGTCAGCATCTAAAAATTTCTGTTCCTTGCCGACGTGAATGATCGCGGCTGAACATCCGCGCATGTCATCCATCACCTTATCTGGTACAGGTTTCGAGACTGTTTCGTTTTCTACCGAGACCACCGGCACGAAACTGCCGAAGGAAAGCAGTTCCTTAAGCTGACTAACAATGGCTGTGTTCTTTCCGTGTGTAATAAACACGTGATTGTTGACCGTCGGCACGGGGACGGGAGGGAGATTAGGCACCAGCGGTTTCGTTTCGGCATGGTTCTGATCGTCGACCTTGGCGGGAACGTCTTCCCCTGCTGGCGGGGGTTCATCAGAAGATGCAACAGTTACTTCGGTTCCGTCGAGGTCGACATATTGCGCACCTTTGACTTCACGGAAGAAGCCGACGCTGGTAGGGCAGTCCTTTAATAATTTGAGGACTTCGGCAACGCGTGCGAGCGGCACTCCCAACTCCTCTAACACGTTGCATGCGATTTTGTCCGGTGGCAATTTTGAATTGTTGTAACGCGTGAGGAACTCGCGGAATACCCGCGGCTTCAACACAGCTTCACGCTTTGCAACCGCGTCGTCTCCTTCATCTGTGGGTGCAACGATTCTCCGGCCTAGCGGTGTTAATCCGATTTCGGACGCACCGTATCCGGCCGTTACTAACTCATACGCGGTTGCGGCACCGGACAAATACCGCCACGCTGTCGATGTCGGCGAGATGTCGAGTGCTTCCGCTACGCGCAGCGGCTTGGTTGGCTTTTTTCCATACGCGTCAGCAAGAGCACGGGGGATTTTGAGAGCTTCGTTCAACGAATACATTGGAACGTCACTCTGATTGATTCTTGTTCGTTGGATTTCTTGAGGTTTGGCTTTCATATTGATTAGTAAAACGCCCGGAGCCGTGTGCGCAGCTCCGGGTTTGTTCCTCAACGACCCGAACTGATTGGTTTATTCAGGCGCATACTTCACGATGGCCTGCATGAAAGTCATGGGGCTGCCATAAGCCTGGATGGCCGCACAGATGCCGCCGGTCGGTTCCCAGCCGTCCGTCAGCGCGGCGTTCACCTGCATGCGCAGTTTGTCCAGCGTGGCGTCGCTGAGCACTCCGTAGGCGATGATCTTTCTCATAGTTTCACGCGTGGGAGGAAATCCGTCCCATTGGGTTTCCAATCCTCAATCCCAAATCCACAATTCCTCCATTCCCCTTCTCCAGTCATTGGGGATTGAGGATTGAAGATTGAGGATTTGAGATTGGGCTTCACGAGCAGCCGAGGCTTTCGCCGCAGTTGAGGCATTTGTAGCAGGCGCCGTTGCGCACGGTGATGCTGCCGCAGTGGGGGCAGGCGGGCGCATCGCTCTGGTTCACAAACGTGGCGGTGAGCGAGATGGTCTTGGTGTGTCCCTGCACGGGCCCGGTCTTGATGTTGATGATGTCGGTGCTGGCCGTGGGCGGCAGTTCCTGCGAGGCGCGGTTGAGTATGTGGCGCTCCACATCGGCCATGCCGGGCATGGGAAGGTCCTGCTGCGGGCTGTGCGGCGCGGTGGATTGACGGTAGCCTTCCACGAATTGGCACCCGAGCCAGCGGAACACGTAGTCGATGATGGACGAGGCGTTGCGGATGTCCGGGTTCTTGGTGAAGCCGCTGGGCTCGAAGCGTTGGTGCGCGAATTTCTTGACGAGGCTATCGAGCGGCACGCCGTATTGGAGCGCCAGGCTGGTGAGCGCGCCAATGGTGTCCATTAGGCCGCCAATGGTGCTGCCTTCCTTGGCCATGGTGACGAAGAGTTCGCCGGGCTGGCCATTCTCGAACAGGCCGACGGTGAGGTAGCCCTCGTGTCCGGCGATGTCGAACTTGTGGTTGATGGCGTGGCGTGTGTCGGGCAACCGGCGGCGCAGCGGCTTGCCGGTTTCCGTTATGAGCGAGCTGTTCTCCTGCTGATAGACTTCGATGACGGCGTTCAGGGCGCGGATTTGTGATTCGAGGTCGGCAACGATCTTGTCGCTGGGCGTGTTCACGGCAACTCTGTCGCCGCCTTCGTTGGTCTTCTTGGTGTTGAGCGGCTGCGAGCGCTTCGAGCCGTAGCGATAGATCGCCACGCACTTGAGTCCCATCTTCCACGCATCGACGTAGGCATTGCGGATGTCTGTCGTGGTGGCGTGGTTCGGCATGTTGACGGTCTTGGAGATGGCGCCGGAGATGAAGGGCTGCGCCGCGCCCATCATCTTGAGATGCGCGGTGTAGCTGATGGAGCGCTGGCCTTTGTGGGCCTTGAACGCGCAGTCGAACACGGCAAGGTGCTCGGGCTTCAAGCCGCTCGCGACAACGTTGCCGTCTTCGTCGGTGATGTCTTCGATCGTGTCGTGCTTCTCGATGTGCGCGATGATCTGCGCGATCTGCGCCTCGGAGTAGTTGAGGCGCTGGAGCGCCTGCGGCACGCCGCGGTTGACGAGCTTCAACATGCCGCCGCCCGCGAGCAGTTTGTATTTCACCAGCGCGATGTCGGGTTCCACGCCGGTGGTGTCGCAGTCCATAAGGAACGCGATGGTGCCGGTGGGAGCGAGCACGGTGACCTGCGCGTTGCGGTAACCGTATTTCTCGCCCTTCGCGAGCGCGGAGGTCCAGGTTTTGCGCGCTTCTTCCTTGAGGTAATTGAAATCCGCGCTCGGCTGAATGCTCTCCACGGCTTCGCGATGGAGCTTAATCACGCCGAGCATCGACTCGACGTTGTCTTTCTTGAGCGGCTTGTCCACGCCCGAGCAACGCGCGTCGCGATAGCCGGCGAACGCGCCGATCTGTCCGGCGATTTCCGCGGAGGTTTCGTATGCCTCGCCCGTCATGATGGCGGTGATGGCGCCAGCGAGCGCGCGACCTTCATCGGAGTCGTATGGCAAGCCATAGCTCATGCAGAGCGAGCCGAGGTTCGCGAAGCCAAGACCGAGCGTGCGGAAGATGTGCGAGTTCTCTGCGATGGCCGGCGTGGGATAGCTCGCGTTGTCCACGAGAATTTCCTGCGCGGTAATATAGATGCGGACGGCGGCCTTGAAGCGTTCGACGTCGAAAGTGCTGTCGTCGCGCTTGAACTTCATGAGGTTCAGCGACGCGAGATTGCACGCGGTGTTGTTGAGGAACACGTATTCGCTGCACGGGTTCGTCGAATGAATCGGCTCGGTGCCCTTGCACGTGTGCCACTTCTGGACCGCGCCGTCGTATTGCAGTCCGGGGTCGCCGCAGATCCAGGTGCCCGAGGCGATTTTGTCGAGGAGCGTGGAGGCGTCCTTCTTCTGGAGCGGCTTGCCGAGAACGGTCTTGGTCCACCACTCCTTGCCGTCGAGCGCGGCGGTCATGAACTCATCGCTCACGCGCACGGAGAGGTTCTCGTTCTGGTACATGACGGAGCCATAGGCGTCGCCATTATAGGAGCCGTCGTAGCCCTGCTCGATGAGCGCCCAGGCTTTCTTCTCTTCCTTCTGCTTGCAGTCGATGAACTCTTCGATGTCGCCGTGCCAGTCACGAAGCGTGTTCATCTTCGCCGCGCGGCGCGTCTTGCCGCCCGACTTCACGACGTTGGCGACCTGATCGTAAACTTTGAGGAACGAGAGCGGGCCGGAGGGACGGCCACCGCCGGAAAGTTTTTCTTTGCTCGAACGAATTGGCGATAGGTCCGTGCCGGTGCCGGAGCCGAACTTGAACAGCATCGCTTCGCTGTACGCGAGGTGCATGATGCTTTCCATGTTGTCATCGACGCTCTGGATGAAGCAGGCGCTGCCCTGGGGATATTCGTATTGAGTCTTGGCGCGCTCAGACTGCTTCGTCTTGCGATTGTAAAACCAGTTGCCCTTTGTCGAGGCCTTGCCCACGCCGTATTGCGTGTAGAGACCCACGTTGAACCATACTGGCGAATTAAACGCGCCATATTGATTCACGCAAAGCCACGTCAGCTCGTCATAGAACATTTCGCCCTGCTCCTTGGTGAAGTAGCCGTCCTTGACGCCCCAATCCGCGATCGTCCGCGTGACGCGATGAATGAGCTGCCGCACGCTCGTCTCGCGCTCGCTCGTGTTTTGTTCGCCGTAAAAA
This sequence comes from Verrucomicrobiota bacterium, assembly GCA_038205745.1. Classification (GTDB taxonomy): domain Bacteria; phylum Verrucomicrobiota; class Verrucomicrobiia; order Limisphaerales; family SIBH01; genus JANNGC01. The sequence continues at coordinate 907 of JBBRBM010000290.1, read as the reverse complement.
TATTTCGAGACGACGACTTTCGTCGCGAGCACCGACCATGACTTCGGCACTTCGACGTTCTCTTGCTTGAAAATGACTTTGCCGGAATCGTCGGTGATCTCGGCGGTGCGGCGGTCCCATTCGATCTGGTTGAAGGGTTTCACCTTGGCGTCACTGAAGACGCGCGAGATGTTGTAGCCTTTTTTCGCGACACTTGGACGCGGGGCACGGGTGGAAGAAGACGCGCTGGGTCGGCGCGACGATTTCGCGGACGTGGACGGGGCGACTTCTTCGCGAGCGTCGATCATGGTTTTTCCTTTTTGGTTAGAGTTCTTCGCGTCCGATGCCATGGGCACACATTAGCCTGTTCAAAACTCACTATCCTCTGGAGCTTTGCTGAACGCTATTCCCCTGAAAATGGCGGTTTTATCCCTCGGTTCCTCTCCGGTGGACCCACCATTAGCTGGGGAGCGTCGGCGAGACTAGCCCCATCCCTTGTGGTTTCAAGAGTTTTCTCGCGAAAAGTTGCTGGCGGGTTGTTGGTGTATCTGTTCGCATTTCGGGATGGCGAAAAACCGGCGGGAAAGCCGCATTTCCGACAAGTTGTTCGCAGGTGTGGATAAGCGAAACAGCTTCGACAAAGCGAATGGGGCCGGCTGCCAATGAAATAGTGACAACCGAAACCGGTGGAACACGGCCGCGTGAGGGAGTGAAAATCACAATGAAGTTGTCACTATCGTCGATGATCATCCGCCCCAGGTTAATATCCTGTCCAGTGGGTACGGAGTCACAAGCATCCGGCTACAAGTTCCACAGCATCAACTGGTTACGAGAATCCAACGTTTCGTCTTGAGATGTAGTTTTTGCAAATAGCTCTGCCAGAGGCACTTGCTCAAACACGTTGACGCTCAAAACCTGTAGCATTTGG
>JBBRBM010000289.1:0-5882 GCA_038205745.1 Verrucomicrobiota bacterium | reverse complement strand
ACGAATCACCGCTTGCGCCACGTGCGGCAGATATTCCTGAAGGTAGCTGTAAGCCGTGCCAATCAGGGCGACCTTCGTTCCGATGTGCGCCTTCACCTGGCGCACGACTTGAATCTGCCGCGCCACATCAATCAACGGATCGTGTGCGGGCTGATAACCATCGCTCGGCGGATACGCGGCGGGACGTTGGATGTGCGGATTGTAGTAAGGTGAACCCGCGCTGAGATTCAGCACCTTGACGCCGAGTTCCGCGCACAAGTCAGCGAAGCGAAACGTCTCGGTGAGATCGAACTCGATCGGATTGTTCACGTTCACGCCGAAGCCGTAGCGGTACGGTAGGCAGTGCGAAAAATCCTCGGGAATGCCCGGCCCGAGTTTGCCCGGCTGCGATTTCGTCGGGTCGGGAATAAACGGAACGAAATCGAACGCGCTCAGCCGCACACCGACATCGATTGGGTTTCCACTCGCTCGAATTCCTGCAACGACCTCGCGGAGAATGCGCGTCCGATTCTCGAACGAGCCGCCGTATTTGCCGGGCCGCGTGTGCGCGCCGAGAAACTCATGCAGCAAATAGCCGTGGCAATGCTTCACATCCACGAAGTCCGCGCCCGCCTCACGCGCGACCTGCGCCGCGCGGATGTAGCACTGGATCAACTCATCAATCTCGGCATCGGTGAACACCTGCGCGTCGCTCGTGACATTGAACTTGCGATCGAGGATCGGATGCCGAAACGCCACGCGCGGCTCCATGCGCTTCTTGTCTGTCGGTTTGCAGAAGCGTCCCGAGTGCGTGAGTTGAAATCCGATCACCAGATCATCATCGCTGCCGTAACCCTCGCGATGCGCGCGGCGAAGAATCTGCACCAGCTCCGCGATGTCCTTCTTGTTTTGCTCCATGATGATGAGCTGATTCGGATTCGCGCGGCCGTCCGGGCGCACCGCCATCGCCTCACCGCCATAGATCATTTTCGCGCCGCTCTCGCCGAAGCGTTGCCATCGCCGCCGCATCTCCTCGGTCGCGCCACCGGTGGTCGTGCCGTCCCAGCCTTCCATCGGTTGCACGGCGATGCGGTTGCCGACGCGCCGTCCATTGATCAACAAGTTCGCAATCGGCTGCGCGAGCGGAGATTCCGGCGCACGCTGGATTGTTTCATCGCACGGCAACTCCAGACCGAGCGAAGCCAGATGATTTCGGAAATCCGCGACTGTCTTGAGCGAAGGAATGCGGGTGAGCTTGAATGGTTGGTCGTTGGTCATGACTTAATTCTTCTGCATGTCTTTTGGATCGACGAGAAATTCGAACTTCAACGGCCGGCTGACAATGATTTCCAACGCCATGGATCCGGCGTTATCGGGTGGCGTGAAAACGAGTTGATAACGGCGCCCACCGCCCGCATCGCCGTGATAGCCAGTGTCGTTCAACCTGAGTCTGGTTCCATTATCGCTGATGGCGTAAACGCGTATCTCGTCATCCACCTTCGCGCCTTGAACATTCACCAGCACGAAGTGATTCGAGTTGGCCCATGATTCCGTTGTGTAACCAGAGGAACCGGAACTGGAGTGTCCTCCACCCATCGCTGGTCTCGGCGGCAGCATGGAACGAATGCCGTTGCTGATCACGAACTCGCCCGGTCCTGCAAAGACAGATGGCTTCAACTCAATTCCCTGTCTCACCGCCGATTGATCCACCGCGATGAACTCGCCGGGTTTCGGCACCACAAGGTTGCTGATGATGAACCGTTCCGCGGGACTGAAATCTTCTTCGCGCTCCCGATGCACCATCGTCCTCAGCATCCACGCTGGCTCTTGCGGCGAGAGCATTTGCCCTTCGTTACCGGTCGCGTCGATGAGTGTCATGTAACGCACCTTTGCCTTGGTCCACGCGGGATCGGAGGACTCGAGTTTCCATGCGGGTGATATGTAATGCCACGGGCCTCGACCTTGCGCGCGGATGGATTTCAACGTGAGGATCACCGGACCGTTCGTCAGCGTCTGCGGCAGTGGTTGGGGCTCCCAGATTGGGAATGGTCCACGCACTGGATTCGGTACGCGCACGTTCGCGATGTTTGATCCTTTGGCGTCGATCAGCGAGAACTGGAAGTCAGGCTGTCGTCGCGGAAAGGCGCGCAGCGAGAGGCCATAGAGAGTGGAGTTGGATGTGCCACCGAAGCTGCAATACCCGCCCTCGCGATTGTAGAGAAGTCCCGTGTCGTCCTGCACCTGGTAGTATTCCCACGGGCGATTGAGAATGCGCGCGCCGGATGGTTCGGTCACGCGGAAATAGACGGTGATGCTGTTCGTTCCGCTGCTGCAACTGCCGCTGTTGCTCGCCGGAATCCACCTCTGCCAGCGGATCGGCAAAATCCTTCGCGCGAACTTGTGCCAGCGTTTGTCAGTTGTGAACGTGGCGCTTCCCACTGCTGTTCCGAGCAACTCCATCTCCAATCCACCCGGCAGCACAATCACGCCGCTTTGCCGCGATGGTTTCATTGCAATGATCACTGCCGCGGCGATGAGCGCGACAACCAGGGTGATGAAAGCCGCGCGCATCAGTTCAGTGAAAGATTCGCGCGCGATTGGCCTTTCGCGTTTTCGCCTTCCTGCGGCTTGAGAATGAACAGGCGCTCGGCTGTGACCTTCTCCGTTTTCAGCAACGCGCGTTGAACCGATTGCGCGCGTGCGTCCATCAATTGCCGCCGGTCGTCCGGCGTCACAGAAATGTTTGTGAAAAGTTCCGTCTCCATTTGCGCCAGCACTTCATTGTCAGGCGTCAGCGCGGGCAATGACGCCGGGCGTGTTACAAGGCGCGGATCAGTGGATGCAACCGCGTTCGTTGCGGTCGCAGAACGTTTCACCGTCGCGCGCTCCATTTGTGCTTCGCCGCCCTTTCGAGATTCAGTCCGCGGACGCGAAATGGCATTCGTGCCCACGCCGGTCGCATTGGTCACCGTGGTCGGGAGCACGTTGTCCCGGTTGAATGTCTTCTTGTAACTCCCTTTCAACAATCGTTCGTAGTCCCGCGGCTCCAGGCGCAAGTCGTCGATCGTCGCCGGACCTTCCGCTTTGCCGGAGAGCTCTGCCATGCGCGTGGTCTTCAATGCGCGCTCGAGTTTCAGCCACCCCAGCGCGGCGCGATCGAGCGCATCATCTGCGGAGCCGGTGATTTCCAGATTCAGCGATGGCCGCTCGTAAAGCGCTTTGCCGAGCTTATCAATCTTGGCGGCCTCAGCATGGCGGATCGTTGACTGGCCCGGGGCGAACTCAATGAAACTCAACTCTTCGCCGCCGCCCACGAGGGCGCCGAGCAACGCGAACGGCGACGCTGCCGCCTTCACGAGCAAATTCATCACGACCTGCCAGACGATGGGCATCACGCGGAATTTCGGATCGTCGATGCGCCCCTTCACCGGCACGTCGAGGGCGATGCGGCCGTTGCGATCCTTCAACAATGCGACGCCGAGCTTCACCGGCAGCTTTGTCGCGTCGGGGCTGTTGTTCTTCGCGCCCATTGTGAGTTGATCGACGTGGACGACGTTCTGCGCCTCGAGCGCCTTCTGGTGAATCGAGTATTTCAAACCGACCGTAAGCTTTCCCTTCGTGAGCGGATAGCCGCCGAACTTTTCGAGGTAAGGCGTGAACGGCGTGAGTTCGGTGTTGTGATTCGTGATCACCAGATCGACGAAGAGATCACGCACGAGCGGGTTCACTTTGCCGCTGATGCTGAAGGTCGAGGTTTCGTTGACGTGTCCGCTGATGTCCACATCGGCGGTGCTGTTCAACTTCGAAGACAACCCGCGCACCGTGCCGCTGAATTGCTGGACGGCGAAGCGGCAATTCGGCTGGACCGACAAATCGGTCAAACGAATCGAAGCGTTCGTGAGTGCGAGCACATCAAGTTGAACGGGGAATGGGAGCAACTCTTCCGTCGCTGAGACTGATGACGGAGGTGCGACATTCGTGTTCGCACTTGCGGCGTTTGTCGATTGCGGCAAAACGGCGAGCGTCGTGAGTTGTCCGTTCGTTCCGACGACGACGCTGGTGACCAGTTCATCACACGCGAGTTCGCGGACTTTCACGCTCATGGGCGCCAACACGAAATCGATTCCGCGCACGGCGACTTGCTTCCACTTCACAAAATCCTGAAACGCGATTTGGTCCAACACTACGACATCGTCCAACACGACGTCGGCCGCAAACTGCGCCGCCAGTGCATTCGTTCCGCCGAGGCTTACAGACGCGTGGCCTTGCGACGAAACCTTTCCGCTCGTGAACGCCAGCTTCACGCCCTGCTGCTCGATGTAAGGTTGGAAAGGACGGAGATCGATCGCGCTGGCTTCCACATCTGCGTTCAGCGCCAGCGGGAGTAACGTGCCTGTGGCGCGGAATTTCGCCGTGCCGTTTTCTCCGACTCGCGCTCCCAACTCCACGGTCACGGGAGCATTTGATGCCAGCGACAATCCTTTCACCGTCATCGCGATTTGGTCTGAAACGAAAGTCGCCGGAGTGGGCGGCTGCTCGTCAGTCACTCGCGCGGCGTATTCGCTCACCGCAATGTCTTCGATCAACACCGACCACGGCGCGCTCGCAACCGGTGGCGCGGTATTGGTCGTGGGCATGTTCAGGAGGGACGGCGGGCGGTTCGTTGGGGCCATGGCGAGTTGAAGCAGATCCCAAGTGCCATCGCGAAAACGTCGCGCCACGATCGCGCCGCCGCTGGTGGTGATGTTCTTCACCTTCGCAGAGCGGCGTTGCAGATCGGCCTCGGCGCCGCGCACTGCAACGCGAGGAATGTTGAGGAGCGCGTTGGTGCTGTCCGCCGGTGCGTCAGGCGCGAAGACTTTTAGCGCCGACAACACCACGTCTGCGTTGGTGACAGTGAGTTGCACCCCATTTGTTTCGAGTTCGAAGGCGTAGGTGGCGGCGACCGTGACTTTTCCATCGCGCACGTCGAGTTGCGTGAACTCGCGGAGGTAAGTTCCATATTTTTTCAGATCGATCCCGCCGAGTGCGAACTTGCCCGCCGATGCCGGAGGAACGGCGGCGATGCTGCCAGCCCACTTGAAATATTCCCCGTCGCCAGTGCTCGCCGTGAAAGAATACGGACCGTCCGTACGCGGGCGCGTGGTGAAGTTCGTGAGACGCACATCGATCGGCGTGAACGTGGTGCGGAATGGTGTCGCTCGATAAAAGTCCGCGACCGCGAACGTGGCATTCGTGATCGCGAGCGATTCAACGAGCACGCGCGGTGGTGCTTTCGGAACGGTGTTCGATTTCGTTGCGGACGTTGTGTTCGTGAGCAGATTTGCGAAGTTGAATTGTCCATTGGTGAGAACAGCCACGTAACCGTAGGGCGAACCGAGCTGCACTTCTTTCAGCGTCCAGGTCCAGTGGAACAGTGAAGAGATTGCCTCAAAATTCGCATAGAAATTGCTGAACGAAACGAAGGTCGAGCCATCCGCCTCGGTCAACGCCAGTCCGCGAATGCCCAGCGACAGCGCGAACGGATTCACACGGACCGAATCGACGCGGGCCGTGCGATGAGTGATCGACGGCAGTTGCTTGCGCAGTTGCCACTTGATGATCGCGGGCAGAATCAGAAATCCCGTGATCGTGTAGAGCACGAGAGCGATGCCGAATCGTTTCAGCCATTTGCGGCGGCGATCCGGAATCTTCGACCAGCGAGATGTAATGGGGCTTCCCACGAGGAGACGTTGGCGAATCGGCGAGGTGTTGAAAAGGCGGTAAATGTCGAGGAGCGCGGACGGTCACGTCCGCAAGAACTCTCTGCCACAACGAAGCCCGTGGCAACCAGCGATTGACCGCGACACCCGGCGTCAACCATACTCGTCGGAACTCCCTGAAGCCCCCCCGGATTTCTCCTC
>JBBRBM010000288.1:0-6013 GCA_038205745.1 Verrucomicrobiota bacterium | reverse complement strand
CGTCTCGCCGCAGAGATTGCGCACCAGGTGAAGAATCCCCTCGGCATCATCAACAATGCGGCTTTTGCGTTGCAACGGGCCACTGCGGCAGGCAAGCCGATCCCAATGGAGCAACTTGAAATCATCCGCGAGGAAGTCTCGCGCTCGGATCGCATCATCACCGAACTGATGGGCTACGCGCAGCTTGCGGAAGGAACGGTCGAGAGGCTCAACATCGTCGAGGAACTCAATCGCGCGATCACCACCGTGTTTCCTGGCGGCGTCTATCGGGGCATCCAGGTGAAAACCGATTTCGGTCCCGATCTGCCGCCGCTTTTGATGCAACGAAAACATTTCTCCGAGATCATCGTGAACATCCTTCAGAACGCGCGCGAGGCTCTGAACGGCAATGGGCAGATCGATGTTTCCGCCGAAGCGAGGGACCATTTTGTGCGAATCGAGATTGCCGACGATGGTCCTGGAATTCCTCCCGAGAAAACCCAAAGGATTTTCGAAGCCTACTTCAGCACGAAGGAGAAAGGCACCGGCCTCGGCCTCTCGATTGTGCGCCACAACGTGGACATTTACAGCGGCACCGTGCGCGTGGAATCGGAGCTTGGACACGGTGCGCGCTTTGTCCTAGAATTGCCGACACGAACCTTTATGCGCCTCCGCAAATGAGCGTAATTCTCCCTCCGCTGCTCGTCGTTGACGACGAGAAGAACATGCGTGCCTCGCTGCGCGGCATTCTCGCCAACGAAGGCTTCACCGTGCGCCCGATCGAATCGGCTGAAGAAGCGCTGCGCATTTTGGAGCGGGAGGATTTTTTCATGATCATCTCCGACTTCCGTCTCGGCGGAATGAACGGAGGAGAGTTCTTGAAGGTCTGCCGCCAACGCTGGCCGAAAGTGCCCGTCGTGGTGATCACCGCTTATGCCACGCCCAAGCTTGCGGCCGATGCCATCAAGGCCGGCGCATTTGATTACCTGCCGAAACCTTTCGAGCCCGAGGAACTGCTGAACACCGTCGCGCGTTGTGCTGAGCGCTATAAGCTCCTCAAGGAGAACGCCACCCTGCGCGCGCGTTCCGGCGAGACGTATCGGATCGACGACATCATCGGCGACTCGTCGAGGATGCGCGAGCTTCGGGAGTTGATCAAAACCGTCGCGCCCTCGAATGCGACCGTGTTGATCCTCGGCGAAAGCGGCACCGGCAAGGAACTCATCGCAGGCGCATTGCACACATTGAGCGAGCGACGGGCCTCTCCTTACGTGCGAATCAACTGCGCGGCGATTCCCGAGCCTTTGCTGGAGAGCGAACTGTTCGGCCATGAGAAGGGCGCCTTCACGGGCGCGGTGAAACAAAAGCCCGGACGGGTCGAAGAAGCCGATCGGGGCACGATCTTCCTGGATGAAATCGGTGACATGAGCCGGCCATTGCAGGCGAAGCTGCTGCGATTTCTCGAGGACGGCTCATTCACGCGCGTGGGAGGCAATGATGAATTGCGCGTGGACGTTCGCCTGATTGCCGCCACAAACCGCGACATCGTGGACGCCATCCGGCAGAACCAGTTTCGTGAAGATCTGTTCCATCGCCTGAACGTGGTGCAGTTTCGCCCGCCGCCTTTACGCGATCGTGGAACCGATGTCGTGTTGCTGGCCGAACATTTCCTTCACCACTTCAATGCCGTGATGAAGAAGCACGTCACAGGGCTTTCTGCTCCGGCAAAACAAAAACTGCTCACGCATCACTGGCCCGGCAACGTCCGCGAGTTGCGCAACGTGATCGAACGCGCCGTGATCCTCGAGACCTCCTCTGAAGTGCAGGCGCGAAATCTGCCCGACTTCACCGTCGAGAGCGGATTGCGGAAACCAGAATCCACCGCCGCCGCTCCGATGTCTGCGGCTGGTCAATCACTCGACGAAGCGATGTCACTGTTTGAGCGGCAGTTGATCATTCACACGCTCGAGCAAAACCGTTTCAGTCTGACGCGCACTGCGGATCAACTTAAAATCAGCCGCCACGCCTTGCGTTATCGCATGCAGCGCCTCAACATTGCCGGCGCGGCGGAGGTCGAAGAAGAAGCGACCCCGACTGCGTGAGCATGTTGTACCCGAGTCTTCTTTTCGCCGCCGCCAACGTTGACGCGAAGCTTATACCGCGCGTTAACGAGGCTGATCATCGTTTTACATCAAACGACATCCTGATCGTCATTTCCGTGGCCGTGGCCGTGGCCGCCATTCTCGTCGTTTGGGCGGTTTTCATTCGCAAGAAGAAGGAGGAAGCTGACTACGTCTATCCGCAGGCCACGAGCAAGGACGGCGAATCTTCATTGGGCGAGAACGGCGAAGACAGCGAGCATGGCCAGCGGCGCAGGCGGCGGAAAAAGCGGCGCGTGCGCGACCACCGGCCGCGCAATCCGACTTTGCAACAAACCGGCGGACTGCCTCCGCCTCGCCCCGAGGATCGTCCGCCCACCTACTGATGGAACAGAGCCGCGCCATCACGCAACGCAGCGCCAGTAATCTCGCACTGGCTTTCGTCCTCTTGCCCAAGGAGAAGCGTGACGGCATGTCGGCGCTCTACGCCTTTTGCCGAGAGGTCGATGACGTTGCAGACGACGAAAGCCTGCCCGTCGAACAGCGGCGCAAAGCGCTGGGCGAATGGCGTGAAGACATTCGCACCGCGTGCAGCGGTGGTCAGCCACAGGTCCCCGTGAACCGCGAGTTGCAGCAGGTGATCCAGCGCCATCCCGGCCTCACGTTCGAGTTGTTTGACGACCTCATCCGCGGCGTGGAGATGGATTTGGATATCAAGCGTTACGCGACGCACGTGGAGTTGGAGCAATACTGCTATCGCGTCGCGTCCGTCGTCGGGTTGCTGAGCATCGAAATATTCGGCTACGAAAATCCGAAGACCCGCGACTACGCCGTGTATCTCGGCAAGGCGCTTCAATTGACCAACATCGTGCGCGACGTGAAGACTGACGCGGAGCGCGGCCGGATTTATTTTCCGCTCGATGAGCTGTCGCGTTTCGGCGTGAGCGAAGCGGAGATTCTCAACGGCGAATACTCGCCGCGTTTCCAAAAGCTCGCTGCGAGCATCACCGATCGCGCGAAACATTTCTACAAGCTCGCGAATGAGACGTTGCCGCGTGAGGATCGCCGCTCGATGGCGGCTGCCGAACTGATGGGCTCCGTTTACTGGCGCTTGCTGGAGAAACTGGAAGCGCGCGGCTTCGATGTCTTCGGACCCACCCTGACGCGCGTCAGCAAGGGGCAAAAGATCCTGCTGATCCTGCGCACCTGGTTCCGCGTATTTTCCGGCGCGCTGGTCCCCAACTATGGCACGCGCTGACGCGAACGTGCCCCCGGCATCTTGCCGGGTGGATGTCGTGTCAACGCAGGAAAACCCGGCAAGATGCCGGGGGCACGTTGATACCCGGCGTCGGCTGATCGTCAATGCCGACGATTTCGGGCGCTCCTCATCCATCAACGAAGCGGTGATCCGTGCTCACCGTGAAGGCATTCTCACCACGGCAAGCCTGATGGTGAACGAACCGGCGAGCGGCCAAGCTGTAGCGCTGTCGAAAGAGAGTCCAAGGCTCGGCGTCGGCCTGCACATCTCGTTGCTCTTCGGCCGCTCCGCATTGCCGCGGGAAAAAGTTCCTGATCTCGTGAATGAGCGCGGTGAGTTCAGCGAAAGTCCTGTGGCGGCAGGAATGAAATTTTTCTTCCGTCGTGAACTTCGCGCGCAGATCGAAGCTGAAGTCGCTGCGCAGTTCGAGCGATTCCGCGCGACGGGATTGAAGTGTGATCACGTGAACGGACACTTGCACATGCATTTGCACCCCGTCGTGTTCGAGATTCTGATGCGACACGCCCGCGAGTGGAACATTACGCATGTGCGGCTCACGCGCGATCCGTTCTGGCTGAACGCGCGACTTGCCGGTGGGCAGTGGATTTATCGCGCAAGCCATTCCCTGATCTATCGATGGCTCTCGCGCAGATCCAGACCCGCACTGGCGCGGAGCAATGTTAAATTCACGCGGAACGTTTTCGGTTTGCTCCAGAATGCGCGTGTCGATGAAGCGTTTATTGCCAGGTTGCTTCCGCAACTGCCCTCCGGCGATTCCGAGCTTTACTCACATCCATCGCTCACGGAATTTCGGCACGAGTTCGAGGCGCTTGTGAGTCCGGCCGTGAAGCAACTCGTCCGCGGCCACAACATCGAACTCATTCGTTACCAGGATTTGTAGTATGGCGAAGATTCTCATCATTTTGGTCATCGGCCTCATTTGCGAAGCGGCGGGCGTGGTGCTGCTGAAGGACGGCATCGACACGATCTGCAAAGGCAAGGACATCACGCTCGTGAACATCATCCCGACCGTGCTGAAAGGGGCGACGAACCTGAAGATCATCCTCGGCGTGGCGCTCGAAGCGGCGTTCTTCGCGTGCCTGCTCTACCTGATGAGCCAGCGTGAGATCAGTTTTGTGTGGCCGCTCACCTCGCTCAGCTTCGTGATGACCACGCTCGCGGCGGTGTTCTATCTGAAGGAGCACGTCTCAAGCGCGCGTTGGATCGGCGTCGCGTTTATCATGCTCGGCGCAGGTTTCATCACGTGGAGTGAAAAGGTGAAAGAGCCACGCGAAAAGGCGGCCGCTCCCGTGGAGCAGGTCAAATGACTTGAGCCAGGACTCGCGCGAGTTCGTTCGCCGCTCGCGCGCTGTTCTGACCGAGCCGAATCAGCGCGGGTATGCGATGCGGTGCCGTGAGGATTGCCAACGCCAGCTTCACTGAACTGAGCTTCTGCTCCGCATCCATCAGACGGTTGAAATCGAGCGGCAGATCCTCGCTGGCAACATCGGAGATTGCGCGCACGATGGCGCACGGCACGCCCGCTTCAGAACAGACCGAACTGATAACGACCGACTCCATCTCCACCGCATCGGCTTCAGTGGCTCGGCGCAATGCGGTTTTCTCCGTGGCCGTGATGGCCACGCGTTCGGCACAACAAAACGAAACAGGCTTCGCTCCAGCGGCAGAGAGCTTCGCGCTCAATGGCTCGTGGCTGCTGTGAAAAACGACATCGCCAATGAGCAGCGCGGGATCGAGCGCACCGGCGAAGCCGCAGGTGAAGACGCGAGATGGCTTTCGAGTTTCAAGCGCACCACGGATCGCAGCCTCGGCATTGCGCGCCCCCATGCCGGTGACGAGCACGTCCACATCAGCGCGTGATGCGATCAGTTTTCGGAATGGCTTCGCCTCCTGTGGAACAGCGAAGCAGACGAGCACGTGGTCGCTCATTTGATTCCGGCGAGGCGCTCTTTCCAGATTTGGTGGAGCTTCACTGTGGCGACCACGTCGCGCAGGCAATACTCGGCGATCTCGCGGTAGCGCCCTGCTTCAAGCATGTGCTTCACATCCACGCCGCTGACGCCGTGGCTCTTCGGCGACTCGATCCCGAACGCCTTGCAGTAAAAATCCAAATTGAATTTTCGCGCGGCACCATCGCGACCACTCACGCTGTAGAATGTGAGTTGCTCCGCGAGATCGCAGTGCGGATCGGTGGCGTAACGATAGCCGAGCCAATTCTTGCGCGTGATCGGCACGTTGAGTTGCGCTGAGCGCAGATAAAGAAACGGCACGTCAAAGCCACGACCGTTGAACGTCACCACACTGTCGTAATGCCTCGCCACGTTCCAAAACTGCGCGAGCATTTCGGCCTCATCCACACACGGGACGAATTCCACCGGCCTCGCTTCCGCGGCGTCTTCTTCGTAATCTTCTGCGGTAAAGAGCACCTGGCCGCGCGCCGTGTCGGCGTTGAGCATCGCAATGCAAACGACGCGCGAGGTGAATGGCCACAGGCTCATCATCGCGGTCAGCTCGGCGCGGCGTTTCTCGCGCTCAGCGATGTCAGGCAGGCGTTCAGCGTCGCGGAAGAGATACTCCTGTTGAACATCGTCGAAGGTTTCGGGAGGGAGCGCGGAGGTTTCGATGTCGAAGACGAGGGTGGCCATAAACGCAAACC
>JBBRBM010000287.1:0-6114 GCA_038205745.1 Verrucomicrobiota bacterium | reverse complement strand
CCCGGCGGAACGGGGGGGCGCGTCCGCAAGTTCGAGCGCCCCAGAACAAAGCAGCGTCACCCCCATTCCGCCCGGCAGGTTGCCGGGCGGCACGGGCGAGTCGCCGGTGCTACCCATCGCGGGTTCGGAAGTTCTTCTCACCGTCGATCATGCGCGTCGCGCCGCCATTCAGCGCCACCACACCGTCACGCACTTGCTCCACTGGGCGCTGCACGAGGTCGTGAGCAAAGAGGCGTCGCAGAAGGGTTCCTTCGTCGGCCCCGACAAGTTGACTTTCGACTTCAACAGCGCCGCCCTCACCCCCGCGCAAGTCGCCGACATCGAGAAACTCGTCAACGAACGCATCCTCGAAAACGCCGGTGTGAGCTGGACCGAAGTCCCCCACGCCGACGTGAAGAGCCGCAAGGACGTGATGCAATTCTTCGGCGACAAATACGGCGACGTCGTGCGCGTCGTCCAAATCGGCGGGGCCGCGAACAAGCTGGATGGTTACTCGATGGAACTTTGCGGCGGCACCCACACACGCGCCACGGGCGAGATCGGTCTCTTCCGCATCGTCGGTGAGAACGCCATCGCCGCCGGCGTGCGCCGCATCGAAGCCGTCGCGGGCCTGGAAGCTTACGCGCTGGCGAACACGCAGCTTCAACTCATTCGCAACGTCGCAGGGAAGATCAATTCCCCTGTGCATGAATTGGAGAAGAAGATCGATGCCTTGCTCGCGCACCAGAAGGAATTGGAGAAGCAACTCAAGGCCACGCAGCAACGTGAAGCGTCGAATGCCGCGAGCGAATTGCTGGAACGCGTGCGGGCGTTGAACGGCATCCCCGCGATCATTCACAACGTCGGCGGCGTGGACGGCGACTTCCTCCAATGCGTCGTCGATTCGCTCAAGGGCCGTTTCAAAGGTGTGATCGTTTTGGGTGGCGCAGCCAATGGCGCCGTCGCGCTGGTGGCAGCCGTTTCGGCGGAGTTCACCGCCAAAGTTCAGGCCGGCAAAATCATCCAGACCATCGCGCCCATCGTCGGTGGCAAAGGCGGCGGCAAGCCCGACAACGCGCGTGGCGGCGGCAAGGACGCCAGCAAGCTGGATGAGGCGCTGGCGAAAGCCGCGAGTTTGCTGGGCGGAGCGTAAGCAGAACTTGGCATTGCATTGGCAAAATGAAATGTGCTAATTCAAATCCATGAAATCACTCATCACACTCACACTGGCCATCACTGTTCTGGCGTCCACGGCGTTTGCCGGTGACGCCTGTTGCGCCAAGGCTAAGGCCGCCGCTTGCGAAAAGAACTCGGCTGCTTCATGCGAAAAGAGCAAGGGCGAATGCCCCGTGGCGAAAGCCGCTTTGCGCAAAGCGTTGACGACGCACAAAGGCGCACAGCTCGCACAGCGCTAAGAAACACCTCACCAATCGACCGCCGCGCAGCATCACTGCGCGGCGTTTTCTTTTGTCAGTGTCTATTCGATGACGACGATGTCGTGGATCGCCAGGGACGGGATGGCGAAGCGAACCGCTCCGTCGCGATACGTGAAGGCGACCGGCTTGTGCGCGGGTTCGAGGGTGATCTGCTTCGGTTTCTGCTTCACGCGGACTGTGACGTCGAGCGGGCCGACCGGCGGTATCGCGTCGATGATCGATTCCGTCGCGTGCGGTCCGGCGGTGTTGACGAGGTTGACCAACAGCTTGCCGTGATTGCGCGCCAGACACACGTCCACGTCACGGCTGCCGCGCACTTCCACGAGCGGGGAAGGAAACAACTCACGCGCGAGTGAGTTCAGGAAATCGCGGGCTGCCGGGTCGTGTTTCGCGAGGAACGTTTGAGCGAAGCTGAAATACGTCGCGGCAATTTTTCCTTTTCCAAACGTCGCGATCGACGCGGCGGCGAATTCGCCATTCGTTGACTTCAACGAGCCGAATGCTTTCGCGGTGGTTAGCTTCGCGTGCTGAATCAATCCCTTCGTCGGCACGGAAGCGTTGCCGTGAACAAGCGAGCGCGCGGTGTTCTGCGGCGAGCCTTCCAGAGTCGCGCCGAGTTCTTTCTCGAAGAGCTTCGCCGACTTCGGGCCGATGAGCAGCAGATTGCCGCCGCGCTGGACGTAGCTGGCCAGTTCGTCGCGGAACTTCGCTTCGAGGAATTCCCACTCGGGCACGACGACGAGCGGATATTCATCGAGGCGTCCGGTGAGATGATGTTCGCCGAGCAGTTCCACGGAATGCTGCGACTCGAGCAACGCCTGCAACGCGCCATTCATGCGGGTGTGGTCGCGAGGGAAGAGGCTGTTCACTTCGCGGTAATGCGAGTAGGTGGAATAGAGCAGGGCGACCTGCGGCACGGCTTCGGCGTGATGGCAGACTTGTTGGCGCTCGCGGCAGAATTTCGCGACCTCGGCCATCACCGGCATTTGTTCAGCGTAGATCGAGCCGTCGCGCTTTTGTTTGTGGTACGCCTGGAATCCGCCGCCGAGCGCGAGCACCACGGCTGCTTCGCGCTGCAATTGCACGGCACTCTTTTGCGTGCGGTTAGCTTTGCCGCCGGGCTTGTTCGAAAAGCTCCACGCCATCAAATCCCAAGGCTTGCCCTGTCGCGCGAGGTAACGCGCCGAGATGCGCGCGGAGTTCACGCTGTCGTCGGGTGAGTAATCGCCGGAGAGAAAATCCAGCGGCGCGGTGACGGGTTCGGGCATGTGATCGGTGAACGCCCAGTTGCTGCACAATTCGAATTCGGGATTGGTCTTCTTTACCTCGGCGATGTAGTGGCGGAAATATTTTCGGAACTCTTCGCGATTGAACTGGAGGAACTCATACCAGTTCGCATCGCTCGGTTTCCGCGGCACGGTCGTGATGCCGGTGGTTTCGCGAAATGCTTTCAACGCGGCGTCGCCGTAGTCGGGCATGGACGCCCAGCACTCGCCATCGATCCATGCACCGTTGACGCGATATTCGCCGGCGAGTTCGCGCAGTTGCGGAATGAGCAGACGGTCGGCGTACGGGCCGAAGAACGACGTGGCATTTTTGTTCGTTGATCCATTCGCGTTTCGCACCGCCCAGTCGGGATGCTGAATGATCGCCTCGGAATCCCACACGCCCGAGTAGTGCATGTAGAGACTCACGCCGCGGCGCGCCGTCACTTCCCGCCACACGCGCAGCGGATCTCCGACGAATCCGGGCGCGGGATTCCCGACTTTCGTTGGATAGCTGGTAAGGCCGCGATGTCCCTTGCAGTCGATCTGCAAATAATCTGGATGCACGAGATCAATGATGCGCTCGATCATCTCGGGCGTGGTGTTCTTGCCGATCTCAGTGCAGTCGGGGCCGGCGTGGAAATCGAAATGGATGCCGAGGAACGCATCCGCGCGTTTGATTCGTGGCGGATTTTCGGCGGCGGGCAAAGTTGCATTGCTAAACAAGAGGCACATCAGTGCGAACGGAAGAACAATAGCGGCGGCGGTGACGTCTCGGGGATTGCAGAAGATTTTCATGCGTGGCGGTTTAGACATCGCAAGGGATGAACATCTTCAAATTCCTGTGGGCTTCGCCGGATTGCACGAAGTTTTCAGTTTCTCCCGCGACGTCCTGTGGCATTGTCGCGCCATGGTTCTGACGCACGGGGAATTGGAGAGTCTGATCGGCATCAAGCATCGCTCACCGCACACGCTTTTGGGAATGCACCCGCTTGGCGATGGCTCGGGCGTCGTGGTGCGAGCGTTTGTTCCTGATGCCGCGCAGGTGGAGATTGAACCGACCCACGAGAAAAAGAAGCCGCGCATCAAACTCGAGCGCGTGCATGACTCCGGCGTGTTCGAGGGAGTGAGCAAGGAGGCGCAACATGTCTATGCCTACGACTTGATCGTGAAGGATCACGACGGCAACACGCGGCGCTCGCGCGATCCATTTTCATTTTTGCCGACACTGGGTGAGCAGGATCTTTATCTCTTCGGCAAAGGCGATGAGCGGCGCATCTTCGATAAACTCGGCGCGCAGCTTCGCACGATCGACGGCGTGAACGGCACGAGTTTCGCCGTCTGGGCACCGAATGCGCAGCGCGTCAGCGTCATCGGCAATTTCAACAATTGGGACGGTCGCTTTCATCCCATGCGCAATCTGGGCTCGTCCGGCGTGTGGGAAATTTTCATTCCCGGCATCGGCGAGGGCGCGCTCTACAAGTTCGAGATTCGCGACACGCATTCGAACATCGTCGTGAAGACCGATCCGTACGGCGCGTTCTTCGAGCTGCCACCGAAGCAAGCCGCGATCGTCTGGAACACGCAGAAGCACAAATGGAAAGACGACGCGTGGATGAAGCGCCGTGGCGAAGGCGATCCGTTGCGCAAGCCGATGAGCATTTACGAAGTGCATCTCGGCTCATGGCGCAAGAAGGGCGCGGCTGAGTCGCTCGGCTATCGGGAAATCGCGCCGCAGCTTGTCGATTACGTGCGCAAGATGGGGTTCACGCACGTCGAGTTTCTGCCGCTGGCCGAGCACGCGTTTTATCCGTCGTGGGGTTATCAAGTCACCGGTTTCTACGCACCGACGAGCCGTTACGGCACGCCGGACGAATTTCAATTTCTCGTCGATACGCTGCACGAGGCGGGCATCGGAATCATCGTTGATTGGGTGCCCGCGCATTTCCCGCGTGACGAGTGGGCGCTGGCGAAGTTCGACGGCACGGCGCTTTACGAACACGAAGATCCTCGCAAAGGCGCGCACCAGGATTGGGGCACGCTGATTTTTAATTTCGGCCGCCACGAGGTGGTCAATTTCCTCGTCGCCAACGCGATCTACTGGTGCGAGCGCTTTCACATCGACGGGCTGCGCGTGGATGCCGTGGCGTCGATGCTCTACCTCGATTACTCGCGCAAAGAGGGCGAGTGGATTCCGAACGAGTACGGTGGCCGCGAAAATCTTGAGGCGGTGGAGTTCCTGAAAAAGTTCAACCACATCGTCCACACCGAATGCCCCGGCGTGCTGACCATCGCGGAGGAATCAACGGCGTGGCCGCAAGTGACGCGCCCGCCCTACATCGGCGGGTTGGGCTTCTCCTTCAAGTGGAACATGGGGTGGATGCACGACACGCTGAACTACTTCAAGCACGAGCCGATTCATCGCAAGTATCATCAGAACGACCTGACGTTCGCGATGATCTATCACTATCACGAGAATTTCATCCTGCCGATTTCCCACGACGAAGTGGTTCACGGCAAAGGTTCGCTGCGCACCCGCATGCCGGGTGACGACTGGCAGGCCTTCGCGAACTTGCGCGCGCTGCTGGCGTATCAATGGCTTTTCCCCGGCAAGAAACTGCTCTTCATGGGCTGCGAACTCGGCCAGAAGCCCGAGTGGAATGCGAACGGCCAGGTTGAATGGTGGACCTTGAACGAAGGACCGTTCCATGCCGGCACGCAAAGAATCGTCGAGGATTTGAACAAGCTGTACCAGCGCGAGCCTGCGCTTTGGGAAGGCGATTACGACACCGACGCATTCTTCTGGGTGGACGCCTCGGACACGCAGAACAGCATCCTGTCATTCGTGCGCCAGAGTCGCGATCGCAAGAGTGTGATTCTCGTGGTGCTAAATCTCACGCCGGTGCCGCGCTACGCTTATCGCATCGGATTGCCGCGTGGCGGTCACTGGAGCGAAGTGCTGAACAGCGACGCGGAGTTGTACGGCGGCAGCAATCAAGGCAACCTCGGCGGTGTGACTGCGGACGAGTACAAAGTCCATGGCCAACAATTCTCCGCGGAGTTGACCTTGCCGCCGCTGGGAGTGATTGCGGTCAAGGCAGATACCTGAAACATGCTATTGTGAGCGCATGACTCGGTGGTTGCTTAGCCTCGCATTATTCTGTGCCGTCCCTCACACCTTCGCTGCGCTGACGAATAAGGTTCTCATCATCGGCATCGACGGTTGCATGCCGAGCGCGCTGGCGGTCGCGAATACTCCCAACATCAACGCCCTGAAATCCAACGGCTGCTACTCCGTGCGCGTGGTCACGCATCCCGTCACTCACAGCGCGTCGTGCTGGTCGAGCGTGTTCACGGGTGTGTGGGGCGACAAACACGCGGTCAACGATCCCGGAAACAGTTTTGCCGGAAATCAGTTCGCGACGTTTCCAAGT